>NZ_JNXJ01000040.1:0-58387 GCF_000716625.1 Streptomyces bikiniensis | reverse complement strand
CTGGACTGGGAGTACCCCAACGCCTGCGGCCTGACCTGCGACACCAGCGGCCCGGCCTCCTTCAAGAACATGATGCAGGCCATGCGCGCCAAGTTCGGCCCGAACAACCTGCTCACCGCGGCCATCACCGCCGACGGCTCCAACGGCGGCAAGCTCGACGCGGCCGACTACGGCGGCGCCGCCCAGTACATCAACTGGTACGACGTGATGACCTACGACTACTTCGGCACCTGGGCCGCGCAGGGCCCGACCGCCCCGCACTCCCCGCTCACCTCGTACCCCGGCATTCCCGCCCAGGGCTTCAACTCGGCGGACGCGATCGCCAAGCTGAAGGCCAAGGGCGTGCCCGCCTCCAAGCTGCTGCTCGGCATCGGCTTCTACGGACGCGGCTGGACCGGCGTCACCCAGTCCGCCCCCGGCGGCACGGCCACCGGCCCGGCGGCCGGCGTCGAGCCGGGCAACCAGTACTACAAGGTCCTCAAGACCACCTGCCCTGCCACCGGTACGATCGCCGGCACGGCGTACGCCCACTGCGGCACCGACTGGTGGAGCTACGACACCCCGGCCACGGTCACGTCCAAGATGGGCTGGGCCAAGAGCCAGGGCCTGGGCGGCGCCTTCTTCTGGGAGTTCAACGGCGACACCGTCGACGGCGAACTGGTCGGCGCGATCAGCAACGGCCTGAAGTAGGACCCGGCGGCCACGGCCTGAAGTAGGACCCGGCGGCCGTCCTCGCGCCGCACCGTCACACCGGTCCCGCCCGCCCCGAGAAGGGGCGGGCGGGACGTTTTCCGTCCCGGAGCTCCGTCGAGCCGCGGTGCGCCTCCGGTCAGGGGGCGCGGCGTTCGCCGTCCCGGTCGCGGCCACGGAGCCGGACGGTCACGTAGGCCACGAGGGCGAGCACGCCCAGGACCAGGACGGCCTTGGAGACGAGGCCGACGTACTTCCCCACCGCGTCCCACTGGTCCCCCAGCCAGTAACCCGCCAGGATCAGGGCGGCGTTCCAGATCAGGCTGCCGAGCGCGGTCAGCGCGACGAAGCGGGGCAGCGGCATGCGCTCCACCCCGGCCGGAGCGGAGACGAGGCTGCGGACGACGGGCACCATGCGGCCGAGGAAGACCGCCTTGGTGCCGTGCCGGGAGAACCACTTCTCCGCGCGCTCCAGGTCGGAGGTCTTCACCAGCGGCAGCCTCGCCCAGAGGGCGTGCAGGCGCTCCCGCCCGAGCAGCATCCCGATCCAGTAGAGGACCAGGGCGCCCACGACCGAGCCGAGCGTGGTCCAGAACACCGCCGAGAACAGCGTGAGCACGCCCTGACCGGCAGCGAACCCGGTCAGGGGCAGGATCACCTCGCTCGGCAGGGGCGGGAAGAGGTTCTCCAGCGCCACGGCCAGGCCCGCCCCGGGACCGCCCAGGGTCTCGACGAGGCCGTTCGCCCAGCCCGCGAGGCCGTCCGAGGGCTGCCGTGCCGCCGAGTACGTGAGGTGCATGGTGGTCTCTCCAAGCCGCCGGGCCGATCGGGCGCCCCGGGGCCGCGCTCCTGACACCGCTGTGGCAGGTCTCGCACGGGCCGGTGAAGGCCCGCAGCCCGGGAGTGCCTTCCCTGCTACCCGCTCCGCCGCGATCCGCACGTGCGGATCCGGAATCGGCGGTGGCGGTCTCCCGGCGGGCGGTGGAGGCGGACGGCCGGCGCGGGCGGGTGACGGCGCACCGTCACCCGCCCGCGCACGGCACCGCCCGGATCAGCGCACCGCCCGTGCACGGCACCGCCCGGATCAGCGCACCGCCCGGTCGAGTGCGGCGAGCACCGGTGCGACGCCGTCCTCCCCGGCCAGACGCCCGGCCACCGCCCGGGCGTGATCCCGGTAGGAGCCGTCCGCCGTTGCCCGGCGCACGGCAGCGGCCAGCGCACCGGAGGTGAGGCGGCGCAACGGCACCGCCGGGGGAGCGGTGCCCAGCGCGGTCAGCCGGGACGCCCAGAAGGCCGCGTCGAACTGGACCGGCACCGGAACGGAGGGCACTCCGGCCCGCAGGACGGCACCGGTCGTGCCGGCCCCCGCGTGGTGGACGACGGCGGCCGTCCGCGGGAACAGCAGTGCGTGCGGCACCTCGCCGACGGTCAGCACGTCGTCGCCCGCGCCTTCGAGCCCCGCCCATCCCCGCTGGACGACACCGCGCACGCCCGCCTCGCGCAGTGCGGCGACGACCGCGCGGCTCACCCGTTCCGGATCGGGGACGGTGGCGCTGCCCAGACCCACGAAGACGGGCGCCGGTCCGGCGGCGAGGAAGTCCTCCAGCTCCGGAGCGAGCCGTCCGGTCCCGTGCGGCCACCAGTACCCGGCCACCTCCAGGCGCGCGGGCCAGTCCCGGGGGCGGGGGACGACGAGTTCGCTGTAACCGTGCAGCACGGGCGGCGCCGCGCGGCTCCCGGACCGGCCCGCCGGCGCGAGTCCGTGCCGGCGCAGCGACCGGACGGAGCCCGCGAGCATCAACTCCAGCGCGGTCGTGACGGCGAGTCCGCTCCACCTGTTCCCGACCGCGCCCAGCGACCGCGTTCCCAGCACCGGAGCGGAGAACTCCCGCGTGGGGTGAAGGGGTTGGAGGGGCAGCCCCACGGCGGGCAGCGACAGCCTCCCGGCGATCGCGTACCCGAGCGGCCCCAGTGCCCCGCCGACCAGCAGGACGTCGCCTTCCCGCGCCGACTCCACCAGGGCGGCCGTCAGTTCGTCGGCCGCCCGGCGGGCCATGGACACCAGCCGTACGAGCTTGCCCGCGCCGGTCCTCGCGTCGTGGAGCCGTCGGCCCCGCTCGGAGCGCAGTTCGGCCCGGGGGTCCACCGGCAGCGGACGGAACCGCACTCCGGAACCGGCCACCAGCGGTTCGAACATCGCGTGCGTGGCCAGCGTCACCTCGTGGCCCGCCCGCACGAGGCCGGCACCCAGACCCGTGTACGGCGCGACGTCGCCCCGCGACCCCGCCGTCATCATCACGATGCGCACGACGCCAGTGTGGCCCACCCGGCGGGGGGCGCGGCAGAGGGCGCCCGGCGCGCCCGCCGGAGGACTTCCGGTCCGATCGGCGCGGGTTTTCGTCCGGACGGGCATGTTCCGGCGGATGCGGGGCATACGGGCACCACTTGTTGGACCGTGAAAGGCCGGCCCGTGTCGATTCCCGATTCCCGCACCCTCCGTTCCCTGCTCACCCGTTACGCGGACCTGCGCATCGCCGAGGCGCGTGGCGAGAGAAGGGACGGGCAACTCCTGGAAGACGTCTCCCGCACCCTGTGCGCGGCCACTGGGACGACCTGCGTCGAGGACGCCCTGGCGGCCGCCGACGCCCTGCTGGCCGCCTCTCGTGCGCGCGGCGCCCGCCCGGCGCCGAAGCTGGCCGCCTGAGGGCGGTCCGCCCCGCCCCCTCCTGGTTCCGCCCCGCCCCCCTCCCGCGTTCCGCCGGCCCCCGGCATGCTCTCCGGGGCCGGCGGTGTCCGGCGCTCCCGCGCGTCGGGCGGCCGTCCTCAGCGGTGGCCGGCCTCGTGCTCGGCCATCCGCTGGAACTCGCCCAGGTCGTAGTTGGCCAGGGTCGCGTCGAGGTTCGTCAGGGCACCCAAGTGCTCGACGAAACCCTTCGGTTCGTACTCGACCTGGAGCGTCACCCGGCTCTCCGTGTCGCTGAGCCGGTGGAAGGTGACCACCCCCGCGTGGTGGACCCCCTCCGTCGTCCGCCAGGCGATCCGCTCCTCCGGTACCACTTCGGTCAGTTCGGCCACGAAGGCCTTGTCGACGCCCGGCAGGGAGAGCTGCCACGCGAACGTCCGGGCGTCGATGCGGTCGACGCGCCCGACGTGGCTGAGAAAGGTGGGCCAGCGCTCGACGTCGGCCCAGAGGGACCAGCTCACGGCCACCGGTGCCTTGATGTCGAGTGCTTCCAGCAATGAGGACGCCACGGACGTCTCCTCCTCCTGTGCGAAACGGCGGGTCCCTCCGTCCGTACCCCCGAAGACGTGTTTCACCGTCCGCGCTCCCGGCTCCGCCGGGTCGTCGCCCCGATGACGGGTGTCGAGCTTCGGTGACGACCGTGCGCTTGCGTCTATACGGGTGCGGCGTTCTAATAGAAGGGAAATTCCACCCAAAAAGTCCCGCTTTGCCGGGTTAAGTTTGTGGAAAGGGATGGTGGCATGGCTTCCACCGAGCGAATCGTCCACGACACCACGTGGAACGACATCGACATCGAAGAGGCCCTGAACCCGTGCGAGCCGGGCGGCACGGCCCGTGACACCAGGGAATGCGCGGCGCTGGCGCTCGCCGGCGGCCAGTACGGCCTCCTGCTGTCGCCGCCGACGCCCCGCCCCAAGAAGGGCTGATGGAGCGGTCAGAGGCGGCTGCCCGTGTGGCGGAAGCGGTCCATGACCTCGCCTCGGACGTGGTCTCCGCCCTCAAGGGCGGGGACCACTCCTCTGCCCGGAACGGGACGGCCGGCACGGAGGACGACGGCCCGTGGCTCGCGGCCGTGCGCATGCTCGGACCGGACCTCCTGCTCCCCGCCCTCGTGCACGGCAGGCCGCCGCACCCGCAGGACGTCGCCGCGTGCCGACGCGCCGCCGACACCTTCCCGCCCCGGGCCGGCTCCTCCCCGGTGACCGTCTGGAGCCACTGGGCCCTGACGCGGATGTCGGACCACCTCGACGCCCGGCCCGTCGTCTTCGAGGCGCCCGCCGAATTCCCGGCCGGGCACGGGCCCGACCACGACGCCGGCCCCGACCACGGCGCCGGGGCCGACGGGGCACGAGACGCGTGGCCGGCCGCCGTCCCCTGGCAGCAGTTCACCCACCAGCTCGCGCTCCTCGCCCCGCTCGCCGTCCCCGGCGACACGGCGACGGCAGCCGCCTGCGGGCACGCGGTGCTCGCGGAGTCCGCCGTTGCGCGAGCCGCCCGGCAGCGGCCCGTCGACCTCGCGCGCGGCTTCGTCCGGGCGGTGCGCCGACGGGACTGGCTCCAGGCCGCCGCCGCGGGCCGCTGGCTCGCGGTGGTCGACGACGTGCCGAAGACCCTGGGCCTGGACTCCGGCCTGGACTTCGTCCTCCTTATGGGCGGTTCCGACCCCCGGGTGGACCTGCACGTGCACGCCGCGCAGCACTTCCGCGCGATCCGGTCGGCAGGCGCCGGGCGGGAGGACGCCACGGGGGTGCGCGCATGACGGCGGCGGTGCCGGACCGGGAACTCGGCGCGCAGACGGCCGGACCGGCCGGCGAAGGCCCCCGGCCGCCCGCCGGTGACACGGCGCGGCCCCTCACCGGCGTCGCCCCGCCTCCTACCGGCGGCGCCTCGCCCCTCACCGGCGGCGCCCCGCGCCCCTCCGCGGCCCCGCAGGCCGTGGAGGTGGCGCGCACCGCCCTGGACTGGGTGTACGACCACCTCCCGTGCTTCGCGCTGCCCGAGGACGTGCTGGCCCCCGACGTGCTCGTCGACCGCACCTGGAAACCGCTCGGCGAACTGGCCCAGCTCGGTGACGGCATCCGCCGCCACACCACCTCCGGCCCGGCCCGCCGACGCGCCGCCGAACTCCTGGAGTTCGCCTGGGGGCAGACGCGCCGGGGCTCCCTGCTCCTCGAACAGCTCCGCGCGGAACCGATGTCCACCTACCCGCTGGAGATCTACGCCGCCTTCCGGTCGGCGGGCTTCCGGCACCCCGCCTTCGAGGAACTGGCCCGCACGCTGGCCCGCACCCGGAGCTGGGCGCACACGGAACAGGACCCGACCCGCCGCCTGGGCATCCTCAACGCCGAACACCGCACCGGCCTGCCCCTGCACGCCCCGCCGCTCACCGCCCTGCACCGCACCTGGCTGGGCAGCCTGCCCGAGCCGTGGATGTTCGAACGCTCCGCCGGCTACGCCCTCACCCACGTCGTCTTCCACCTCACCGACTGGGGCAACGCGCCGCACCGCATGCCGCCCCGGCTGGCGCGCTACCTCCACCACTGGCTGCCCGCCTGGCTGGACTCGTGCCTGGAGGAGGAGCTCTGGGACCTCGCCGGAGAACTGCTGGCCGTGGCCGCCAGCCTCCCCACCCCCGTCCCGGCGCGGACCGTGGAACCCGCCTGGGCCCGGCTCGCCGCCGCGCAGGACACGGCGGGCGGACTGTGCGAGGTTGGCCCGAGCCGCCGCGACGACACCGCCGAGCCCGGCTTCGTCCACTGCTACCACTCGACACTGGTGGCCGCCTACGCGGCGACCCTCACCGCCGCCCGTCTGTACGGGGTTCCTCCCGTGCCCCTCACCGCCACGGTCCTCCCGGGCCCCGAGACCGCGCCGCCGGGTGATGCCCCATGACCCTCCACCAGCCGCCCGCGCCCTCCGGCCCCTCCGCGCAGGACGGACCGGACGCCGTGGACACCGCGCTCTTCCACCGCGTCGGCCTGCGGGCCATGGAGTGGCTGTACGAGCACCGGGAGGGATTCCGCCTGGAGCCGGACGCCGACCCCGAGACGGGTTTCCTCGACCGCTTCAAACCCGTCGGGGAAGTCGCCATGATCTGCAAGGTCCTCTTCCGCGAGGGCGTCGCCGGCTCCCACCAGGTCGACCTGGCCCGCCGGCTCCTGGACCACCTGTGGCGCGACGTCCTCGACGGCGGCCGGATGCTGGAGGAGGGCCAGCGCCGCGAGCCGATCTCCCCCGTCCCCTTCGACGTCTACCTGCCGTTCTGGGAGATGGGCCACCGCCGGCCGTACGTCGACCGCGCGGTCCGGCTCAACCAGCGCCTCGACAGCTGGGCGGCGATGGAGATGAGGCCGGTGCGGCGCCTGGGCCTGAGCGCCTTCGAACAGCGCTTCGGGCTGACCCCGTGCATCCCGGTGGAGGAGGCCGCGGCACGCACCTGGCTGGCCCGCGCGCCGGAGCCGTGGACGGTCGAAGGGTACGCCGCCTACGACGTCACCCACACCGTCTTCCACCTCACGGACTGGGGCGCGCACCCCGCCGGCCTGCCGCCCGCCACCGCCGACTACCTCGCCACCTGGCTCCCCGTGTGGCTGGACGACTGGCTGGACCTGCAACGCTGGGACCTGCTCGGCGAACTCCTCGTCGTCGACGCCTGCCTGGAGCACCCCACGCTGGACGCCCGCGCCTGGCGGGCCTTCGCCGCCGCGCAGCAGCCCGACGGCGCCATGCCGGCCGTACGGGACATGCCGGAGGAGGACGACGAGGACGTGCTGTTCGACCTGGTGTACCACCCCACCGTCGTCGCCGCCTTCGCCGCCACCCTGGCCACCTCCCGCGCCTTCTCCCGCCTCGCGGGCGCGCCGCCCTCCCCGGGAGCGGCCACATGAAGCCGTACACGGACGAACCGGGCCCCGCGGACGGCGGGGGCGAGACGCCGGTACGGGCCGCCGGCCCGCCCGGAGCGGGCGCGACCGAGCCCCTGGCCGACCGGCTGGCCGCCGCCGTCGCGTCCGTCGACGCCCCCGACGTCGTCTTCGCCGCCTCCGTACGGGGCCGCAGGACGCTGCGCGGCGGCGGCACGGCCGACGCGCCGGCCGCCGACCGCCGGGAACTGCGCTACGAGATCGGCTCGGCGTCCAAGACCTTCGCCGGCCTGCTCCTGGCCCGCCTCGCCGCCTCCGGACAGGCCCCCCTCGGGCACCCGGTGGACGCCGCCCTGTTCCCGGACCGGCCGCCCGGCCGCGCTCCCGTCACCCTCCACCACCTGATCACGCACACCTCCGGGCTGCCCGGACTGCCCCGCGACCTCTACCTGCGGGCACTGCCGCGCCGGAACACCAACCCCTACGCCGGATACGACGCCCGGCGCGTCGTCGAGGCGTTCGCCCGCGCCCGCCCCCGCCGCCCCGGCACCCGCTGGCGCTACTCGAACTTCGGCGTGGCCGTCCTGGGCCACGCCCTCGCGGCCCGCACCGCGACGCCCTGGGACGACCTCCTGCGCGAGCACGTCCTGGACCCGCTCGGCCTGTCCGGCACCGCCCTGCGGCCCGGCGCCGGGGGCGGGCGGGACGCGACCGGCCACGCCAAGGACGGCACCACGCCCCTGCCGCCCCTGGACATCGCGGGGTTCGCCGCGGCGGGAGCCGTGCGCGCCACCCCGCACGACCTGCTCACCTTCCTGGAGGCCCATCTGGAGCCGGACGGCCCCCTGGCCGGCGCCCTGCGAGATGTGCGCCGACCGGTGCTGAGCCACGGCCGAGGGGAACGCCGCCAGACGCACACGCTGACCTGGTTCCAGCAGCCGACCCCGCACGGACCGGCCTACTTCCACTGCGGGGCCACCCCGGGGCAGCAGGCGTTCCTCGGTTTCTGCCCGGCCACGGGCCTTGCCCTGGCCGCGGTCTCCACCCGCCGGTACCGCCCCGCCGACCCCTTCTCCGCCGAAGCCCTCACCCTCCTGTACGAGGGCCCGTAGCCACCGCCACCGCGCCGAGGCGTCACGAACCGGCCGTACTGAATGGCCGTTCGGTAAAGCGCGCGCGTCTTCGAGCAGGTCGGCGGCCGGTGGGGGAGGGGAGCGGCGCGGTACGGGGCCGTACCGAGGGCCCCTCGCACCGCTCCTGAGCAGCCTCGACGCGCCGAGGACACCGATAAGCACACCCTCGTGTCCGAATAACGGTCGTGAAGGTGCGGTAGCCCAGCGTGTCAGACACACTCCGAAGCGCAAGGTGGGCGGGAATCGCAGGAGAAAAGCCGCCCACTCCCATCGATTCGAAAGAGAATCTTCTCGTGCTTCGTCGTTCTGCCGCAGTTTCCGCAGCCGCCCTTCTCTGCCTCACCGGCGCCGTCGGCACCGCGGAAGCCGGATCCACCAGCCTGTACGCCCCTTCCGCCGTCGTCCTCTCGATCGGCAAGGGCGACGCCTCCGGCCCGGTCACCGTCCTGCGCGCCACCACGCTCAGCTGTGCGCCCGTCCCCGGCGGCACGCACCCCGCTCCGGAAGCCGCCTGCGCCGAACTCAAGGCCGGGTTCGCGGGTGGCGGGTTCGGCGGGCTCCTCGCCTCCCCGGACCCCGACCGGGCCTGCCCGCAGCACTTCGACCCCGTCACCGTCACCCTGGACGGCGTCTGGGAGGGCGCCCGCACCTCCTGGCAGCACACCTTCTCCAACGCCTGCGTCATGGGCACCACCCTGAACGGCGGGGAGGCCTTCGCGTTCTGAGCGGCGGCCCCCGACGCGGGGCGGTGACGGCGGGGGCGGGGTGGGGGATCTCGGCCGGACGGAGCAGCGGAAAGGCGGGGGACGGCGGGGCGTCCGATGCTGAGGCGAACCCTCGTCCGCCGGATCCCCTCCACCGGACCATCCGCCGGATCCCCTGTCGGGCCTCGCCCGCCCGCCACCGCACCCAGAAGGAGCCCCCGTGTCGGCACGCCCCGGAGTCCGCTTCCGCCCGCGCGCACGTCTGCGCCTGTCCGCCGCCGCCCTCGCGGGCGCCCTCTCCGGCGCCCTCGTGCTGGGGGGCGTCGGCGGGCCCGCGCAGGCGACCGGAGCGCCCTCGTCACCGCCCCTCTCCCCGTCCTCTCCGCCGTCCCCGTCCCCCGTCCCGGACAAGGCCCTGCAGAAGAGGCTGGACGACCTCGTCCGGACGGCCGGCGGACCGCCCGGCGCGATCGCCCTGATGCAGGTGGGCGACCGGACGACGGTCCACCGGGCGGGCGTGGCCGACACCGGGACCGGCAGACCGCCCCGGGCGGACGCGTACATGCGCCTCGCGAGCGTCTCCAAGGCGTACAGCGGGGCGGTCGCCCTGCGCCTGGTCGACCGGCACCGCCTCGGCCTGGACGACACGATCGGCCACCGCCTCCCCGCCCTGCCGAAGGCCTGGCACAAGGTGACCCTCCGACAGCTCCTCAGCCACACCAGCGGACTGCCCGACTTCTCGACCGCCCCCTCGTTCCTGGAGATCCTGCTCGCGGACCCGCGCCACCGCTTCGACTCGCGCGCACTGCTCGACTTCGTCGCCGACCGGAATCTGCTCTTCCCGCCGGGATCGCGGTACGCGTACTCGAACTCCGACAACATCGCCGTCGCCCTGATGGCGGAGGCGGTGACCGGCCGGCCGTACGAGCGCCTGCTCGAACAGCTCGTGTACCGGCCGCTCGACCTGCGGCGGACCGTCCTCCCGCAGGGCTACCGGATGCCGAGGCCCTACCTGCACGGCTACGACGTCACGCCGCCCGCCCCGCCCGAGGACATCAGCGAGGCCCTCAGCGCCTCCGGGGTATGGGCCTCCGGCGGCATCGTGGCCACGCCCGAGGACCTGAACGCCTTCGTCCGGGCCTGGGCGGGCGGCCGCGGCTACCTCTCCGAGGAGGTCAGGAAGCAGCAGCGCCGCTTCATCCCCGGCGCCGCCTCGGAGCCCGCCGGACCCGGGACCAACGCGGGCGGACTGGCGATCTTCCGGTACGAGACCCGGTGCGGCACGGTCTACGGCCACACCGGCAACTTCCCCGGCTACACCCAGCTGGCCGCCGCCACGGCGGACGGGAAGCGCTCCCTGACGTTCTCGATCAACACCCAGACCAGCAAGACCCTCAAGCCGGAACTGCTGGCCGAGGTCCGCGCCGTCCAGGAGGACTTCGTCTGCGCCCTGCTGCGCCGCTGAGACCCGGCCCCGCCCGGACTCCGGGCCCCGGGCGTACGCAACAAACGACTGGAGGCGAGACGGCGCGTCTTGTTACGGTGAGGGCATGGCTTTCCTCTTCTTCGTCTGAGTCCGGGCACGGCCGACGCCGCCGTCTCCACCGCCCGTAGACCCTTCGTACGCCCGGGGAAAGCCCATGCTCGACCGCGCCCGCACCGTCCTGCCCACCTCCACCCCCGCCGCACCCGCCGCGGCGCAGCTGTCCCTCCGGAACGTCACCAAGTCCTACGGCGCCCGGACCGTCCTCGACCAGGTGTCCCTCACCGTCCGACCGGGCGAGAGGGCCGCCGTCGTCGGCGAGAACGGCTCCGGCAAGTCCACCCTGCTGCGACTGCTCGCCGCCGCCGAGACGCCGGACTCCGGGGAGGTCACCGCCGTCTTCCCCGGCGGCGTCGGCCACCTCGCCCAGACCCTCGACCTCGACGCGTCCCGCACCGTGCAGGACGCCGTCGACCACGCCCTGGCCGAACTGCGCGCCATGGAGCGGAGGCTCCGCGCGGCGGAGGAGACCCTCGCCGACGCGTCGGACGAGCAGCTCGCCGCCTACGGCGAACTGTTGATCGCCTACGAGGAACGCGGCGGGTACGAGGCCGACGCCCGGGTGGACGCCGCGACGCACGCCCTCGGCATCGGCCGGATCGCCCGCGACCGCCCGCTCGGCTCCCTCTCCGGCGGCGAACAGGCGCGCCTCGCGCTCGCCTGCGTCCTGGCCGCGGCCCCCGAACTGCTCCTCCTGGACGAGCCGACCAACCACCTCGACGCCGCGTCCGCGCACTGGCTGGCGGAACGGCTGCGCGCCCACCGCGGCACCGTCGTCGCGGTCACCCACGACCGCGGCTTCCTGGAACGCGTCGCCACCACGATCCTGGAGGTCGACCGCGACGAGCGCACCGTCCGCCGGTACGGCGACGGCTGGGCCGGCTACCGCGCCGCCAAGGCCGCCGCCCGGCGCGGCGCGGAGCAGCGGTACGCGGAGTGGACCGAGGAGGTGGCCCGTACGGAGGAACTGCTCGACGCCGCGACGAGGCGGCTCTCCACCACCGGCCGCGACCCGAAACAGGGCTTCGGGAAGCACCGCCGCTCCAGCGAGGCCAAGCTCGGCGGCCAGGTGCGCTCGGTCCGGGAGCACCTGGCCCGGCTGCGGCGCCACCCCGTGCCGAAACCGCCGGCCCCGCTGCGCTTCGCGACGTCCCTGTCGGTGGCGGAGGACGGCCCGGCGCAGGGTCCCCTCGCCGCACTCGACGGCGTACGGGTCGGGGAGCGGCTGCGCCTGGACGGACTCCTGACGGTCGCGCCCGGACAGCGGCTCCTGGTCACGGGCGAGAACGGCGCGGGCAAGACGACGCTGCTGCGCGTCCTGGCGGGCGACCTGGAGCCGGACGCGGGCACGGTGCGCCGTCCCGCCCGGATCGGCCACCTCGCACAGGAGCTGCCCGTACGCTCCACCCGGCTCCCGTTGCTCGCCGCGTTCGCCGCCGGACGGCCCGGACCGCCGGACGAGCACGCCGAACCGCTCCTGTCCCTGGGGCTGTTCCGCGAGGAGGACCTGCACGTTCCGGTCGCCGACCTGTCCGCGGGGCAGCGGCGCCGGTTGCAGATCGCGACCCTGGTGACCCGGCCCGCCGACCTCCTCGTCCTCGACGAGCCGACCAACCACATCGCCCTCGACCTGGTCGAGGACCTCCAGGCCGCGCTCGCGGCCTACCCGGGGGCGGTGGTCGCGGTCTCGCACGACCGGGACTTCCGCGCCCGCTTCGAAGGGGAGCGGCTGGAGCTGCGCGCGGGCCGCAGGGTCTGACCCCGCCGACCCCGGCCTTCCCCCGGAGGCGCAGGAATTGCAGCGGCATGCCGACGGGGTGAGGCTGGGAACCCGCGCTTGAAGTGGAGCAGCCAGCTATGAGCAATCTCGTCGTGGTCGGGGTGGACGGCTCGGACATGAGCCTCACCGCCGTGGCGGCCGCCGCCACGGCGGCGGCGCGGCGCGGCGCGAGACTGCGCGTGGTCCACGTCGAGGTGCCGATCAAACCCAGGTACGTGGTGCCGGACCCGGCCTCCGCCACCCTGGTCCAGGAGGCGGCGGTCCACGCCCTCGGCGTCGAGCCCGAGCTCGTGGTGACCAAGGCCGTGGTGACCGGCGACGTGGTGCACGTGCTGGAGGCCGAGTCGCGGGCCGCGGACCTGATCGTCGTCGGCTCCAGGGGAATGGGGGGCATCACGGGCCTGTTGCTGGGTTCCACCCCCATTTCCCTGGCCGCCCGCAGCCACTGCCCCGTGATGACCGTCCGCGAAGAGCACGGGGAATCCGCCGGCGCGGAACCCGTCGTCCTGGGCGTCGACGGCTCCCCGGACGCCGAAGAGGCCGTCGACGTCGCGTTCGCCGAGGCCGCGCGGCGCCGGGCCGGGCTCGTGGCGGTGCACGCGTGGCAGCCCGACAAGGCCCCGCCCGGCACGACCCCCGAGTCCGAGGAGCAGGCGCTGGCCCGGGCGGTCACCGGCCGCGCGGACACCCACCCGGACGTCACCGTCCGACGCGACCTGGTGGAAGGCAAGGCCCACGAGGCCCTGATCGAGGCGAGCAGGACGGCCCAACTGCTGGTCGTCGGCGCCCGCGGCCGCAGCGGCATCGCCGGACTGCTCCTGGGCTCGGTCAGCCAGGCCGTGATGACGTACGCGCACTGCCCCGTCGTCACCGTCCGCAGGACGGCGTGAAGGACCCGATCACCTCCGGCCCGCCGGAACCACGGCCGGAGGAACCACGGCCGCCGGAACCACGGCCGGGGGAACGGCGGGCCGCGGATCGGATGCCCGGATGATTCCTCCACCCCGGTGAAAGGCCGCGCCCGAAGCCTCCTCCGGGGCGCACGCCCCGTGACCTGACCCGTCCATGATCGTTACCCGCTGTGTCGCCCCCTCCCGGCGGCGGCGCCTCCGCCCCCCCCGGACGGGCCGGGGCGCACGGAAACAGGTCGTAGCGGGGAAAGGACGGTTCGGTGGGCAGCTGGATCAGCGTCGGTCTGGGAGCCGCGGCGGCCCTGTGCCCCCTGCCCCAGCACGGCGGCACCGCGGTCGTCATGGACCACACTCCGACCGGTGACCGCCTGGTGGTGTGCGCCCCGGACGTGTGGATCGACATGGGCCACGACCGTTCGGAACCCCGACCGGACGCGCCCCGGCCCGCGACCGCGCCCCCGCCGGCGTGCCGCCCCCCGGCACCGGCACCGTCCGCGCCTCCGCCCGCACCGCGGCCGTCCGTCCCGGCCCCGCCCGCCTCGCAGCCCCCGGCGCCGCCTTCGTCCGTGCCGGCGTACGAGCCGACCGTGACGTCCCCGCCCCGGCCCGCCCCGCCGGCCGCCCGTCACGCGGAGCCCGGAGCCACCGCGCCGAAGACCGCCGGGCCCTTCGCGGAATCCGCGCCGGCCGCCCCGACGCCCGGCCCCGACCCCGCCCCACTCCCGACCGCCGCCCCGGCCCCGCCCCAAGCCCCGTCGAAGGCGCGGCAGGCCTTCCGGTGGGTACCGCGCCCGCACTACACCGGCGGCCCCACCCGCCCGCTCCCGGCAGGAATGACGACGACCATGTCCACGGTCGTCGTCACCCTCCCGGGCGTTCTGGCCGCGGTCGCCCTGCGCCCGGGTTCCCGCCGCCGCGGCCGCGGCTGACACCCCGTACCCGTACTCATACCTGTACCTGTACTGGCCCCCTTTCCCTTCTCACTTCACCCGCACTGGAGTTGCGCTGTGCCGGAATGGCTCGTCTACACCCTCGCCTCGGTCCTGGTCTGCCTGCTCGTCATCGCGACCACCGTCATGCGGCACCGCAGGGTGGCCGCGGACGAGGACACCTCCGAGACCCCGGACGTGCTGGAGTACATGGTCATGATGGTCGGCGTCGTCTACGCCATCGTGCTCGGCCTGGCGATCGCGGGCGTGTGGGAGGCCCGTGGCGCGGCCGAGGACACCGTCCAGCGCGAGGCCCAGGCCCTGTACGAGATCGACCAGCGGCTCGACGTCTATCCGGCCGCCTTCCGCGCCCAGGTCAAGGAGCACATCGACGCCTACGCCCGGCACGCCGTCACCGCCGAGTGGCCCGCCATGAAGGAGGACGTCCCCGTCGGCTCCACCGGCGCCGAACTGCTCGGCCGCATCCGCAGCGACATCGCCCACCACACCCCGTCCGACGAACTGCAGGCCCAGGCCTACCAGCCCCTTCTCGACCAGGTCGCCGCCGCCGACGACGCCCGCCACCAGCGCCTGGACAGCGCCGGCACCACCCTGCCCGGCGCCGTCTGGTTCGGCCTCGTGGCCGGCGCCGTGGTCACCCTCGGCCTGCTCTACACCCTGCAGATCCGCCGCTCCGCCCGCGAACTGCTGCTGGCCGCCACCTTCAGCTCCCTGGTGGTCTTCCTGCTCTTCCTCGTCTGGAGCTTCGACGCCCCCTTCGGTCATTCCGGCACCGACTCCGCCCAGCCCCTGAGCGACCTGATCGCCCCGACCGTCTGATCCCCCGTCCGGAGCGACGGCCGGCTTCGGCCGAGGGGGGCGGCCCCGATCGCGGTCGAGGCGGGAGGCTGGTGGCACGACCGACACCACCGGCCTCCGGCCGATCGCTCCGCCCGATCCCACCCGCCCGGACCGTCCTCGACTCCGCCCGGTGGGCGACTTCCGAAGCCCACCGCTCCTTCGCCGCCGACCCCCGCGACCGGCAGGCCCTCGGCAGCGCCGTCCAGGCGCTCCACCCGACCGGTCCGCCGGGCCGTGGTTCCGTCCGTTCCGCGGGCCGGTGCGACCGGTGCGCCAGGGGGATCCGGCCGTCGCACCCGCGGCCGTCGGGTGACGGTTCCCGGGTCACTCCTCCCCGGAGAACCGCTCCCAGGCCGACTGGCGGGTGATGCCCAGCGCCTGGCCGATCCTGGCCCAGGTCACGCCGCGTCGCCGGAGCTCCGTGACCCACATGCGCAGATCGGCCTCGATCCGGTCGGCGACGGCCGCGACCCGGGGCAGCCGCTCCAGCATCTCGGCGTCGCTCAGCTCGCCCCACATCGGCATCCGCAACTCGGTCGGACCCGGCCGGTATTCGGCCACGATCGAGGCGGCCAGGTCCACGCACTCGGTGCAGATGTTCACCCCGGGGCCGGCGACCAGCTTGGTCACCTCCGCCTCGGGCCTGGCGCAGAACGAGCACATCCGGCCGTCGTCGTCCGTCTTCCCGGCGAACACGGCACCCTCCTCCACCGGCGGCCCGCCTGTCAGGCCGCCCCTGACGGCCAGCTTAGGAACGTCAGGGGCGACCTGACAAGCCGTGGCCGTACCCGGCGAAGCCCGATCGGGCGCGGGCACCGCCCCGGGCGTCAGGCGATGGTGACGACACGCGCCCAGGCGGGCGGGGCGTCGGGGACGTAATCGGGGTTCTCCTCGTCCACCGAGCGGGCGGGCCGGGGGAAGAGCCCGACGACGGTGCGGCAGGGCGGCCGGACGGACGGCCAGGGCGTCTGGCCGTCCGTCAGGGCGACGATGACGTCCGGACGCGGCCGGGCGCGCAGGGCCCGGGCGAAACCCGAGCGCAGGTCCGTCCCCCCGCCACCGACCAGCTCGATGTCCTCCGCCCGGCAGAGCGGCACGGCGACCCCGGCCGCCGCGTCGCAGGAGATCACCGAGACCAGGTCGCGCCGCCCGCCCACCGCCCGCGAGATCGCCGCCACCTCCAGGAGCGCACCGCCCAGCTCGGCGTCGCTCACGGACCCCGAGGTGTCGATGACCACGCAGACGCTGGGCGGCGTACGGCGCAGACTCGGCAGCACCACCCCCGGCACACCGGCCGAACGCCGGGACGGACGCCGGTAGCTGTGGTCCTCGCCCGCCCCCGGCGCCCCCGCCGCCGAACGGATCGCGGCCCCCAGCAGGCGCCGCCACGGCTGCGGCGGACGGAACGCCTCCTCCGCCCACCGGCGCCACCCCTCCGGCGCGTCGCCCGGCCGGCCCTTGATGCCCTCCGCGACCCGGAAGCGCACCGCGTCCCGCTGCTGCCTGCTCAGCCCGTGGGCCCCGTCGGGCCCCAGCTCCCACGGCCGGGCGTGGCCGTCCGCGCCGCTGCCGCAGTCCAGCCAGGCCAGGCCGGCGGCGAGTCCGGACATCGACGCCGTCCGCAGGTACTCCTCCATCAACCGCCCCTCGGGCAGCCGCAGCAGCGAAGGGAGCACCGCCCCGGCCGGCCGGGGCAGGCCGTCGCCGTAGATGTCGTCGTTGATCTCGAAGTCGGCGGCGATGTTGCGCCGAAGCCGCTCTCCCGGCCCGTGCTCGCCGTGCTCCTCCGCGTACCGCTCGCCCCGCCCGTGGTGGTCCCGGAGCAGATGGGAGACCTCGTGCACCCAGACGCCCGCCAGCTCCTCCACCGGAGTGGACGCCACGAACCCCGGGGAGACGTAGCAGCGCCAGTACGCGTCCACCGCCATCGTCGGCACCGACCGGTCCTCCACCACGTGCAGGGCGAAGAGCGCGCTTGCCAGATAGGGCCGTACCCTGGCCGCGTGCAGCCGGGCGGCCAGCAACTTGTCCGTGTCCAGGGGGAGTCCGTACGCACCGGCCGGCCCCTTGCGGTCACGCGACGCGCCGGAACCGGCCGGCGGCGTCGGCGCGGTGGCCCGCACCGGGCGCGGCGGCGGGGGAGGGGCCACCGGGCGGGGGAGCGGCACCGGAACCGGGTGCCTCCGGTGCGGCGGCCGGGGCCGCGCGGCCCCCGTCACCGGCGGGCCCCCGCCGCGCGCCCGGCACCGACCGCGGCGGTGGCGCGCCCCACCGACCGGTCCGCGCGCCGGGCGAGCCCGACCACCCCGGCCAGCCGCTCCACCGACTCGGGGATCTCCCAGTCGTCCCGGCGCAGCGCGGCCAGCGTCGACGCCGGGGCGACGAGCAGATCGGGGGCGCCGGTTTCGAGCGCCCGGACCAGTACGGCCCAGCCCGCCTCCCACCGCTCCCGCTCCGGCCGCGCCCCGACGGCGGCCACCACCGCGTCGAGGGCCGCCTGGCGCAGGTCGCCGCGCTCCGGCAGTGCGGCGGAGGACGGATCGGCCAGCAGCGACTCGGGGTCCGGCAGGTCCATCCGGTCCAGATGGGCGAGGAGTTCGAGCCCGGGCCCGTCCCCCACCGCTCCCCGCACCAGCAGCGCCAGCACCTCCCGCGAGACGGAGGCCGCCGTCCCGAAGGCGAGGAGGGTCAGCGCGGCCTCCCAGCTCCGGGGCGAGGGCCAGGCGCCCCCGCGCTGCGTCTCGGTGGACGGCAGCCGGTGGATCAGCGTCGGCCGGGCCTTCAGGAAGCCGCAGACCGCGCGCCGGGCGAAGGCCACCGCCTCCGGCAGCCCCTCCCGGGCCAGCCGGGGCAGCTCCGCCCGAGGCCAGACCCCGCCGAGACCGCGCACCACCACCTCCCGGTCGTGCACCCAGTACAGGTGCACGAACCGGTTGGCCAGCGGAGGGCTCAGCTCCCACCCGTCCGCCGCCGACGCCCGGGGATTGGCGGCGGCCACGATCCGTACGCCCGGCGGCAGCCGCAGCGTGCCGACCCGCCGCTCCAGGACGACCCGGAGCAGCGCGGCCTGCACGGCGGGCGTCGCGGTGGAGAGTTCGTCCAGGAAGAGCAGGCCCCGCCCGGCGCGCACGAGCTCCACGGCCCACTGCGGCGGCGCCATCGGCACTCCCCGTACCTCCGGGTCGTCGCCCACGATCGGCAGCCCGGAGAAGTCGGACGGCTCGTGGACGCTGGCGATGACGGTCGTCAGCGGCAGACCGAGGGAGTCGGCGAGCCGGGTCAGGGCCGCGGTCTTGCCGATGCCCGGTTCGCCCCAGAGCAGTACGGGCAGGTCGGCGGCGACGGCCAGGGTGAGCGCTTCGAGCTGTTCGTCGGGGCGCGGTTCGGTGGTCGTCGCCCGCAGGAGCCCGAGGAGGTCGTCGGCGACGGCGAGGCGGGTGCCGGCCGCGGGGGAGAGGGCGGAGGCGGACACGGGGGTACGGAACGTCATGGGCATCACCTGAGGGAATGAGGGGACGGGGCGACCCGTCCGGGTGTCACGGGACGTGAAAGGGCTCGACGTGGTACGCGCGGAGGGGTTCCGGAAGGCGGGGGAACGCGGACGGCGGAGAAGCCCGAGAGGGGAGGAGCCGGGAGAACGAAGGAACTCCGGGTGAAGGAGCCCCGGTTGAAGGAGGTCGGGGACGGGGGCTCAGAAGATCGGGTGTGGTGCGGACAGGCCGACCCGGGGCCGGGACGGCTCGTTCCGCTTGCGGCGCATCGACAGGGGCGCACGGCGGTCGAGCCGGGGACGGTGGTCCGCCTTCGCGGACCTCGTGCCCGGGGCGTCCCCCGCGCCCGCCGCGCCGGCGCGCGCACCGGCGGCGGGATGCTCGGGAACCAGGCCCGCGCGGAAGAGTCCGTGGTCGACGCGGCGGGCCGCGGCGGACACCAGCTCCTCCCGGAGCGGGCCGTCGCGCAGGACCGCACCGGGACCGAGGAGCCCCACCACGACGTCCAGCGCCCCGGCGACGTCGCCGTGTCCGAGCCGCTCCCGGACCGCGGGCAGGGCCTCCGGACTGCGGTGCACCGCGTCGATCGCCCGCAGACAGGGCAGCGCCGGCCCGCCGAGGGCCACGAGCAGCTCCTCCCGGCGCAGGGTGACCGGGTCGTGGTCGACCGCCGACAGCGCCCCGTTCCTCAGCGCGATCCGGTGGACCTCGCCCCGGCACTCCACCCGGTGCGGATCACCCGGCTCGTGGAAGAAGCCGGACAGCGCCGGGGGAACGGCGGGGACGGCCCCCGCCAGGGCCTCGGCGACGAGAGGGTGCAGCCGCTCCGCCGCGATCAGCCCCGCGCGCAGCAGCTCCAGGTCGGGAAGGACCCGGGCCGCCGCTTCCGGCAGCACCGGAAGCGCCGCCGCCTCCTGCGGCGGCAGCGGTTCCCGCGGCGGTCCGAGGACCGGGGCGTGGCTGTCGTCGGGCGCGGTGAGCGCGTACACGGCCCGCCGCCCCGCACCGAGCCGTACGGTGAAGGCTCCGCGCGGGGGAAGCCCCTCGGACCGCAGCAGCGACTCGGCTTCGGCCGCCCACCGCGCGACCGCCCACGGGCCGCCCCGGAGGAGGGACGCGTCGAGCCCTTCGGGCGGCACCGCGGACGGTTCCCCGTCCGCACCGCACCGCCGCCCCAGGTCACCGGCCTGCTCCGCGTCCCAGAGGTGCCGGTGCAGGTCGAGCCGGAAGCGCCGGTCGGGATGCGGATGCGGGTGGACGCACGGAGAGCGCCCGGGAACATCGTTCCCGGACCCCTCCCACACGGCGAGCGACATCCGTTGCCCGGCGTCCGCCCAGGCCGGCGGCGTCCGCACCACCAGGCTCAACGGCACGGCGCCGGGCACCCCGTAACGGGCCAGAGCGAGGGTGAGCCCGGGACGGAGGCGCCCGTCGGGGGCGATGCGGGGCATGTGCCAGCGGAGCAGATCCGGTGCCAGACGACGCAGGTCGGCACGGATCCGGGCGGCCGGGCCGGTGCCGTGGCGGTCGGCCACGGCGCGCAGATCGAAGTCGACGTCGATCCGGGCGGCGGCACAGGCCCCCGCCCAGTCACCGACCGCACGCCGTGCGGTCGCGGTCTCGATCATGGACGGTGGCACCGCGTACTGGCGCACGCGCCGCCACATCAGCAGACGGGTCGGAATCTCGTTCGCGAGGTGGTGTGCCATCAGCACTCACCTTGCGCGAACGAGTCCCCCAATCGGTACTAGGAGAAGTTCGTCATCTCCGCCAGCCTAACCCACTGTTGTTCGATCCTCCCCGGGTTTTTCCGTCCGGAAGGGGCGGGACCGAGCCGCCCCCCATCACCCCCACGGGTGGCCCCGCGCCGTCAAACGGGGCGCGCGGGGCACCGGGCGTACGGACGGGAGCGGGGGCGCGCCCCGCCGCGACACCGGGCGCCGTTGGGGTGCGGCCGTTCGCGGGAAGGATCGCCGGGACATCGACGGAAAGGCCGCCCGTGGCAAGTGGATTCCAGCGCGACAAGCTCACCGGCATGTTCCGCGCGTTCGACGCCGACGACAACGGCTACCTGGACCGGAGCGACTTCCAGGCCCTCGCGGAGCGCTGGAGGGCCCTGCCCCGCGTGCGACCGGGATCCGAACTGGCCGCGCGCGTGGACGCGGTCATGCTGGGCTGGTGGGACCTCCTCGCGACCCATGTGGACGCGGACGGGGACGGCAGGGTCGACCTGGACGAGATCCTCGCCATGGTGGACCTGCTGCCCACGATGCGCGAGGTCGTCGCCGCGACCGCCGAGACCGTCTTCGACGCCGTCGACGAGAACGGGGACGGCCGCATCTCTCCCGCCGAGCACCGGAGGCTGGTCGACACGTGGCACGGCGGGAGCGTCGACGTCGCCGACGTCTTCGACCGCCTCGACCAGGACGGGGACGGCTACCTCGACCGTCCCGAATTCACCGAGCTGTGGATCCAGTTCTGGATCAGCGACGACCCGGCCGAACCGGGCAACCACCTGTGCGGCCCCGTACCGACCCGCACCTGACGGCCGCACCCGGCACGGAACGTCGGGCCGGGCGCGGCGCGGGGGCTTCGAAGGGGGGAAGACGGCTCCGATGTGCGAAGACGGGTGTGCCGCGGTGCGGGAGTCTGGGATCGTGGGTCCCCACAGCATCGGCGGATCGACGGCGGCCGCCCGTAGCCAGGGAGGGGCCCACCGTGCCAGCACGCGCACCCAGGGCGGCGGGCGGCGAACCGGCCACCGAGGTGAGCACACCGCTCTACCAACTGAAGGCCGAGTTCTTCAAGACCCTCGGCCACCCGGTCCGCATCCGGGTCCTGGAGCTGCTCAGCGTCCGCGAGCACGCCGTCTCCGAGCTGCTGCCGGAGGTGGGCGTGGAGCCGGCGGCGCTCTCCCAGCAACTGGCCGTGCTGCGGAGGTCGAACCTCGTCCTGACGCGGCGCGAGGGCGTCAGCGTGTACTACCGCCTGGTGAACGACGAGGTCGCGGAGCTCCTCCGGGTCGCGCGCGGCATCCTCACCGGGGTGCTCCAGGGCCAGGCCGCGCTGCTTGCGGACCTCGACGCCTCGGTCCGCCGCTGACCGCCGGGCCGCCGGCCGGGCCCCCGACCCGTACGGGAGCGGTCGCGGATCGGCCGATGACGGCGGTCCGCGCCCCGTGTTCGGGCAAAGCGCCTCCGCCGGGCGGACGGGATGGGTAGCGTCGCCTCGGCGGGTGCGCAAAGGCGCCCGGCATATCCACTACGGAAGGCGGCAGCCCATGGCGAACGTGGAAGTCTCTCTCAAGGAGATCATGACCCGGGTGGAGGGCAGTCTCGCCGCCGCGGTGGGCGACTACACCAGCGGCATGGCTCTGGGATCCCTCGGCGGCGGACGAGACTTCGACGTCCACGTCGCGGTCGCGGGGAACACCGACGTGATCCGGGCCAAGCTCCACACCATGGAGCTCCTCGGCCTCCAGGAGCAGATCGACGACATCCTCATCACCCTGGGCAACCAGTACCACCTCATCACCCTCGGGAAGGGGCGGGGCAAGACCAACCTCTTCCTCTACCTCGTCCTCGACAAGCACAAGGCCAACCTGGCCATGGCCCGGCACCAACTGCGCCGCGTCGAAGAGGAGATGGAGGTCTGACCCCCTTCCGTCATACGCGTGCCCAAGACTTGCAGAAATTTGAAATTCTCTACGAAGGGATTTCCTGAAGTCTGAAGACCCGGATCCCGGACAAGCGCGGGCCTTCGGCGGGGGCGAGTCTTGGGCGGGGGCGGCCGCCGGGCGGCGCGGCCGTCCACGGCGGCGGGCGGTCCTGCCGGACAGCCCGCCGCCGGTGCCATCAGTGGCGGGGGCCCACCGTCCGGCCGCCCGCGCGGACGGTGATGGCGAGCGCCGGACAGGAGTCGGCGGCGTCCAGGGCCCGTTCGTCCTCGGCGATCTCCTGGCGCACCGGCTCCGCGGTGTCGCCCTCCAGCCGGTACAGGTCCGGGGCGAGCCCGGCGCACATGCCCGAGCCCATGCACATCTCCCGGTCGACCCGGGTGGTCCAGCCCACCGCGCTCACCAGCCCACCGGCATCTCGCGCGGACCGCGCACCAGCATTCGGTCCTTCCAGCGGACGTCCCCCGCCAGACGCAGGTCGGGGAAGCGGGTGAGGAGCGCCAGGACCGCTTCCTGGAGCTCCAGACGGGCGAGCGGCGCCCCCAGGCAGTGGTGGACGCCGTGCCCGAAGCCGAGGTGCTGGACACCCGTGCGGGTCACGTCGAGCCGTCCGGGGCCCGTGAACTTCAGGGCGTCACGGTTGGCGGCGCCGATCGCCACGAGCACCGGCTCGCCCGCCCGGACCAGGGTGCCGCCCACCTCGATGTCCTCGGTGGCGTACCGGGGGAAGGCGGCGGCGCTGCCGAGCGGGACGAACCGCAGCAGTTCCTCGACGGCCCCCTTGACCAGATCCGGCCTCTCGCGCAGCAGGGCGAGCTGGTCGGGGTGGTCGAGCAGGGCGTGGACGAAGTTGGGGATCTGACTGGCCGTCGTCTCGTGCCCCGCGACCAGGATGCCCACGCACAGGTCGATCAGCTCCAGCTCGGTCAGCCGGTCACCGGTGTCACGGGCCTCGATCAGACCAGTCATCAGATCGGGACGCGGCCGGGCCCGGTGGTCCTCGATGAGCGCCGCCATGTAGGCGCGCAGTTCCTCGCGGCTGCGCCAGAACTCCTCGGCGGTCAGCGAACTCGTGGACAGGGCCGCGTCGCTCCACACCCGGAACTTCGGGCGGTCCTCCTCCGGCACGCCGAGCATGCGGCAGATGACCGCGACCGGGATGGGCAGCGCGTACGACTCCACGAGGTCGGCCGGCGGCCCCGCGGCCTCCATCTCGTCCAGGAGCCCGTGGGCCAGCTCCCGCACCTGGGGCCGCAGCTTCTCGACCTGGTGGACCGTGAACGCCTTGGCGACCAGCGTGCGCAGCCGGGTGTGGCCCGGCGGGTCCATGCCGAGGATGCCGGTGTCCTGCTGCGCCTCGGACTGGCGGGGCTCGTCGTGCTTGAGCGACTCGGCACGGCTGAAGCGCCGGTCGCCGAGGACCAGGCGGGCGTCGGCGTAGCGGGTGGCGAGCCAGGCGGGTTCGCCGTACGCCATCCGGACGCGTAACAGGCCGGGCCGTTCCAGCGCTTCCTCGTACGCCTCGGCGAGGCCGAGTCCTTCGGGCTCGTTGAACGGATAGGCCAGGGGAGTGGGATCCGCCGTCGCGGTCATGGAGCGCCTCCGTTGTGTGAGCGGGTGCTTACAGAAGCTAGGGCGGTCGCCGGAGGCGGTCAACGGGGCCGTTTGCGCCGTGACGACGGAGAACCGGCCGGGTCCCCCGTGAAACCGTCAGGGGGCGGGCGCCGGGGGAAGGGCGCGGGGACCCACGCAGCGGGCGCCTTCCTCCTGCACGCGCCGGCGCAGTTCCCGATCGGCCGTGACGACCACGCACGGGCGTCCGTCCGCGCTCCGGACCAGTTCGACGATCAGGTCGTCACCGCTGCCGGGCGCCTCTTCGACCCGCACGCCGGCCACGGGGGCGACGCCCCGGGCGCGCCCCTCGACGACCAGGACCACCTCGTACGGACCCGGGTACGGGCCGTCGACCGTGCCACCGGTGGTGGCGAGCCGATCGCGCAACCGCTCGGCGGCCCCGCGCCGGTCGCGCCACCAGCCGTCGGGCACCGACCCCACGACATTGGCCCCGTCCACCACCAGCAGCGGACGGAGAAGCGGATTCTCGGGATTCACGGCCCCAGGATGCCAGGCTCCGGCTCCCTCCGCGGACCGTCGGAGACCGTCACTCCGGCTGCGCCGCCTCCCCGGCCTGCCGGGCTATCTGCTCCAGCACGGCCCCCGGGTCGGCGGACGGCGCGACCGCCTTGCCGATGTTCCGCTTGATGGTGTTGCTGACCTGCAGCCAGGACGGGTCGTCGACCGGATAGAGCCGGGCGCTGCGCAGCGCGATCAGGAACTGTTCGGCGCTGGGGTCCGCCGCCGTGCCCCGGGACGCCTGGGTGGCGGACACCGTCGACGGCAGCAGGTGGTAGCGCTCGGCGAACTCGTTGAGGTTCTCGTCCTCGTAGACGAAGTTCAGGAACGAGCTGACCAGTTCGCGATTGCCGTCGCGCTTGAAGGCCATCATCCAGTCGGCGACGCCCACCGCCGGCGGGGCTTCCTCGTCCTCCAGGGTGTCCGACACCGGCATGCGCAGCGTGCCGACCTTCATGCCCTTCTGCCGCGCCTCGTGGAGGAGCGAGGGGTAGCCGTTGACCATGCCGACGTCGCCGCGCAGGAAGGCGTCGAAGGCGTCCTGCCGGTTGAGCTCGGCCGGCGGGACCGGGCCGGTCAGGGCCGGCTTGACCAGGTTGTCCTTGATCCAGCGGAACGTCTGCGCGTTCCGCTCGGAGTCGAGGCTGTACTCCCCGCGGATGTCGGTGTACCCGCCGCCGTTGCTGAGCTCCCAGATCAGGGCCTCGGCGTGCGCCTCCTCGGGGCCGAGCGGCAGCGCGTACGGGTAGGGCACGCCCTCCGCCTTCAGCGCCTCGGCCGCGCCCTTCAGGTCCGACCAGGTCTTCGGCGGCTTCGCCCCGGCCTTTTCGAACAGCTCCTGGTTGTAGAAGAGCAGCCGGCTGCTGGCCACGAAGGGCAGGCCGTAGAGGGTGTTGCCGACCGAGCCCGCCTCCACGAGCGGCGGCAGGAAGTTCGCCTCCGACCTGATCGACAGCACCTCGCTCGCGGGGTAGAGGCGGCCCTGCGCGGCGAAGTCGGAGTACGCGCCGAGCAGGGCCACGTCCGGAACGTCGCCCTCCTCGACCATGCGGCTGACCTCGCGGTCGACCTCGGCCCACGGGTGGAGCGTGACCTCGACCTTCTTGCCCGGGTGGGCGGCGGTGAAGGCGGCCGTCAGCTTGTCCCAGTACGCCTTGGAGCCGGTCACCGGACTGTTGCCGTACTCGGGGACCACCAGGCGCAGTGTCGTCCCGTCGCTCCCGGACGAGCCGCAGGCGGTGACGAGGGAGCCCAGTAGTCCGAACGCGGCCGCGGAAGCGGTCATGCCGAAGAGTCTTGGTCGCACGAAATCTTTCCTTTGAATCCTTTGGGTGGTGCGCCCGGAATTCTCTCCCGCTCATACGGCAAATCGCGCCCCCTACCGGACGGTTGTGCCGTATCTCCAATCGAGGACATTCCGCATGGTGCTTTCGAATATGCGGGCACCGGCTTGGTCCGGACCACAATCGGGCGGAGTAGCATCGGGCCGATGAGCGGAAAACCGATGGCTTCGCGTACATCGAACACGCCGGGCGCGGCGGGCACGTTCTCCGTCGGAGGCGAATACCGCGTGAACCGGCTCGGTTTCGGCGCCATGCGCCTGCCCACCGGGCCGGGCGCCGAACGGGAAGCCGCCGTCACGGTCGCACGGCGCGCCGTGGAACTCGGCGTCACCCTGATCGACACCGCCCACCTGTACGGCTGGGGCGCCAACGAGGAACTCCTGGCCGAGGCCCTGCACCCGTACCCGGACGAGCTGCTGATCACCACCAAGGTCGGGGTCGTCCGGGGCGGGCCGGAAGGGTGGGCGTACGACGCACGGCCCGAGAGCCTGCGCGAACAGGTCGAGGAGGGTCTGCGCCGGCTCCGGACCGAGCGCGTCGGCCTCCTGCAACTGCACCGGATCGACCCGAAGGTGCCGGTCGCCGAACAGGTCGGCGCGCTCCGCGACCTCCAACAGGAAGGGAAGATCGGGCACATCGGCCTGTCCGAGGTCACCGCCGCGCAGCTCGCCGAGGCCCGGCGGACCGCCGAGATCGCGAGCGTGCAGAACCGCTACAACCTCTTCGACCGGGAGTACGAACCGGTCCTGGAGGCGTGCGAGGCCGCCGGCATCGCCTTCCTGCCCTGGCGCCCCGTCGCCGCGGCGACCGGATCCGATCCCTCCTCCGCGCTCGCCGCCGTCGCCGCCGAACTCGGCGCCACCGGCCCCCAGGTCCTGCTCGCCTGGCTCCTCGCCCGCTCCCCGGTCGTCCTGCCGATCCCCGGCACCGCCTCCCTCGCCCACCTGGAGGAGAACCTCGCCGCGGGGGACCTCCGGCTCACCGACTCCCGGCGGCGGCTCCTCGACCGGGGCGCCGACCGCCCCTGACCGGCACCCATGGGTGTTCCCCGCACCGTCGGCCACCGGCCGGCGAGCAGCGCACGAAGTCCGCGAGGAGGGCGCGGGCCCCGGAGGACCACAGCGCGTACGACGGGGCCCCGGCCGCGCACGCCCGGGGCCACCACCGCGACTTCGCGCCTATGCCCGTCCCGACCCGCGGCCCAGACGGCGCACGGCGAGCCAACCGCCCGCGACGGCGGAGCCGACGGCCAGGGCGAGACCCGTACCCACGGCGAGGTCGCTGGGCCCGGACGCCCCACCGATGCCGGCCCGGGTGCCGCGCGTCGGCATGACCGGAGCCACCGACCGAGGAACAGTGGCGCTCGGTCCCACGGTCCGGGAGGCGATGGTGCTCGGGGCCAGGGGCGGGGAAGCGGTGGTGCTCGGTCCCACGGTCCGGGAGGCGGTGGTGCTCGGGGGCGCGGGCGGGGAAGCGGTGGTGCTCGGCCTCGCCGAAGGGCTCGCGCTCGTCGGCGGCACGGCACCCGTACCGCGCCCGGGCAGCGCTTCGCAGGCGATGCCGTCGTCGGGGCCCTGGTCCTCGTCCAGCCGGTGCGGATCGGTCCTGTCCCGGTCGAACACCGCCTGGGCGTCCTCCTGGAAGCGGAAGTTCCCGCAGTCGAGATCCTGGGCGTGCGCGACCCCGGACAAGGGGACGGCAGAAGCAATGGCCAGGGCTATGCCGGCCGCCACGCAGCGGCTGCTCATCGAAGGGCCTCCTCGGTGCTCCGCAAGCGGTCACCCCACGCCAAGAGCGGCCCGCGACCACGGCGCGCGGCGTTGGTCCGAACGGGCACCGGCGGAGGGCACCGCGCCCCGGCCCGTGTTCAGATGCCCAGCTTGGCCCGGCCGCCGCCGATCGCCGCCGCGGGGCGTGCCGTGGCCCGGACCGAGCGTCGTACCAGACGCGCGTCGTGCCGCAGGTCCCGAGCGGTGTGGCGGCCGCGCCACAGCAGTGAGGGGGCGCTGCCGGTGTCGTCGGCGGTGATCAGCAGACCGCCCAGCATGGACATGTTCTTGAAGAAGTGGATGCGCTGCTGGGCCCGGTCGGACGGGTCCTCGACCTGCCAGTAGCGGTGCGCCGCCAGCGTGGTGGGCACCAGGGTCGCGGCGAGGGCCAGGGCGGACAGCCGGGGGAAGCGGCCGAGCCCGAGCAGGACGCCGCCCACCACCTGCACGGCGCCGCTGAGCCGGACGACCTGCTCGGTGTCGTCCGGCAGAGCGGAGATCCGTTCGGTCACGGGCCGGACGACGGGTTCGGCCACCGGGGCCACGTTCTGGGGATTGCGCAGGGAGTTCATGCCGCCGGTGATGAACATCGAGGCGAGCAGGGGACGGCCGACGATACGGAGAAGACTCACGACAAGGCCTCCGGAACAGTACGGAACGGATAGAACGGAACAAACAGCACAGAACGCGATGTCTGCTGGAAGTATCGGGTGCCCCGCGGGAGCACCGCCATTCGGCACCGGGCGGAACCGCTCCCTCGCCGTCCCCGCCCGGGGCGCGGTCCGGCCGGCCCGCGGGATCATCCCCCGACGGCCGGGTCCCGCCGTCTGCCGAGTTCGTACATGAGCTGTTCGTTCGTCTTCACCCGGAAGCGTTCGCGCAGTGCCGCCACGTAGGTCGTGTAGGTGCGCGGACTGATGTCGAGCGTCCGGGTGATGGCCTCGCGGGTACTGCCCTCGGAGAGCATCCGGAGGATGTCGCGTTCGACGAGCTCGCGGTTGCCGGGGCCGTTCTCCGGGGCCGGGAACCAGGGGTCCGACGCCTCCCAGTGCAGCTCGTACTCCCCCCGCAGCCACGCGAGCAGTGCCGGGTCCCGGACGACGATGGCGGGTTCGTCGCCGCCCTCGCCCCTCCGGCGGTCCGAGATCAGCGCCAGCGTGTCGGTGATGACCATGCGGGGGAACCTGCGCGAGGAGGTCCTGCTCTCGGCGGCCCCGGTCTCGGCCGTCATCCTGGCGTAGTCGGCCTCGGGGGCCCGGTTCCGCGCACTCGCCGGGTAGAGGCTGCGGTAGCGGACGCCCCCTCTCCTCAGGATGGCGACGTCGCGGACGGCCGACATCGCGAGCCGCTCCGCGTGCCTCGGCCGGGTCTGGGACGACCAGATGGTGCTCGACGCCTCGATCGCGTTGTGGAGGAGGTGGTTGACGGCCGTCAGGCCCCTGACGACCTCGACCGCGCCGGTGCCGCTCCGGCCCCCGGGCGCGACCCGGTCCAGGGCGTCCAGGACCGACGGGATCCGCCTGATGTGCCGGAGGCGCCGCTCGACTTCGTCGAGTTCCCGGCGGATCAGTTCCCGTTCGACACGGTGCGGCGGCCGCGTACCGGGCTTGTCGGTGAGGGGCTCGGTGAAGACGGCCCCGACGCGCCGGAGGTTCTCCAGGCGCGGGTCGTCCGCCTTCAGGTCGCCGTCCCCGCGCCGGATCTCCCAGTAGAGCCGCACGTCGTCCTCGGAAAGGCCGAGGTCACCGCGGTCGGGGACCGCTTCGCCGCGTTCGTTCACAATCTCCCCCTGCCCATCCGCGCAATGCGCCGATGGGCGCCCTCGATTCCTTGCGGGCGCCGAACCGGTACGGCAGCCTAACCCTCCGTGAGCCGATGAGACATGCGGAACGAACCGGCGGGGCGGTACGGAAAACCGTGCCGTCCGCGGAGCGACGCAGAACGGCTCGGAGCGACGCAGGACGGCTCGGGCCGACTCGGGTGGGGAAGCTGCTCTGCGCGAACCGCGAGCAGGACCGTGGCCGGGAGTCCGGAAGCGGCCGTTCCCACCGTCCCGGCAGAACCGGACGAGGGGGCGCGCCGCCCCCGCCGACAGGACCTGCGGAGCCCGGAGACGCCCCCCGCGGGGGCCGATCACCGCGGCACGGTCCGGCCCCGCCGCAACCGACGCAACGACCGGGAGAGTTCCACGATGCCCCTGAAGGAGCCACGCAGTCCGGGCAGGCGCGGAGGGCGGGCGGCCGACGGATGGGCCGCCCTGCGCGAGCGGAGACGCCTGCTGGCGGCGGCGCGGCGCGCCAGACGGCTCGTCCGCCGCGAGGCGGGCCTCAAGGGCGCCGACGACCTGGCCGCGGTGGTCCGGGCCGTCGAGGAGAAGCGGGGCAGGAGGATCGTCCTGGTCCGCGTCCCGCTTCCGCCGGAGGTCTCCGCCTTCTGCGTCCGCGGCCACGACCGGGACCACATCGCCGTCGACTCGCGCGCCGGTGAGCTGACCCGGACGCACGCCACCCTGCACGAGCTCTTCCACCTCTGGGAGGAGCACCCCGCCGAAGACGGCGGCCACGCCCTGGAGATGGACGAGACCACGATCCGGCTCCTCCTGCCCGGCATCAGACCCGAGGCCGTACGGAAGGCCCTGACCAGGTCCCACTACACCGAACGGGCCGAGCTGGGCGCGGAGACCTTCGCGACGGTCATGCTGCAGCGGCTGCGCCTCTCCGAAACGCGCGGGAACGGACCGGTCTCCTCGACCCCCGCGCGCAGGAGCGCCGGTGTCTGAGCGGACGGCCACGGCGGTCTGCCTCACCGTGGCGGCGGTCAACCTGCTCATCGGCGTGTGGAAGGGCGCGGTCCTCCTGCGGGAGCGGACGGCCGCACCGGCCCTGATCACCCTCGGCTCCGCCGTGTCGGCCCTGGTGTACGCGGCGGCCGGCCCGGCCGGCTACCGCGGCCTGGGCGAGGCCACGGGACGCCCCGGCGCCGCGACCCTCCCGGTGTACTCCGGGACCGTCGTCTGCTGCGCGATCACGCACGTGCTCACGGTCCTCTGGACCGCGACCCCGTCGCCCGGCGGGCGCGCCGGGGCGAACCGGCGCGCCCGGACCTGGGCCGGAGCGTACGCCGCCGTGGTCGTGGCCATGGCGGTCGCCTTCGGGGCGGCGGACCTGGACGGACGCCCCGCGGACCCCCTGCGCTTCAACACCGGCTTCGCCGAGGGCCGGCCCTCCGTCCTCGTCTTCCCGGCCCTGTTCCTGACCGCGCTGTCCTGCGCCACGCTCGGCACCGCGCGACTGGCCCGCCGTACGGCCCCGGAGGACCCGGACCTGCGGCACGCGGCCCGGTACTTCGGCGCGTCGATGGTGATCTGCTTCGGGTACGTGGTGTGCAACGCCCCGGCCGTCGTCCTCGCGAGCCTCGGCAGCCACGCCCTCGACGACGTGGGGGTCCTGGGGGCGCTCTTCGGCACCGTCGCGACGGTCCTCACCGGCTACGGCGTGACCGGTGCCGCCGTCGGCGCGTGGCTGTGGGAGCGGCGGGACGTCAGAACCCTCCGGCCGCTGTGGCGGCTCGCGGTGAAGGACGTCGACGCGAGGCTCGCGCTGGATCCGGGCGGTACCGGCCTGTGCCTCATCAACGTGCGGTTCACGCTGCACCGCCGGGTGGTCGAGATCCTCGACGGGATGCGCGTGCTGCGGGCCTGGTCGTCGGCCGGAGCGGCCGAGGTCGTCGGGCGCCACGTGGAAGCGGCCGTCCCGCCCCTTCCGGCGGCGGAGCGGCAGGCCATCGTGACGGCGGCCGTCCTGCGCGACGCCGGACTCCGCCTCCGGGCGGCACGGGCCCACGCCGCCCGCACCCGGCAGGAACGCCCGGTTCCGCCGGCCGCCCCGGTCGCCCGGCTTCCCGGGGACGACACGGCCGCGTCCGACGAGCGGGCCCGGCTCCTGCTCCTCGCCGCCCACCTGGACCACCCCCTCGTCGCCTCGGCGCTGCGAGAGCTGCGATCCGGGGACACCGGCCCGCGGGGGACCTCCGGCGACCGCACGGTAGTGTCCTGATCGGCCGGGACGGAGCACGGCACCACCGACAGTGTTCAGAAAACCGGCCGTCGTGCCGGGGCGGGGGGTTCATGTGAAGCGGGCCGTCGTCATGGGCGGAAGCCGCGCCGGGCTTTTCGCCGCCCGCGTCCTGAGCGACCACGCCGAGGACGTCGTGGTGGTGGAACCCGGCAGACCGGGCCCCGACGACCCGGTCCGGAGCAGCGCGCTCCCGGGCGAGGGCGACGACGCGCGGTTCTGCCCGGACGGGCGCCCGAAGGCCCCGGCGGTCGGCTCCTCGCCCGCGCCGCGCGTGCTGACCAGCGGCTGACGGGCGGGATACGGACATGTGGAAGCGCGTTCTCGACCGGGCGGACATCCGGGACCCGGACGCCCGCCGGGGATACACGGCACAGCGCCGGGCGGTGCGCCGGTTCGCACCGGCCGAGTACGCGGCGGCACGGCTGCTGCTGCCGGCACCGCTCCAGCCCGACGTCGTCGTCCTGGTCGCCTTCATGCACGAGACCGACGACCGGATCGACCGCGGCGACCCGCCGGAGCGCGAGGAGGCGCTCCGGCGGTGGCGGGCGCTCACGGACGAGGCCCTGGCCACCGGCACGCCCCCGCACCCGGTCCTCCAGGCCCTCGCGTGGGCGGTCCGGCGCCGTCCGGTGCTGCGAGGCCGCGTACGGGCGTTCCTCGACGGAGCCGTCCAGGAGGTGGCCTGGGAGCGGTTCGGCACGGAGGCCGAGGTCGAGCGGTACGCCGAGGGGTACTCGCTGCCCGCCCTGATGCTGTCCATGGGCCTCCTCGTGCCCGAAGGCGATGCCGCGGCGGCCGGGTTCGAGCGTGCCTGCCTGGCGCTCATCACGGCCATGCAGCGGCTCGACTTCCTGGAAGACCTCGCGCAGGACGTCAGGGAGGGGAGGGTCGGCGTCTCGGACGAGGCCCTCGCCCGGCACGGCCTGACGCTCCGGGACCTTCACCCGGGCACGCCGCACCCGGACCGCGTCGCGCGGCTCGTCACCGACCAGGCGGACATCGCCACCGCTTCCCTAGGGGCGGCGCAGTCCCTCACCGGCCTCGCGGCCGGGGAACACCGCCCCTTCCTGCGCGCCGTTCTGCGGGTGCAGGAACTGCGCTCGGCAGCCGTACGGAAAGCCGGGCCGTCGCTCGTCGCCCGCCCGTGCGGACCCTCGCCGGCCGGATGCGGTGCCGTACTGCTCCGGGAGCTGGCCCGCCGACGCCCCGCCCCGCCCCGAGCACGGCGCCGCCCGGGCGGCTGACCGGCCGTCACGGCTGCCGCAGCAGCCCCCGGATCTTGCCCATGAGGCGCGTGCGGGAGGGCGGAGCGAGGGCGCGGACCTGGTCCGTGATCTCCCGGAGCTCCTGCTCCTGCGGGTCCGCCGCGGGCTCCGGCGGAGCGTGGGTGAGGACCGCGGCGAGGGCTTCCCGGAGCTGATCGGCGAGCCTGATGTCCGCGACGTCGACGCTGCTGCGCATCGCGAGACGGCCGACGCGCTCCCCGCGGAGGGTGCTCAGCGTGAAAAGACTCGCGTACACGGGGCGCAGCGCCCGGGCGAGGGCCCGTCGGCCACTCGTGCTCAGGAAGCCCGGGTCCACGTCGAAGAACTCCTCCAGCGAGGCCGTCACGGCCCTGCCGGCCTCACGGTTGCCGGAGAAGAGGGCGGAGACCATGCTCCGGGACAGACCGAGCGCGTCCGCGATGTGGATCTGCTTGTGGGGCTTCCCGTCCGGCGCGCGCCGTGTGTCCAGGAGGAAGGCCAGCCGGTCGGTGAAGCCCGGGTTCAGCCGCTCGTCCGGGACCGGCTCGCCCCGGAGGAGGGCGAGGACGACGTCCTCCGGGATGCCGGTCCGATGGGCGACCGCGTCGAGCTCCAGGTCCTCGTGGGCCATCCCCGTGGAGGGGAGCAGACCGTTGATCGCCGTGATCAGCGCCGCGAGGTCGTCCGGCGGCGGGTCGGCGCCGTTCATGCGAGGCGGTCTCCAGCGGAAGGGGGGTGCGGACGGGTGCAGGTTAGCCGCCCGCCGCCTCCGCGTCACGATCGCCTGCCGCGGCCGGAGCCGGCCCCGGCCGCGGAGTTCACAATTGTTGACACCGCTGAGTCCGTGCAGCAAGATCGGTCGACGTGCCAGTCCCCTCGGGGACTTCACGAGCGACCGCGTGCGACAGTGCGCGGGCCGGCCGTGCGACCCGGGAAGCCGCGCAACCCCGGGAAGAGGGCGCGGCCACCGGTGACTCGCCCGAGTCCGCACCACCAGTACGGAAACCGACCCGAACCGCAGGGGTGTTCCGGGGCCGGCGTGGCCGCAACACGCCGCCCCCGGAACAGCTGTCGACCACTGCCTCGGACAGCGGGGCTCCCGGCCGCGGCCCGATCCGGCCGGAACCCCGCCCGCCAGAGGGAGCTTTGCCATGTCGTGCGCACCGGACGCCCTCTCCGCCCACCGGCCGGCCCCCGGCACCGTCGCCGTCGTCGCGCCGCACGGCGACGACGGCCACCTCCGCGAGTACTCTCGCCTCGGCTGGAACTGCGTCGCCGTGACCCTGCCGGACCACGAGCACCCCGCCCGCCGCGACCGCGCCGCGGACGTCCCCGGGTACCCCGCCACCGTCGTGCACACCGCGACGCGGCGCACGGTGAAGGAACTCGCCGACCGGGGCGTCGACCTGGTGGTCGCGGGCAGCGGTCCGGGCGTGGAACCCGCCGATCGCCTCTCCCACGCCCTCGGCCTCCCCGGGAACGACCCCGGTACGACGTTCGTCAGGACCAACCGGGCGATCCAGGCCGCCGCACTGGGCGACGCGGGGATGGCGTCGGCCCCGTCGATGTACTCCACCGACGTGGCGGGCGCCCTGTGGTGGACCGGCATGGTCCGCCTCCCGTCCTACGTCGTCGCGGCGGCCGACAGTTCGGTGACGGCACGGCCCGCCGTCTGCTCCACACCGGACGAGGTCGCCACGGCCTGGCGCCGGGCGCGCCGCGCGGCCGAGCACCAGACCGGCTCGGGCGAAGTGGTCGTCCAACAGCGCGTCCCCGGCCCCCAGTACCTCGTCCAGACCATCAGCGGCCCCGCGCCCGGCGACCACCTGGTGTCCGCGATCTGGGCCGAGATCCGGACGGACGCGCAGGTGCACGACCGCTCCGAACTGCTGGACCGCCGCGGGCCGCTGTTCCACGCGCTGTCGCTCTACGCCCTGCGGGCCCTGCCCGTACTCGGCATCGTCCACGGCGCCGCCCGGCTCCGGGTGGGATGGTGCGACCGGCGCGGACCGGTCCTGCTGTCGGCGCGCGCCTTCGCCCAGCCGTCCCCGGCCGACGACTGCTCCCCTTCGGTCAGCCACATCGCCGCGGCGGCCCGCGCGGCGACGACCGACGGACCGGACAACGCCCGGGCAGGCGGCGCGCAGGCCGTGATGCGGGTCTCCCTCGCGGCCCCCGCCGACGGCTGCGCACTCGACGCCGACCTGCTCCGGACCCTCTCGACCCTGCCCACCCTCGCCCACGTCGTCCGGTGCGCGCGGCCCGGCAGCCCCCTGCGCAAGACCCTGAACCGCGCCTCGTCACCCGGCGAACTCGTACTGACCGGCACCGCCCGCGCGGTCGAGGAGGACTACCGGCTGATCCGGTCCGTCGAACGGGCCGGTCTCTACGAGGGGCGGCGCCGATGACGGAGAACGCACCGGCGGCGCGTCCGCCCGGGACCACGCCCGCGCGAGGGATCGTGCTCGTCGCGCGGGCCTTCACCCGGCTGCCCGGGACCGCTCACAGCCCCGCCGAACTCGCCGCGGCCGCCCGCCTCGACACCGCGGCCGTCCACCGGATCCTGCGCTCCGGGCTCTCCGGCGGCACGTTCGTCGAGGCGCCTCCCGGCCGGTACCGCCTGGGGCCCGGCGCCGCACGCGTCGGCATCCACGCCATGGCCGCCGCCCCCGGCCCCCGGGCCGCCCGGCCCGTTCTCGACCGGCTCGGCCGCCTCCTGGACGCCTTCGCCGTCCTCTGGGTGCTCTCGCCGTACGGCGGGCCGTCCAAGGCGCACGCCGCCAGCGCACCGGGCCGGTACGGCTTCGACGCCCTCGGCCTGGCGCCCGCCCGACTCGTGGAAGTCGGCCAGTCCCTGCGCGCCGGCGCCTCCGGCCAGGCGATCGCCGCCCACCTGCCCCGGCCGCTGATCGCCGCCGTCCTGACCGAACCGGTCCCCGCCGGCGCCGGACCCGGCGCACCGCGCGGGGCCGCCGACTTCCTCGCCGCCCTGGAACGGGTCCGCAGGACCAGATACGCCGCCACCCGCGAGGAGATCCCCGGCTGGGACTCGGTCGCCGCCCCCGTCCTGTGGGGCGGCACGGTCTACGGAGCCGTCACGATCCTCAAACCCTCCCCGCTGATGCCGCGCGACCTCTCCCTCCTCGCCACCGCCACGACGGCCGCCGCCGGACGGCTCTCCCACCTCGTCTCCGGCACCGGCCCGGCGACGCCCCCGCGGCCCCGCCCGACACCGCGGACCGAAGACCGAACCGCGATGCCGTACGGCACCACCGACTGGTAGACCGCGCGCCCGAGCCGCTCCCGGACCGCCCCCGGAGGGCGTGGCCGGCCGGACCGGAACTCAGGCCGCCGCCGTGCGGAACGTACGGGGGCTCAGGCCCTTGTGGCGTTTGAACGCGGCGCTGAAGCCGAAGGCGTCGGCGTAACCGATCGACCTCCCGATCTGGGCGATGCTCAGATCGGTGTCGGTCAGGAGCGCCTCGGCCTCGTCCATGCGGCACTGGGTGAGGTAGGCGAGGGGCGGACGGCCCATCAGCCGGGTGAAGCGCTTGGCGAACAGCGCCCTGGAGACACCGGCCCGGGCGGCCAGCGACGCCACCGTCCACGCCTCGGCGGGCCGGTCGTGGAAGGCCTGCAGGGCGGGGGCGAGGACCGGGTCGGCGAGGCCCCGGTACCAGCTGGGGGCGTCGGCGCCGGCCCCGTCGAACCAGTTGCGCAACGTGCACACCAGGGACCAGTCCAGGAGCCGGTCCATCAGCGCCTGCGAACCGGCCGAGAGGCGGGAGGCGTCGACGGCGACCGCCTCCAGCCAGGCGCAGGCCTCGGCGTCCTCCTTGACCACCAGGACGGGCGGCAGGGCACGCAGCAGCCGTTCGTGGCGATGGCCCGAGGCGCGGTAGGCCCCCACGATCAGCACGGTCGCCTCCTGCGAGTCGGCACCCCAGCGGATGCCGCCGAGTTCCTCGGCGGCGCACTCGGTGTCCCCGGTGAAGCAGGCGATCTCGTAGGCGGCGTGGGGGCCGCGGACCGTGGCGGGGCGGTCCGCGAGATGGAACGGCGCGGACCGGCTCACGACGGCCGTGTCACCCGCGCCGACCGCCCGCTCGGTGCCGTCGGGCAGCACCAGGGTGCCCCCGCCGCGCAGCACGCTGATCATCGTGAGCGGCGCGTCGTCGGCGAAGCGGATGGACCAGGGCGCCGTCAGGACGGCGTGGCTGACGACCGAGCCCTCGGCCCGGATGCCGCTCAGGAGCGAACTCAGAGGATCCATGGGAAGCACCGTAGACGATCTCGTATGTTCCGGAGCGTTTCTCCCATGGATCATCCACGCCACCACGGCTGTACTGGTCCCACCGAAGCAACAGGGACCGACAGAGACCAGCCGGGAGACACCGTGACGCAGCACGACAAGACCCTTTCCAGGACCGCCCTCGTGGTCGTCGCCCACCACCGCACCGACTCCCTCACCGCGCACACGGCCCGCCGCGCCGCCGCCCGGCTGGAAGCCGCCGGCTACCGCGTCGACCTGCTCGACCTGCACGCAGAGGGGTTCGACCCGCGGATGAACACGGCGGACCAGCCGGACTGGGGCGACAGGGAGAAGCCGTACTCGGACGAGGTGCACGCCCACATGCGGCGCATCCTCGACGCCGATGCCGTCGTCGCCGTCTTCCCGGTGTACTGGCAGAGCGTGCCCGCCGTCCTCAAGGGCTGGATCGACCGCGTGTGGAACTACGGGTTCGCCTACGGCCGCAGCAAGCCCCGCCTCGCCGGCAAGCGCATCCTGTGGCTGGCCCTGGCCGGCGCCACCTCCGACGACCCCGTCGTGGAGGGGATGCAGGCCATCCTCGAAACCAACCTGAGCGAGGGCATCGCCTCCTACTGCGGCTTCTCCCAGTCCACCGTCGGCCTGCTCACCGACGCGGAGGAGCGCCCGCAGCGCGTCGACGCCGAAGGCAACCTCCTGGTCGGCGAAGCGGTCTCGGGCGCCGAACGGGAGGCGCAGTACGCCGACTTCGACCGGCGCGCCCGGGAGCTCGTGGAGAAGTTCGTCGCCGAGGAGCGCGCGGGGGCCTGACCGCGGGGCAGGCGCGGGACCGCGGGCGCGCGGCCGGAAGCAGTCGCAGGACGGCCCCTTGGGGTCGGGGCATGACGACACCCTTCGCCGGCACCGCCTTCGACCTGCTCCGCCGCGACGCGTTGCCCGACCAGGAGGCGCTGCGCCGGGTCTACGAACCCCCCAAGGACACGGCCCTGCGCAAGCAGATGACCGAACTCACCGAACAGGCGGCGCGGTTGATCGGCTGCTCCTCGCTGGTCCTGGTCGCCAGCGCGGACGCCGAAGGCAACTGCGACGTCTCCCCGCGCGGCGGACCCGCCGGGTTCATCTCCGTCCTGGACGCACGGACGGTGGCGATACCCGACGCGACGGGCAACAAGCGGCTGGACACCCTGCAGAACGTCATCGCCACCGGACGGGCCGGCCTGCTGTTCGTCGTCCCGGGACGCACCACGACGCTCAGGGTGAACGGCCGGGCCTGCGTCTCCACCCGCCCGGAGCTGCTGTCGCAGCTGACCGCCGTGGGCAAGTCGCCGGCCGGCGCGCTGGTGGTCGGGATCGAGGAGGTCTACCCGCACTGTCCCAAGTCGCTCCTGCGCGGCGGGGCCTGGAAGCCGGAGCAGTGGCTCCCGGCGGACGCCCAGCCGACCTCGGCCGAGGTGACGCTGGCCCAACTGCGGATGCCGGAACTGACGATCGCCGACGTCGAGCGGTCGGAGGCGGAGTCGCTGAAGTACCGGTACGAGTGACGGACCGGTCGGCGCGGCGGCGTGACGGGCGAAGGGGCGTTTCCGCCCGGCGTGGGAGGCGCGTCCTTCCTCCCCGCCTCTGCTCCAGTGAAGAGGTGAAACGGACACGACCCATCGACGGGGACGGCGGTCGCAGCCGGCCCGGGCAGGCCCGCGAGCGCCGGGACCGTACCGCACGGAAGGGGGCGCGGTGAGCGGGGGAGGGGCGGTCGTACGGTGGATGTTCCCCGACGGCCACCGCTACGCGCGGTTCGTTCCCCCGCTGCTCGTACTGACGTTCGTCAGCGGGCTCGTGGACGCGGCGAGTTTCCTCGGCCTCGGCCGGGTCTTCGTGGCCAACATGACCGGCAACGTGGTCTTCCTCGGGTTCGCCCTGTCGGGGGTGGCCCAGCTGTCGGCCCCGGCCTCGGCGGTGGCGCTGGCGGGGTTCCTCGCCGGGGCCGCCACGGGCGGCGCGTGGCGCCGGGAAGCCGGGCCGGGAGGACTGTTCGCGCCGCTGGTCACCGCCCAGGCCCTGCTGGTCGCGCTCGCACTCGCCGGCCAGGCGGCCGACTGGGGCCGGTACCCGGTCCTGGTGCCGCTGGCCTGCGGCATGGGGCTGCAGAACGCCCTCGTCCACCGCCTGGGGGTGCCGGACCTGACCACCACCGTGATGACGCGGACGCTGACCGGGCTCGCGGTCGACCGCCCGGGACGCGGCACCGTGCGGCGCGGCGCGTCGGTGGCCGTGCTGGCGGCAGGAGCGCTCACCGGAGGCCTTCTGCACGCCCACGCCGGAGCGGAGGGCGCCCTCGCCACGGCCCTGGCCCTGTTGCTGCTGCTCGCCGTCGTACCGGCCGCGCGCCGGTGGCACGACGACGAACCCGCGAGCGGCCACGGACCGCCGCCGGAGCGGAAACAGGAGCGGGGGAGCGCGCTCTCCCGCACCGGAGCGGCCTCGCCTACCGTTGCCGAGCAATGGAGAGAGACGCGACGGAGAGAGACGCGACGGAAAGAGATGCGGGGGAGCGAAGCCATGACCATCCTGAAGACCTACGCGCGCCTGTGGGTCGACGACCTCGACCGCGCTCTGCCGCTCCTGGAACGACTCACCGGCGAACGGCCCCACCTGAGGCTGGCGTTCCACGGGATCCGCCTCGGAGCCATCGGCGACTTCCTGGTCATCGCGGGGCCGGCCGAGGAACGCGCGAAGTACACCCACGCCTCCGCCACGGTCGTCGTCCACGACCTCGACGCCCTCCGGGAAACCCTGGAGGCGGCCGGCGCCACCATCACCACCCCCGCGACCGAGGGCCCGACCGGGCGGTTCCTCTACGCCCGCCACGCGGACGGAGCGGGCGTCGAGTACGTCGAATGGAACGCGGAACTGCTCAGCAGGATCATCCACCCGCCGGAACCCCCGGCGGAATGACCTCCGGGGCGGCCGGGACGCTCCGGGCCCGAAGCGCTCAGCGCAGCGCCCCGGCGACCACGGAGGCGGCCCGGGCGATCAGCCGGTTGTCGGGCTCCGCCTCCCGGTCGGAGCGGGTCGACAGGATCGCCATCACGATCGGCGCCCCGTCCGGGGGCCAGACCACGGCCATGTCGTTGCGTCCGCCGTACGTCGTCGCCGTCCCCGTCTTGTCCCCGACCACCCACGTGTCGGGCACCCCGGCACGGATGGTCTCGTCACCCGTCAGATTGGTCTTCAGCCATGTGGTGAGCCGCTCCCGCTCGGGAGCCCGCAGGACGTCACCGAGTACGAAGGCGCGCAGGTCACGGGCGAGCGCCCGCGGTGAACTGGTGTCCCGGACCTCGCCCGGCCTCCAGTCCCCGAGCTCCGGCTCGATCCGGTCCATCCGCGTCACGTCGTCGCCGATCGACCGCAGCACCGCCTGGAGGCCCTTCGGGCCGCCCAGTTCCTCGAAGAGCAGGTTGCCCGCCGTGTTGTCGCTGTGGCGGACGGCGGCGTCGGCGAGGGCGTCCAGCGTCATCCCCGTACCGACGTGCTTCTCGGTGACCGGCGACGGGTCGACCAGCTCGTCCTCCGTGTACCGCACGACGCGCTCCATGCCGCTCAGCTCCTCCTCGCGCAGCACGGCGCCGGCGGCCAGGGCCTTGAAGGTGGACGCGTAGGGGAACCGTTCGCCGTCCCGGTAGGCGATCTCGCGGCCGGTGCCGGTGTCGATCGCGTAGACCCCGAGCCGGGCGTCGAACGCGCTCTCCAGGGCGCGGAACTCACGCCGGTGGGACGCGGCGGCCGCATCCGGACCGGACGCCGTCCCGGCGGGGGACGCGGTCGACGACGGAGCGGGAGAGGGCGGGGCGGCCTGCGCCCGCTGCTCGGCGCAGGCGGTCAGCGGGACGAGGGCGAGCGCGGCGGCGAATCCCGTGAGGACGCGCCCGACGCGGGTGAGCTGCATGGTCTGCCGAACCTCCGGTGCGCCCCGGGCAGGGGCGCGTAGGGGCCGGTCCCGCACGGCACCGGCCCGGTGCGTGTCATGAGTACCCGACCACATTCGCCCGCCGCCGCCATGCGGTCCAATACCGGCACGTACCGTTCCATGCGGAATCCGCATGGAACGCGGCGGCGCATAGGGTGCGGGGTGTGGATCTGGTGGCAGCGAGTCGAGCCTTCGTCAGCGTCGGCGAACACGGCAGTTTCACCGTCGGGGCGGCTGCGGCCGGCATGTCCCAGCCGGTGGCCAGCCGGCGCGTCGCCGCGCTGGAGGAGCACGTGGGCGAGCGGCTCTTCGAACGCACGTCGCGCCGCGCGGTGCTCACCCCGTTCGGCCGGGACCTGCTGCCGTCGGCACGGGCCCTGGTACGCGCCGCCGACGTCCTGCTCCACGAAGCCGAGACGGCACGCCGCAGGCCGTGGCGGATCGCGATGCCCGACGTCTGCGGCACGGTGGCCCTCGCGCGCCTCGTCGCCGACGCCAGGGCCCTCGGCATCGCCCTCGACCTGCGGGTCGCACCGCCCGCCGAACGCCTGGACCTGGTACGGACCCGGCAGGTGCGGGCCGCGGTGCTGGCGGTGCCGCCCGACGAGGCGGTCTGGTCGGTGCCGCTGGGCGTCGCCACCGCCGCGGATCCCGGCCCGCGCCGCGTCTGGCTGGAGACCCTGCGGATCGGCCGGGCCGACCGGGGCCCGGCACGGAGGCTGTGGATCCAGCCCGAGGACGACGTACCGCACGTCCGAGACCCGCTGGCACGGCTGCGGGACGCGATCGGACTGCGCCCCGCGCAGTTCGCCGCGGCGACCGACCTGACGGACGCGGTGGCCGAAGTGCTGTACGGGGACGACCTGCTGCTCTGCTCACCGGCACAGGCCACCGGGCTCGGCCTGCACTGGCGCCCGATGGGCGAACTGTCGCCGGTCCGGGGATTCGCGCTCGGCGCGGCGGACGGCGGGGACCCGGCCGGAACGGTCAGCCGCCTGGGCCGCGCCCTCGCCCACTGCCTGGGCGCGGCCGCGGACGGCACTCCGGCGGGGGACGCGCACACGGGAACGCACGCGGGCACCGGCACGGAAACGGACACGAGCAGGAACGAGAACGGAACGGACGGGGAACGGAAGGCGGGCACGTGCACACCGGCACACTGATCGAAGAGGTGCGGCAACGGCTGACGGACGGCGGACTGCGCGGCTGCCTCCTGGTGCGGGACCTGCGCACCGGCCGGGAGATCGGTGTCGACCCGGACACCGCCCTCCCCTCGGCCTCCCTGGTCAAGGTCCCCCTGGCGGTGGCGACCTTCGAACGCATCCGGCGCGGCGAACTCGACGGCTCCACCCCGCTCGACGTCGCTCCGGGACGCAGCACCGCTCCCGGTCCCACCGGCCTGACCCGCTTCCGCCACCCCGCGCGGATCGCCGTCGAGGACCTGCTCTACCTGAGTACGTGCCTGAGCGACGAACGGGCCGCCGACACCCTCTTCGGCCTCACCCCACCGGCCCGGGTCACCGCCCTCCTGCGGGAGTTCGGCATCCACGGCATCTCCGTGCGCCACACCGTCGAGGAACTCAGCGACACCCCCGTCGAACGCTTCGACGCCACCCAGGCCCACCTCGCGCACGCGCTCGCCATCGACGCCGGCACCGGTGGACGCGGCCACCGGGTGCCGCAGCTCGACACGACGCGCGCCAACACCGGCAGCGCCAGGGCATGGGTCGACCTGCTCCAGGAGCTCTGGGAGCCCAAGTCCCTCCCTCCGCGGGTCGCGGAAGCGGTGCGCGGACTGATGCTGCACAACATGCTCCGCCAGCGCCTCACCCCCGACTTCGCCTCGGACGCGACCACCTGGTGGTCCAAGACCGGCACCCTCCTCAACCTCCGGCACGAGATCGGCGTGGTGGAGCACACCGACGGCGGCGCCTACGCCGTCGCGGTGCTCACCGAATCCCTGGTACCGGCCGCCGTCCAGCCCGGAGCGGACGCCCTGATGGGCCAGGCGGCCCGGGCCCTGCGCGACCACCTGCGCCACATCTGACCGACCCGCCCCCACGCACCGGGATCGGCGCACGGCAGCGGCCCGACGGCACGGCGTTCCCGGGCCGTCACGGATCCGGGCGGGCCGGAGCCGACCGCCGCACCGGCCCGCCCGGCCGCGGCCGATGCTCCCGAAGGAGGACGGCCCCGAGGCCCTCACCCGGCGGGGACGCCCACGTCCGCCTCGTCAGGCGCGTACAGTACCGGGGGCGCGGCGAGATCACGAGGAGTACGTCTTGACCGCGGCCGGCCTTGAACACGCCACCGTCCCCGCCGACACCGGCGAGGTCACCCTCCTGATAGCCCGCCGGGTCGACCCCGGCCACGAAGCCGCCTTCGAGCGGTGGGCGAAGGGCATCCTCGACACCGCGGCCACTTTCCCCGGCCACCTCGGACACGGGTTCTTCCGCTCCTCCGGAGGCGACGCCCCGTGGTTCCTCGTCCACCGTTTCCGGGACGCCGGGGCATGCCGGACCTGGCAGGACTCGCCCGAGCGCGCGGCATGGTTCGCGGACTGCGACGGACACCACCACACCGAGATCGCCCGGCGGGAACTGACCGGCATGGAGACCTGGTTCGCCGAGCCGGGCTCCGTCCGGCCCGCGCCGCCCCGGTGGAAGATGGCGGTCAGCGCGACCCTCGCCGTCTATCCGATCTCCGTCCTCGGCGGCCTCTTCCTCCTGCCCCACCTGGCGACCCTCCCCCTCCTCCTCAGCAGCGCCGTCACGGCCTGCGTCTTCAACGTACTCATGACGTACGCGGCGATGCCGGCCGTCAGCAGGCTCCTGCGCGGCTGGCTCACCCCGTAGGCACCGGGCCCGATGCCGGGTCCGAGCCCGTCGGCGGCCCGGCGGGGCCCGGACCCGGCACCGGGAGGAACCCATGACCACCGTTCCGCGACGTCCTTCCCTTGACCTCCACGGCGCCAGCCACTAGCTTGCGGTCAACGTCGTCCCACAGCTCTCGGAAGGAGGCGACCGGCGGATGTCCACCCACTCCGACCTCGGTCGCCTCGCCGAATGCACCGCCTGGGTTCCGGGCCAGATCGCACACGGCTGCTGAGCGCGTCCTTCCCTCCGCGCCCGCCTTTTCCTCCGTGCCGTTCTTTACTCTGCTTTCGTCCACGGCGCATCGCGGGCCCGTGGTTTCCCCTCCCCTTTTCCCAGCACTTCGCTGACGCACGCCTTCTTGCGCCCGTTCCTCTCGCGTGGCGCGTCTGAATACAGAAAGCTGCCCGAAAATTGACGAACATGACGACCATGACGAACCGCCTCTTCACGTGCCGAAACGAGGGCCTGTCGTGACAGCGGCACGTATCACGGTCAACGGCGACGAAGCCCCGATCTCACCGGCCGCGCCCCACACCACGGTCCTCGACTTCCTGCGCGAACGCGGCCTCACCGGCACCAAGGAAGGCTGCGCCGAGGGCGAGTGCGGAGCCTGCGCGGTCCTGGTCGCCCGCCCCGGGACGCACGAGCCCACCGACTGGGTGGCGGTCAACGCCTGCCTGCTCCCGGTCGCCTCCCTCGACGGCCAGGAAGTCGTCACCTCGGAGGGCCTCGCCACCGCCGGCGAGGCCGGCACGCCGCCCGTCCTGCATCCGGTGCAGGAGGAGATGGCGGTCCGCGGCGGCTCCCAATGCGGTTACTGCACACCGGGATTCGTCTGCAGCATGGCCGCCGAGTACTACCGGCCCGACCGCCGACCACACACGGACCCGGCCGGCACCACCGACTCCGAGCACGGCCCGAACGGCCTCGACTCCGAGCACGGCCCGAACGGTTTCGCCCCCGCATGCGGCCCGAACAGCACCGACCCCGAGCACGGCCCCAACGGCTTCGACCTGCACGCGCTGAGCGGCAACCTGTGCCGCTGCACCGGCTACCGCCCCATCCGCGACGCCGCCTTCGCCGTCGGCACGCCCTCGGCGGAGGACCCCCTGGCACGGCGCCGCGGGCAGTCCCCGCCGGAACCGGTGGCCACCGAGTACACCCGGGGCGACCGTACGTTCCTGCGGAAGAGCACCCTCGACGAGACGCTGCGGCTGCTGCGGGAGCGGCCCGACGCGGTGGTGATCGCGGGATCCACCGACTGGGGCGTGGAGGTCAACATCCTCTCCCGGCGCGCGGACTGCGTCGTCGCCGTCGACCGGCTGCCCGAACTGCGCGAGCTGCGGACCACGTCCGACCACATCGAGATCGGAGCGGCGCTGACGCTCACCGAGATCGAACGCCTCCTCGACGGCAGCGTGCCCCTCCTCGCCGAACTCTTCCCGCAGTTCGCGTCCCGCCTCATCCGCAACGGCGCGACCCTCGGCGGCAACCTGGGCACCGGATCGCCCATCGGGGACAGCCCGCCGGTCCTGCTCGCGCTCGAGGCGTCGGTGGTGCTCGCCCACGCCGACGGCGAGCGCGAGGTCCCGCTGGCGGACTACTTCACCGGCTACCGGCAGAGCGTGCGCCGCCCCGGCGAGCTGATCCGCGCGGTGCGCGTACCGCTGCCCCTGTCACCGGTCACCTCCTTCCACAAGATCGCCAAACGGCGCTTCGACGACATCTCCAGCGTCGCGGTCGCCTTCGCGCTCGACATCCAGGACGGGACGGTCCGCAAGGCGCGCGTCGGTCTGGGCGGCGTGGCCGCCACGCCCGTCCGCGCCCTCGCCACCGAGGCGGCCCTCGAAGGCCGGCCGTGGACCGAGGAGACCGTCGAGGCCGCGGCCCGGGTGCTGCGGACCCAGGGCACCCCCATGGACGACCACCGCGCCAGTGCCGCCTACCGCGCCGAGATGCTCGGCCAGAGCCTGAGGAAGCTGTACGTGCGAACCACCGGGACGGTGTCCTCATGAGCCACTTGTCCGAGCGTCCCGAGAAGCCCGTCGTCGGCGTCTCCCTGCCGCACGAGAGCGCCCACCTGCACGTCACGGGCGCCGCGCTCTACACCGACGACCTGGTGCACCGCACCAAGGACGTGCTGCACGCCCACCCGGTCCAGGTCATGAAGGCCCGCGGCCGCGTCACCGCGCTGCGCACCGGGGCCGCGCTCGCCGTCCCCGGCGTGGTCCGCGTACTGACCGCGGCCGACGTGCCCGGGGTCAACGACGCCGGCATGAAGCACGACGAACCGCTCTTCCCCGACGAGGTCATGTTCCACGGCCACGCGGTCGCCTGGGTGCTCGGCGAGACCGCGGAAGCGGCACGCCTCGGCGCGGAGGCCGTCGAGGTGGAACTCGACGAACTGCCCTCCCTGATCTCCCTGCGGGACGCGATCGCCGCCGGGAGCTTCCACGGCGCCCGGCCCGTGATGGTCACCGGCGACGTCGACGCCGGCTTCGCCGACTCCGCCCACGTGTTCTCGGGCGAGTTCCAGTTCTCCGACCAGGAGCACTTCTACCTGGAGACGCACGCGGCGCTGGCCCTGGTCGACGAGAACGGGCAGATGTTCGTCCAGAGCAGCACCCAGCACCCCTCGGAGACGCAGGAGATCGTCGCTTACGTGCTCGGCCTGCCCAGCCACGAGGTGACCGTGCAGTGCCTCCGCATGGGCGGCGGCTTCGGCGGCAAGGAGATGCAGCCGCACGGCTTCGCGGCCGTCGCCGCGCTCGGCGCCCGGCTGACCGGCCGACCGGTCCGGGTCCGGCTCAACCGGACCCAGGACCTGACCATGTCCGGCAAGCGCCACGGCTTCCACGCCGCGTGGCGGATCGGCTTCGACGCCGACGGGCGCATCCAGGCCCTGGACGCCACCCTGACCGCGGACGGCGGCTGGAGCCTGGACCTGTCCGAGCCGGTGGTCGCCCGCGCGCTCTGCCACATCGACAACACCTACTGGATCCCGAACGCCCGCGTCGCCGGCCGCGTCGCCAGGACCAACAAGGTCTCCAACACCGCCTTCCGCGGCTTCGGCGGCCCCCAGGGCATGCTGGTGATCGAGGACATCATGGGCAGGTGCGCGCCGCTGCTCGGCCTCGACCCCATGGAGCTGCGGGAGCGCAACTTCTACCGCCCCGGACAGGGCCAGACGACACCGTACGGACAGCCCGTCACCCACGCCGAACGGATCTCCACCGTCTGGCGGCAGGTCCAGGACGACGGGGACGTCGCCCACCGCCGGCGCGAGATCGCCGCGTTCAACGCCGCGCACCCGCACACCAAGCGGGGACTCGCCGTCACCGGCATCAAGTTCGGCATCTCCTTCAACCTCACCGCCTTCAACCAGGGCGGCGCGCTCGTGCTGATCTACAAGGACGGCTCGGTCCTGGTCAACCACGGCGGCACCGAGATGGGCCAGGGACTGCACACCAAGATGCTGCAGGTGGCCGCCACCACCCTGGGCGTCCCGCTCCACAAGGTGCGCCTCGCCCCCACACGGACCGACAAGGTGCCCAACACCTCCGCCACCGCCGCCAGCGCCGGTGCCGACCTCAACGGCGGGGCGGTGAAGAACGCCTGCGAGCAGCTGCGCGAACGCCTGACCCGGGTGGCCGCCACCCGACTGGGCGCGAACGCCTCCGACGTACGCATCGTCGAGGGCGTCGCCCGCGTCCTCGGGGGCGACGGGGAACTGCCCTGGGACGACCTGGTGCGCACCGCGTACTTCCAGCGGGTCCAGCTGTCGGCGGCCGGCTTCTACCGCACCGAGGGCCTCCACTGGGACGCGAAGACGTTCCGGGGCTCGCCGTTCAAGTACTTCTCCTACGGCGCCGCGGCGGCCGAGGTGGAGGTGGACGGCTTCACCGGCGCGTACCGCATCCGGCGGGTGGACATCGTCCACGACGTCGGCGACAGCCTCTCCCCGATGATCGACATCGGCCAGGTCGAGGGCGGCTTCGTCCAGGGCGCGGGCTGGCTGACCCTCGAAGACCTGCGCTGGGACACCGGCGACGGACCGCACCGCGGCCGGCTGCTGACCCGGGCGGCGAGCACGTACAAGCTGCCCAGCTTCTCCGAGATGCCGGAGGAGTTCCACGTACGCCTCCTGGAGAACGCCACCGAGGAGGGCGCGGTCTACGGCTCCAAGGCCGTGGGCGAGCCGCCGCTGATGCTCGCGTTCTCGGTACGGGAGGCGCTGCGGCAGGCCGCCGCGGCGTTCGGCCCCGCCGGAACCGGCGTGGAACTCGCCTCGCCCGCCACACCGGAGGCGGTGTACTGGGCGATCGAGGCGGCACGCCGCGCCGGCGACGCCGCCCGGCCCGGAGCAGAAGTGCCGAACAGTGTCTGACATGACCTGGGTCACCGCGGTCGCGCGGCTGCGAGCACGCCGGGAGGCCGGCGTGCTCGTGACCGTCGCGACCGTGCGCGGCCACGCCCCCCGCAGCGCCGGCGCGAAACTCGTCGTGGGGCGGACCGGGACGTGGGGCTCGATCGGCGGCGGCAACGTCGAGGCGGTCGCGATCGACCGGGCCAGGGAACTGATCGCCGCGCCCTCGCCGGAACCGGAGCTGATCGACTTCGCCCTGAACGACAAGGTGACCAACCGGCACGGCGTGCAGTGCTGCGGAGGCACGGTCTCGATCCTGCTCGAACCCCTCCCCGTGGTACGGGCGGTGGCGATCTTCGGCGTCGGACACGTCGGCATGGAACTGGCGCGCATCCTGGCCCGCCAGGACCTCGACCTCCACCTGGTGGACAGCCGCTCCGACGTCCTGGCCGAGGACCGCCTCGCCGTCCTCGCGGACGCGGTGGCGGCGGTACGGGTGCACCACACGCCCCTGCTGCCCGAGGAGGTCCTCGAACAGCTGCCGCGCGGCACCCACGTCCTGATCATGACCCACGACCACGCCGAGGACGCCGCCCTGTGCGACGCGGCCCTGCGCACACCCCGTCTGGGCTCCATCGGCCTGATCGGCTCGGCGGCCAAATGGAGCCGCTTCCGCACGCGCCTCCTCACGGAAGGCGGCCACGACGAGGCCACCGTCGCCCGGATAAAAACGCCGATCGGCCTGACCGACATCACGGGCAAGGAGCCCGCCACCATCGCCGTGAGCGTCGCCGCCGACCTCCTGCGCACCTTCGAAACCGAAGGGAACTGACACCCCGGACCGCCCGCGCCGCGAAGGCCCCCGCCCGCCGGGGTCAGCCGACGCGGAGCGACACCACCTCGTACGACACCGCCGAGGCGGGGGACAGGCCGCGGCAGGTGAGTCGCAGGGGCGGGGACCGGTGGGCGCGGACCTCGACCTCGAAGGCCGACAGGCCGGCGAGGCGGCCGGTGACCCGGATCCGCCACCGGTCGCCCTCGCGGACCGTCTCCCCGATCGCGTAGTCGTGCCGCCCCGACGGGCCCGCGTGCCGGAGCACGGCGGACAGGGCGGCCTGCTGGGACGGGACGAGGTCGGTGTACCCGCGCAGGTGGTCCGCGCCGATGCGGTCCGCCAGGTGTCCCTCGACCACCGCCACCGCCGAGGCGGCGTCGAGGTTGCCGTAGTAGACGCCGTCGGGCGCGACGACGACGTTGGCGGCGAACCGGTCACCCCCCACGTGCGTGCACTCCCACACCAGTTCCGGCCAGCGCTCGCTCAGCGCGCGCCCCACCGGCCGGCCCCGGACGGCGCAGCAGGCGTCGTGCGTGCCGTGGGCGCAGACGAGGACGACGGGCGGGTGGTCCCGTTCACCGGGCGAGTCCAGGGCGTCGACGATCTCCGCCAGGTCCGTGTCGTTCCGCCAGACGCCCCACCTCTGGCGATGGGCGCCGTCCCCGTCGTACCGCAGGACGGCCCAGCGCGGCGGATCGTCCGGCCTGCGGCGCCCGTGACGCCTGATCAGCAGCATCCGGGCGCGCAGCGCCTGGGCGGCGGCGTACACCCGCGCCCTGACCTCCGGTTCGAGGTCGAGGCCGTCGAAGCCGTTGACCGGCCAGCCGGCCCGGTACTCGATGAGGATCCAGACCGAGCCGTACGGCGCCGTGCCCGCGAGCGCGTCGCCTCGCAGCCGGGCCGCATCGGCGCAGAAGAAGCGTGCGGGAACCGTCATGCCGCCCGCTTCACGGTCCGGCAGGCACCAGCACGCCCGCCCGCAGAAGTCGTTCGACGAAGGGAAGGCCGAGGTCACCGGCGCGATGGACCTCCCCGTCGAGGACCCGGCGCACCACGGGCAGGTCCGTCTCCGGGAAGTCGAGCCAGCCGACGCGGGTGGAGAGTCGCCCGCCGTCGAGTCGGGCCTCCAGCGCCTCGCGCAGACGCACCGGCGTCCCGGCGGACAGCCCGTCGACGGCCGCGAGCTGCGCCAGCGGCCCCAGGGGCCCGGGGCGCCCCTGACCGCGCCGGGCGCGGTGGAACAGCGGCGCGGGATCGGCTTCGGCGAGGGCTTCGACGAGGCGCCTGCGTACGAGGGCGAGTTCACCGTCCGGCCCGTCCACACCCAGGGGAAGGGAACCGCGCATCTCGGGGTCGTCGCGAAGGAGTGCGAGGGCGGCCCGCGTGAGCTGTTCGGCGAGGGCGTGCCGCGTCCAGGCGTGGACGCCGAGCGTCAGATGGATCGACACCTCGCCCTGCGCCTCGGCGGCGTGCAGCCAGCCGCGCGGCAGATAGAGGACGTCGCCGGGCCCGAGCACGGTGTCGAGGTGCGCCTCGCCCCGGGCGGCGTCGGCGACGGCGGCGCGGTGGTCGGTCCAGGGCTGGTCGCGCAGCGGGTCGGGGTGCACGGGCTCGTGGACGATCCAGCGCTTGGTGCCGGCGATCTGCAGGACGAAGACGTCGTGGACGTCGTAGTGGGCGTCGAACCCGCGGTTCTGCGGCGGGGTGACGTACGCGTTGGCCTGCACCGGGTGCCCCAGCTCCGTACCGAGCCGCGACGTGAGCTCCGCGACCGGCTCCCAGGTGCGCTGCAGCGCCTGCAGGACCAGGGTGGCGCCGTCGGCGAAGCTCCGCCACAGCGCGGTGTCGTCGAGCTGGTCCGCGACCGTCGCGCCGACCCCTCCGGAGGAGGTGAACGACGACTCGGGGAGGATGGAGCCGTCCCTGGCGACGCGGAGGAACGGCGTGCGCAGCCCGCGCCGGGAGACCAGCTCGTCCACGGCGGACGCCGAGAACAGGTCGGAGAAGTCACCGGCCCCGCGCGTGAGCAGCGGGGTGCGCCCCCAGACGTCCCGGGCGAACTCCTCGCGGCCGAGGTGCGTCAGACGCGCTTCGAGGACACCGCCGCCGGTGTCGGCGGCGGTGTCCCGAAGCGTCGCGGGGGCCGTGCTCACACGCCGCGGCCGGTCTCGTCGGCCGCGCCGTCGGCACCACCGTCGTGTACGCCGGGCGTGCCCGCCGCGCCGCCGTCAGCGGGGCCTTCGGCTCCGCCGTCGGCACCACCGTCGTGTACGCCCGGAGTACCGGCCGCGCCGCCGTCCGCGGGACCCTCGGCTCCGCCGTCGGCACCACCGTCGTGCACGCCCGGAGTACCGGCCGCGCCGCCGTCCGCGGGACCCTCGGCTCCGCCGTCGGCACCACCGTCGTGCACGCCCGGGGTGCCCGCCGCGCCGCCGTCAGCGGGGCCTTCGGCTCCGCCGTCGGCGCCTCCGTCGTGCACGCCGGGCGTACCGGCCGCGCCGCCGTCCGCGGGGCCTTCCTGCTGGTTCGGGTCCTGCTCCGGGTGGGTCATGTTTCCTCCTGAGGATCGGACGACCGGGGATCGGTGGTCCCGCTGGGAACCTCCCCGTACCCCTTACAAGCTCACTCGTGCGGCTCGGAGCGGCAACCGGAGCGGGACGGCAACCGGAGGAGAACGGGGCCTGGAGGGGGCCCGGAAGACACGGGCAGGCGCCCGGCACTGCGGGCGGCCGGGATCAGGGCGCCGGGGAGCGCTGTCCGGCCTCGGCGTACCGGATGAAGTCCCGGGAGGTGTCCATCAGCTCCTTCCGCTCCTCCCGCGAGCCGACCATCGGCCGGGAGCCGCGCAGGGGCAGCTGGGCGCTCTCCGGCAGGAACTTGACGGTCACCAGGCCGATCGCGCCGGCCAGCATGAGGTAGTACGCGGGGACCATGTCGTTGCCGGTGGCGTTCACCAGCGCCTCGGTCACGAGCGGGGTGGTGCCTCCGAAGGCCGCCACGGCGAAGTTGAAGCCGATGCCCATCGCGGCGTAGCGCACGGCCGTGGGGAAGAGGGCGGGCAGGGTCGCCGCACTCGGCGCGGCGAAACAGGCGAGCAGGGTGGCCAGGACGAGCATGCCGAAGATCGGGGGCCAGGTCCCCTCCGCCTTGAGGAGCAGGAAGGCCGGGACCGCGAGGACGATCATCGCCACCGCGCCGACCGCGTACAGGGGACGCCGTCCGACGCGGTCGCTGAGACGGCCCAGGAAGGTGATGAGGAGGACGATCCACACCATGCCGACGAGCACCAGCACGTCGGCCGACGTGCTGGACCGGCCCAGGGTCTCCGTCTGGTAGGTGGGCAGGTAGCCGGTCACCATGTAGTTGGTGACGTTGTAGAGCAGGACGAGGCCCATGCACAGCAGCAGCGGCCGCCAGTGGTCGCGCAGGATGGTCTTGAACTCGCCGCCGACCGACTCCTGCGCCAGGTCCTTCTCGTGGTCGTCCAGCTGCTGCTGGAAGGCGGGGGACTCCTCCAGCTTCAGCCGCATGTAGAGGCCGATGACGCCCAGCGGCCCCGCGATCAGGAACGGGAGGCGCCAGCCCCAGGCCAGCATCTGATCGTCCGAGAGCGCCGCGTTCAGCACGGTGACGAGCGCGGAGCCCAGGGCGTAACCGACGAACGTACCGAAGTCGAGCCAGCTGGAGAGGAAACCCCGCCGACGGTCCGGTGAGTACTCGGCCACGAAGGTGGTGGCGCCGCCGTACTCGCCACCGGTGGAGAACCCTTGGACCATTCGGGCGACCAGCAGCAGGATCGGGGCGGCGATGCCGATCGTGGCGTAGCTGGGGATCAGGCCGATCGCGAAGGTGCCCGCGGCCATCATGATCATGGTGGTGGCGAGGACCTTCTGCCGGCCGAGGCGATCGCCGAGAGGGCCGAAGACGAGGCCGCCGAGCGGTCGCACCACGAACGCGGCCGCGAACGTCGCGAACGACGAGATCAGCTGGACCCCCGGTGAGGCACCCGGGAAGAAGACCTTGCCGATGGTCGCGGCGAGATAGCTGTAGACGCCGAAGTCGAACCACTCCATGCAGTTCCCGAGCGCCGAGGCCCCGACCGCGCGCTTGAGGAGGGGTTTCTCGACGACCTGGATGTCCTGCTTGCGGTAGGCCCGCTCGGTGCGGCGCAGCCGCCGCGCCAGCTCCTCACGGACATGCTCCGGAATGTTCGCGATCGTTTCCGGCACACGTTTGCGGCTCTGGGAGCCGGTCAGGTCTTCTGGAGGTACGTGGGCCACGCGCAGATGCCCCTTTCATGTCGACAAGTGGTGCATCGCTTCGGTAATCGTCCGTCATGTCGATCACCGGGTGCACGTCGAAACCGCTTCCCCGAGTTTGCTAGGGCACACTTGCCGATCCCTTGCGCTTCTGCGCCCTCCCTCGTGCGCACCATGACGCGGGCGTCGGCGGTGTCGTAGCGCGACACGTCGCCCCGCAGGAGCGGGCACCCGGCACCACGGGCCTGCGGCGGCCTTCCAGCCGGCACCGTCGCGACCGTCGCCGTTTCGCTGACCCCGTACAACCATTCGCACACTCGTGAGTCCTGTAGGGCGAGCGCGCCACAGGCGTGTTCGCTTCACCTCCAGGGGGGACCCTCATGACTCACCGCATATCCCTGCGCGCCCGCGTGCTTCCGGCCGTGGCCGCGGCCGGGGTGCTCGTGCCCGTCGTCGCGGGCGCGGCGCCCGCTTCCGCCGCCCCCGCACCGCAGGTCGGCTGCACGTCGGGCAAGGCCGGGCTCGCCGCCAAGCTGCAGAAGGACATCACCGCGGCCCTCGCCGGGCGCACCGGCACCGTCGCCGTCGGCCTGCGGGACCGCACCACGAACACCACCTGTACCCTGCGCGCCACGACCTCGTACGACTCGGCCAGCGTCGTGAAGGTCACCGTCCTGGCCGCCCTCCTGTGGGACGCCAAGAAGACCGACCGGTATCTGACCTCACGCGAGTCCGACCTCGCCACCGCCATGATCACCAAGTCCGACAACGCGGCCACCACCGCCCTGTGGAAGCAGCTCGGCGTCACCAAGGTGAAGGGCTTCCTGACGGCCGCGGGCATGACGCGGACCGTGCCGGGAGCGGACGGCTACTGGGGACTCACCCAGATCAACGTCACCGACGAGCAGCGGCTGCTCTCGCTGATCACCGCCAAGAACACCGTCCTGAGCGACAACGCCCGCGCCTACGTCCTCAAGCTCATGGGCAGCGTCGTCGCCTCGCAGAAGTGGGGAACCCCGGCCGGCGCGCCCTCCTCCGTGTCCGTGCACGTCAAGAACGGCTGGCTGCAGCGCGCCACGCGCGGCTGGCGCGTGCACAGCGTCGGCACGTTCAAGGGCGGCGGCCACGACTACACCCTCTCCGTGCTCACCGACGGCAACAGCACGATGAACCACGGCGTGAACACGATCCAGGCCGTCGCCAAGGTGATCCACCGGGACCTGGTCCCGACCGCGCCCGCCGCATCCCGCTACACGCCGACCGCCACACCCCAGGAGGCGTACGTCGCGGTGCCCCGGGGCTGACGCGCCGGATCGCGCGAAGGGGGCGAACGGGAGTCCCCGACCGGCCTCTCCGTACTGCCTCCCGTGCCGCCCGCACAGGGGTCAACGCTCGTTCTGCGGTGAGTCGTCGAGCTCGGCGACGACGATGTGGGGGCGGGCCTGCGCCGGTGGGTGCGCTGCTTCGTGGCGCGGTGGGCCAGGTCCGCCCGGTATCCCGGGGGTCGTTGCGCATCACCTCGCGGGTGACCGTCGAGGTCGGAGGCCCGAGTTCCCGGGCGATCTCCGCGTGGGCGAGCCCGTCGGCCGGCCCCAGCGCGATCTGCCGACGGTCCTTCCGGGGGAGCCCGCCTCCCGGTGCCGCGGCCTCCTCGCGTCTCCCTGAGATCCGCAGCGTAGCGTTAACCGCCAAAATATTGCAACGCCCGCAAGGGTCTTCGTTGCATCAATCTCAGGGTCAACGCAACAACTTCCTAGCTCTGTGCTGCAAAAACACTCTCCATGCGCAACCGCTTGATTGTCGTATGCTCGAACGCAACGTAGCCTTTCCGTCATACGAAACGTGAACTCGTCGGGAGCGCGCCATGCAGAAGTTCGACACCCCCACCCCGATCGCGGCCGTCTTCGACGTTCCCGCCGGCCGGGTCCAGGTCATTGCCGCCCCTCGGACCGACACCGTGGTCGAGGTCCTGCCGATGAGCACCTCGAAAAGCCGTGACGTCAAGGTTGCCGAGCAGGCCTCGGTGGAGTACGCCGACGGCGTCCTGAGGGTCGCGGTGCCGGTGAGGAACCAGTACTTCGGCTCCTCCGGCTCCGTGGAGGTCACCGTGCGCCTCCCTGCCGACTCCCGGGTCGAGGGGAAGGCCGCCGCCACCGAGTTCCGGGGCGTCGGACGGCTCGGCGAGGTCGTCTTCGACGGCGCGTACCGGCGGATCAAGATCGACGAGGCCGCAGGCGTCCGTCTTGCCGCGGTCGACGGGACCGTCGAGGTCGGCCGGCTGAAGGGGTCCGCGGAGATCAGTACGACAAGGGGTGACATCCGCGTCGACGAGGCTCTGGGCGGCATGCTCACCCTGCGCACCCAGCAGGGCGACATCTCGGTCGGCGCCGCCCGCGGGGTCTCGGCCTCCCTGGACGCCGGCACCTCCCACGGCCGCGTCGGCAACGACCTGAGGAACGACGGCACAACCACGCTCACCATCCACGCCACCACCGTCAAGGGCGACATCACCGCCCGCAGCCTGTAGAAGCCCGCAAGCCCGCAAGCCCGCAAGAGTCCGTGGTCCGCGGCGCCCGCGCGGCTTGCGGGGCCTGTGGGCTCCCGCGGCAGTGCGGTCTGGGAACATGATCGTCATGGAGCGGCAGTGACTTCCCCGAGGGGCACCGGAACACCCGGCACCGGAACACCCGGCACCGAGGACGTACAGGTGTGGATCCTCCGTGCCCCGGCGACCTCGCCGACCGTATCGGACCTGACCGTGCTGGACGAGACGGAGCGTCGGCGCATGGCCGCCTTCGTCCACGACAGGGACCGCGCGCTCTACGGCTTCGCCCACGTCGCGCTCCGCACGGTCCTGTCCGGCCTGACCGGCGTGGCACCGGACGACCTGCGCTTCACCCGCGCCCCCTGCCCGTGCTGCGCGGAGCAGCACGGACGACCCGTGCTCACCCCCGCGCCACTGGAGTTCTCCCTCTCCCACAGCCGGGGCTTGGTCCTGATCGGCGTCGCACCGACCCCGATCGGCGTCGACGTGGAGCTCCTCCCGGAGCCCAAGGCGGTGGAGGAGCTCACGCGGACGCTGCATCCGGCGGAGCGCGCGGAGATCGAGGCGGCGCCCCGGGACGCCCGCCCGGCGGTCTTCGCCCGCCTGTGGGCCCGCAAGGAGGCGTACCTCAAAGGCCTGGGCACCGGCCTCGGCCGCGATCTGGCCGTGGACGACGTCAGCCGCGCCGTTCCCGGATGGCAGCTCACCGACCTCTCCGCGGGCCCCGGCCACGCGGCCGCCGTCGCGGTCGCCTCCCCGGTGCCGCACGGGGTACGAATCCACCGGACGCTCCCGACAGGATGACCGGCGCCTGACGCCTGACGCCTGACGACTGGCGGACCCCCAGGGCCACGAGGCCGGCTCAGCCGAGGAGCGCCGACAGGATCAGTTCGTAGAGGACCAGATAGGCCGTCAGCGAGAAGGGGACGGCGGCCAGGAGGCTCGACGCCCGCTCCTTCGGGGTGCGGCCCATGAGCAGCGTCACCAGGACCAGGGCGGCCAGGCAGGCCCAGGCCTGAGCGGCGTAGTGCAGGACCCAGGCGTAGTGAATGGCCTCCGTGCCGAAGACACCCCCGAGCGCGGCGACGCCTACGACGCGACGGCGCGGGCAGGCGCCCCGCCACCACAGGCCCGCCACCCCGAACAGCGGCCCGGCGACGAACGCCATGCCCAGCCAGACCAGCGGAGCGAACAACGACCCCATGCCGTCGCGCGCGACCTCTGCGTAGCCGTAGTAACCGACGACGAGACCGGCCTCGGCGCACAGCCCCGCGACCGCGGCCACGGACGGACCACCCCGCCCGCCCTGCCCGACCCGTCCGGCCAGTAGCGCGCCCGCCGCGAACGCGGCGACCGACCAGACCGCCCCGGAGTTGGCGATCTGGTTCCAGGCCCCGGGGAGCCAGCCCTGGGCCAGGTTGGTCAGGACCCCGAGCAGGAGCCCTCCGGCGAATGCCAGGGCCGTTGCGCCGACCCGGCCTCTTCCACGGAGGCCGGGCACAGGGGCGATGACGGGGGAGGCGTTCATGGTGGTGCTTCACCGTTTCTTCCGAAGGTTGCGGGGCGACGTCCCTTGGTGCAACTGTGAGGATGCGGAAGACGGACGACGCGTTCCCGGTTCCTCGTACGCCGTGCTCGACCGTGCCCGACGACAGCGGGGCCGCGGGGGCATCGAAGCAGTGGGCGGCCCGACCACTCGTACGTGCCCGGCCGGACGGCGTCCGACCGGGACCGGTCCCACCGACCCCCTCCAGGAGCTGGTGAGCGGAAGGAGAACCGGCCCCTCCGCCCTGCCCCGCCCGGCGTCAGCCCACCGCCCTCTCGACCAGGGCCCTGATCCTCTGCTCGTCGGCCGCGGTCGGCCCCCGCAGGGCGTAGGAGATCGCCCACACGGTGCCGTCGTCCAGCGCCGCCCGGTCGGTGAAACCGAGCGTGGCGTACCTCGTCCTGAACTTCTGCGCGCTCTGGAAGCGGCGGACCACCTTGCCGTCCTGTGCGTACGCGGGCACTCCGTACCAGAGCTCGGGCGCGAGGCCGGGCGCGGCGGTCCTGACGATCTCGTGGATCCGCTCGGCGAGGACACGGTCCGCCCCGGGCATCCCGGCGATCTTCGCGAGGACGTCCCGCTCCGCGGCCGCCTCCTTCTCCGCCCGGGACCACCGCACCGGGCCGCCGCCGTCCTCTCCTCGCGCGCGTGCTCCCCGTCGCGACCTGATCCTCGGCGGTGAATCCCCCGTACTTCCGGGCGGACGACTTCATGGACGGCATGACGGGTCGCCTCTCGTAACTGAACGTTTCAGAATGAGTTCCGTGCAGGGACTTGGCGGTCGAGCTTGGTGGCGGCAGAGTGTTGCGGGTGTCGGATGATCTTGTGCCTGATGAG
>NZ_JNXJ01000039.1:0-60295 GCF_000716625.1 Streptomyces bikiniensis | reverse complement strand
CTGGACTGGGAGTACCCCAACGCCTGCGGCCTGACCTGCGACACCAGCGGCCCGGCCTCCTTCAAGAACATGATGCAGGCCATGCGCGCCAAGTTCGGCGCCAACAACCTGGTGACCGCGGCCGTCACCGCCGACGCTTCCGCCGGCGGCAAGATCGACGCCGCCGACTACGCCGGCGCCGCGCCGTACTACGACTGGCTCAACGTCATGACGTACGACTTCTTCGGCGCCTGGGCGGCCAAGGGCCCGACCGCCCCGCACTCCCCGCTCACCTCGTACCCCGGCATCCCGCAGGCGGGCTTCAACTCCGCCGAGGCGATCGCCAAGTTCAAGGCGAAGGGCGTCCCGGCCAACAAGCTGCTGCTCGGCATCGGCTTCTACGGACGCGGCTGGACCGGCGTCACCCAGTCCGCCCCCGGCGGCACGGCGACCGGCGCGGCGCCCGGCACGTACGAGGCGGGCATCGAGGACTACAAGGTCCTCAAGAACTCCTGCCCGGCCACCGGTACGATCGCCGGCACCGCCTACGCCCACTGCGGCACCAACTGGTGGAGCTACGACACCCCGGCCACGGTCACGTCCAAGATGGGCTGGGCCAAGTCCCAGGGCCTGGGCGGCGCCTTCTTCTGGGAGTTCAGCGGTGACACCACCAACGGCGAGCTGGTCGGCGCGATCAACAGCGGCCTGAGCTAGCCCGCAGGGGAACGAAGAAGCGGGGGACGGCGCAGCACGCCGTCCCCCGCTTCCGTCGTCCTCCGTCGTCGTACAGACCTACGCGACGTTGACCCTCTGCCCCGGAGGCGCCGCCTCCAGCCAGGCCATGAAACCCGTCCGGGCGTCCTCGCTCATCGCGAGCTCCAGGCGGACGCCCTCGTACATACAGGGCTGGATCACCGCGTCCGAGAGCAGCGCCAGCTCCTCCTCGCCCTCCGGCATCCGGCGCTCCAGGGCCACGATGGAGGACCGCTCCAGGACCCGGCGCGGCCGGGGCGCGTACGAGAAGACGCGGAACCAGGCGATCTCGTCACCGCTGTAGCGGGCGACGCCGTACACCCAGCCCTTGCCGGCCGGATCCGGCTCGTCGGGGACGTTCCAGCGCAGCGAGCAGTCGAACGTCCCGCCGGCCCTCTGGATCAGTCTCCGGCGCAAACCGAAGACGAAGAGCCCGATCACCACCAGTGCGACGACCAGGCCGCACACGAGCAGAGCGAGGAACATCTTCACCGACCTCCTCGCTGCGTCCCGTGACCGGACCAGCCGGCCGAACCGAATACAACCTGCACCTGCATCGCCTCAGCCGCGGCACGGTCTGGAAAATTCCAGCCGTGCCGCGGCTGAGGGCACTGCTCTGCGCGGACCGTCAGCGGACCGCTACCGCGCGCAGCCGGACCTCGGCGCGCCGCTCGGCGGCGGCGTCGGAGTCCGTCTTGGCGCGCTCCAGGGCGCGCTCGGCGCGCTGGGCGTCGATCTCGTCCGCCAGCTCGCAGACCTCCGCGAGCAGCGACAGCTTGTCGTCCGCGAACGAGATGAACCCGCCGTGGACGGCGGCGACGACGGTCGCGCCCTCGCTCGTACGGATGGTCACCGGGCCCGACTCCAGCACACCGAGCAGCGGCTGGTGGCCGGGCATGACGCCGATGTCGCCGGAGGTGGTACGCGCGATGACCAGGGTGGCCTCGCCGGACCAGACACTCCGGTCCGCGGCGACCAGCTCGACGTGCAGCTCAGCAGCCAAGGGTGGCTCCTCGGGTCACCACCCGGCGGTCGTGCCGGGTGTTGGGGTCAATTCTAGGGGGCGTGGAGAGGGGGGCGGGACGGATCCCGCCCCCCTCAAGGCGAGCACGGGGCTCAGGAGACGCCGAGCTCCTTGGCGTTCTTCTTGAGGTCCTCGAGACCACCGCACATGAAGAAGGCCTGCTCCGGGAAGTGGTCGAACTCGCCGTCGCAGATCGCGTTGAACGCGGCGATCGACTCGTCGAGCGGAACGTCCGAACCGTCCACACCGGTGAACTGCTTGGCGGCGTGGGTGTTCTGCGACAGGAAGCGCTCGACGCGGCGCGCGCGGTGGACGACGAGCTTGTCCTCCTCGCTGAGCTCGTCGATGCCGAGGATCGCGATGATGTCCTGGAGGTCCTTGTACTTCTGCAGGATCCCCTTGACGCGCGTGGCGGCGTCGTAGTGGTCCTGCGCGATGTAGCGCGGGTCCAGGATCCGGGACGTGGAGTCCAGCGGGTCCACGGCCGGGTAGATGCCCTTCTCGGAGATCGGACGGGAGAGAACCGTCGTCGCGTCGAGGTGGGCGAAGGTGGTCGCCGGCGCCGGGTCGGTGAGGTCGTCGGCGGGGACGTAGATCGCCTGCATCGAGGTGATCGAGTGACCACGGGTCGAGGTGATGCGCTCCTGGAGGAGACCCATCTCGTCGGCCAGGTTCGGCTGGTAGCCCACCGCGGAGGGCATGCGGCCGAGCAGGGTCGACACCTCGGAACCGGCCTGGGTGAAGCGGAAGATGTTGTCGATGAAGAACAGCACGTCCTGCTTCTGCACATCGCGGAAGTACTCCGCCATGGTCAGACCGGCGAGGGCCACGCGCAGACGGGTGCCCGGGGGCTCGTCCATCTGGCCGAAGACCAGCGCGGTCTTGTCGAGAACGCCGGCCTCCTCCATCTCGACCATGAGGTCGTTGCCCTCACGGGTGCGCTCGCCGACGCCCGCGAAGACCGACACGCCGTCGTGCAGCTTGGCCACACGGACGATCATCTCCTGGATCAGAACGGTCTTGCCGACACCGGCACCACCGAACAGACCGATCTTTCCACCCTTGACGTACGGGGTGAGGAGGTCGACGACCTTCAGGCCGGTCTCGAACATCTCGGTCTTGGACTCGAGCTGGTCGAAGGCCGGGGCCTTGCGGTGGATCGTCCAGCGCGGCGCGTCGGCCACGGTGGAGGCGTCGTCGTTCAGGACCTGACCCAGCGTGTTGAACACGCGGCCCTTGGTGACGTCACCGACGGGGACGGTGATGCCCGTGCCCGTGTCGGTCACCGGGGCCTGGCGGACCAGGCCGTCGGTGGGCTGCATCGAGATGGTGCGGACCATGCCGTCACCGAGGTGCTGGGCGACCTCGAGGGTCAGCGTCTTCTTCGCGCCCTCCTCGGCCGGGTCCGGAACCTCGACGTGCAGGGCGTTGTAGATCTCCGGCATCGCGTCGACGGGGAACTCCACGTCGACGACCGGGCCGATGACCCGGGCGACGCGGCCCGTGGCGGCGGCCGTCTCAACAGTGGTCGTCATTACTTGTCACTCCCCGCGGTCGCGTCGGCCAGGGCTGCGGAGCCACCGACGATCTCGCTGATTTCCTGGGTGATTTCGGCCTGGCGGGCCGCGTTGGCAAGTCGGGAGAGCGTGGTGATGAGCTCTCCCGCGTTGTCGGTGGCCGACTTCATCGCGCGGCGGGTGGCGGCGTGCTTGGAGGCAGCCGACTGGAGCAGCGCGTTGTAGATCCGGCTCTCGACGTAGCGGGGCAGAAGGGCGTCGAGGACGTCCTCCGCCGACGGCTCGAAGTCGTACAGCGGGCGGAGCGTGTCCGGCTCGCCGGCCTCCTTCGCCACCTCGTCGAGGCTGAGGGGCAGCAGCCGGGCCTCGACCGCCGTCTGCGTCATCATCGAGACGAACTCGGTGTAGACGATGTGGAGCTCGTCCACACCACCCTCGGCCGTGTCCTTCTCGATCGCCTCGATCAGCGGTTCGGCGATCTTCTTGGCGTCCGCGTACGTCGGCTCGTCCGTGAAACCGGTCCACGAGTCGGCCAGCTTGCGCTCACGGAAGTTGTAGTGCGCGATGCCGCGTCGGCCGACGACGTAGATGTCGACCTGGCGGCCTTCGGCCTCCAGCTTCCTGGTGAGCTGTTCCGCCGCCTTGATGGCGTTGGAGTTGAAGGCGCCGGCCAGACCGCGGTCGCTCGACAGGAGCAGGACCGCGGCGCGGGTCGGGTTCTCCGACTCGGTGGTCAGCGGGTGCTTGTCGTTCGCACCCGTGGCCACCGCCGTGACCGCGCGGGTGAGCTCGGTCGCGTACGGAGTCGACGCCTGCACCTTGCGCTGCGCCTTGACGACACGCGAGGCGGCGATCATCTCCATCGCCTTGGTGATCTTCTTCGTCGCGGTGACGGATTTGATGCGACGCTTGTAGACCCGGAGCTGCGCTCCCATGAGTCAGGTCCCTTCCGTCGTCACTTCGAGACGTTGACGGCGGCAGGGGCGTCCTCGCCGAGCAGCTTGCCGTCAGAGGTCTCGAACTGCTTCTTGAACTCCGCGATGGCGTCGCCGACGGACTGGAGGGTGTCGTCCGACATCTTGCCGCCCTCACGGATGGAGGTCATGAGGCCCGAGTGGTTCTGGCGCAGGTGCGCCAGGAGCTCGGCCTCGAAGCGACGGATGTCGGCGACCGGGACGTCGTCCATCTTGCCGGTGGTGCCGGCCCAGATGGAGACGACCTGGTTCTCCGTGGGCATCGGCTGGTACTGAGCCTGCTTGAGCAGCTCGACCATCCGCTGACCGCGCTCCAGCTGCGCCTTCGAGGCCGCGTCCAGGTCGGAACCGAAGGCGGCGAACGCCTCCAGCTCGCGGAACTGGGCGAGGTCCACGCGGAGGCGGCCGGAGATCTGCTTCATCGCCTTGTGCTGGGCGGAGCCACCGACTCGGGAGACCGAGATGCCGACGTTCAGGGCCGGGCGCTGGCCGGCGTTGAACAGGTCGGACTCCAGGAAGCACTGGCCGTCGGTGATGGAGATGACGTTGGTCGGGATGAACGCGGAGACGTCGTTGGCCTTCGTCTCCACGATCGGCAGACCGGTCATCGAACCGGCACCCATGTCGTCCGACAGCTTGGCGCAGCGCTCAAGGAGGCGGGAGTGCAGGTAGAAGACGTCGCCCGGGTAGGCCTCGCGGCCCGGCGGGCGGCGCAGCAGCAGCGACACGGCGCGGTAGGCGTCGGCCTGCTTCGACAGGTCGTCGAAGACGATCAGGACGTGCTTGCCCTGGTACATCCAGTGCTGGCCGATGGCCGAGCCGGTGTACGGCGCCAGGTACTTGAAGCCGGCCGGGTCGGACGCCGGGGCGGCGACGATCGTCGTGTACTCGAGCGCACCGGCCTCCTCCAGCGCACCGCGCACGGACGCGATGGTGGAGCCCTTCTGGCCGACGGCGACGTAGATGCAGCGGACCTGCTTGTTCACGTCGCCCGAGCGCCAGTTGTCGCGCTGGTTGATGATCGTGTCGACGGCCAGGGCGGTCTTGCCGGTCTGGCGGTCGCCGATGATCAGCTGACGCTGACCGCGGCCGACCGGGGTCATGGCGTCGACGGCCTTGTAGCCGGTCTCCATCGGCTCGTGGACCGACTTGCGCTGCATGACGCCGGGCGCCTGCAGCTCGAGGGCGCGGCGGCCCTCGGTCGCGATCTCGCCGAGACCGTCGATCGGGTTGCCGAGCGGGTCGACAACGCGGCCGAGGTATCCCTCGCCGACGCCGACGGAGAGGACCTCGCCGGTGCGCTGCACCGACTGCCCCTCCTCGATGCCGTTGAACTCGCCGAGGACGATCGCACCGATCTCGCGCTCTTCGAGGTTCAGCGCAAGACCGAGGGTGCCGTCCTCGAACTTCAGCAGCTCGTTCGCCATGGCCGAGGGAAGACCCTCGACCTTCGCGATGCCGTCGCCGGCCAGGCTGACCGTGCCGACCTCCTCGCGCGAGGCCGCGTCCGGCTGGTACGACTGGACGAAGTTCTCCAGTGCGTCCCGGATCTCCTCCGGCCGGATCGTGAGCTCCGCCATCTGGGTTCCCTGCTCTCCTTGTTGGGCCCGAAGTTTCTTAAGGGGTCTGGGGGCCGACCCCCAGGAATCTTCTGCAATCTCTGCACGGCCCAACCGGGCCGCTGGTGATGCTGTGATGCTTTTCTGCTGTGGTGACCGCGTCAGCCGGCCAGTCGACGGGTCGCCTCGTCGAGGCGCTCCGCGACGGTGCCGTCGATGACCTCGTCGCCGACCCGCACCGAGATCCCGCCGAGGACCGCGGGGTCCACGTCCAGGTTCAGGTGCATCTCGCGGCCGTACAGCTTGGCGAGGACGGCGCCGAGGCGCTGCTTCTGCCGGTCCGACAGCGGGACCGCCGAGGTGACGACGGCGACCATCCGGTTCCGGCGCGCCGCGGCGAGCTTGGACAGGGACTCGAGTCCCGCTTCCAGGCTACGTCCCCGGGGCTGGGTCACCAGACGGACGACCAGGCGCTCGGTGGTCGCGTGGGCCTTGCCGCCCAGCAGGCTGCGGAGCAGCGCGCCCTTGGCGGTGGCCGTGGCGGCCTTGTCCGTCAGCGCCGAGCGGAGCTCGGTGCTGGAGGACACGATCCGGCCGAAGCGGAACAGCTCGTCCTCGACTCCGTCGAGGGCGCCCGCCTTCTGCGCCGCGGTGAGGTCGGCGGTGTTCGCCAGCTCCTCGGTCGCGTCGACCAGGTCGCGCGAGCGCGACCAGCGGGAGCGGACCATGCCCGAGACCAGATCGGCGGTCTCGCCGCCCACCTGACCGCTCAGGAGTCGCTGCGCGAGTGCGGCCTTGGCCTCACCCGACTGGGCGGGGTCGGTCAGGACCCGGCGCAGCGACACCTCGCGGTCGAGCAGCACGGTGACGGCGGCGAGCTCGTCCGCGAGCTTCGTCGCGTCGACCGGGGTGTTGTCGGTCAGCGCGTCGAGGGACTCGCGGGCGGCTGCCAGTGCCTCACGGCTCGCTCCGTTCATCGGACGGCCTCGGCCTTCTCCTCGAGCTCGTCGAGGAAGCGGTCGATCGTGCGGCTCTGGCGGGCGGTGTCCTGGAGGGACTCGCCGACCAGCTTGCCGGCCAGGTCGGTGGCGAGCTTGCCCACGTCCTGGCGCAGCGACGCGGACGCCGCCTTGCGGTCCGCCTCGATCTGCGCGTGGCCGGCCGCGATGATCTCCTCGCGCTGGCGCTGGCCTTCCGCCTTCATCTCCTGGATGATCGCGGTGCCCTGCTCCGTCGCCTCCTGGCGAAGACGCGCGGCCTCGTGGCGGGCCTCGGCGAGCTGGGCCTTGTACTGCTCCAGCACACTCTGAGCCTCGATCTGGGCCGACTCGGCCTTCTCGATGCCACCCTCGATGGCCTCGCGGCGCTCGTCCAGAACCTTGTTGATGTTCGGGAGGAGCTTCTTGGCGAGGAAGCCGAAGACGATGACGAAGGCGATCAGGCCGATGACGAGCTCGTCGAGATGCGGGATCAGAGGAGGCTGGGGCTCCTCCGCCGCCGCAAGAAGCAGAGCGTTCACATCAGTGCCTTCCGTAAAAGTGGCTGTCGTCGAAATCGGGCTTAGTAAACGAAGCCCATGACGATGCCGATGAGGGCGAGCGCCTCACAGAAGGCGAAACCCATGATCTGGTTGGTACGGATCAGGCCGGCAGCCTCGGGCTGGCGGGCGAGGGCCTGGGTGCCGTTACCGAAGATGATGCCGACGCCGACGCCGGGGCCGATCGCGGCGAGGCCGTAACCGATGGCGGCGACGTTTCCTTCGACAGCGGCGAGGGTCTGGAGAGCGGACATGCCGGTTCTTCCTTCTCTTTCAAGGACCCGGTGGGGGTTGGCCACCGGACGACTGTTGGTTTGTGAGGTGTGCTGCCGGTCGGGGCCGGACTCAGTGGTGCTCGGAGAGCGCGCCCTGGATATAGCTGGCGGCCAGGAGGACGAAGACGTACGCCTGGACGGCCTGGATGAAGAGCTCGAACGCGGTCATGACGATGACCATCACGAACGACGTCGCGGCGTAGACGATGCCGAGGCCGTTGAGCAGGTACCAAGAGGCCAGCGAGAACATCACGATGAGCAGGTGACCGGCGAACATGTTCGCGAACAGTCGGACCGCGTGCGTGAAGGGCCGGATCAGCAGGTTCGAGAAGAACTCGAGGACGACGACCAGGGGAAGGATCGGGCCGAGCGACTTGTCGTAGCCGACGATGTTCTTCCAGCCACCGACGAAGCCGTGCTTCTTGAAGGTGAGCGAGACCCAGACGACGTAGACGACCAGCGCCAGGGCCACCGGGAACGCGATCAGCGAGGTGACCGGGAACTGGGCCAGCGGGATGATCGACCAGAGGTTCATCATCCAGACGAGGAAGAACAGCGTCACCATGAGCGGGACGTACTTCTCGCCGTCCTTCTTGCCGATGATCTCGTACACGATGCCGCGGCGCACGAAGTCGTAACCGGCCTCGCCGACCATCTGCATCTTGCCGGGGATCAGCTTCGGCTTGCGGAAGGCGGCCCAGAAGAACCCGACGACCACGACGGAGCTCAGGATCGCGAGCAGCATGGGCTTCGTCAGCTCGAAGCTGCCCCACGTGGCGATCGGCTCGTACATGAACGTGTGCAGGCCCGGCGCCGGGAAGCCACATCCGGTGAAGATGTGGCAATCCGGGTCGAAGGCAAGCGTCTGGTCAGCACTCACCGCGGGCTCCTTCAGCGTGGCGCATAGGTACGGCAACCTCGTTGTGTCGGCGCGGCACGCAGCCGCGGGTCGGCACTGGACTGGTCTTACGGATAAGGGGGCGGCGGTTCGGCTTCGAGCCTCGCGCTGGGACAGGCGTCTCGGATGCCCGCGCCCGCAGTGCCGCAGTTGGCACCGGACGATAGCAGGAAGCCGAACGCGGCTTTATCCCGGCCCTACCCTTCACGACTTCGGCCCCGAGTTTCCGGGGTCGATGTAAGCGATCTTGGCCTTCATGTAGGCCCGGGCCTGCGCGGCCACCCACACGACGGTGGCGGCGAGCAGTGTGAAGGCGAAGGCCTTGAAGTCGAACAGCGTGGTGTTCTTGAGCAACGCCAGGAAGATGAAGAGCACCAGGAGCTGGGCCGTGTAGAGCATCAGCCCCATCGCCTGGAACAGGTGCGGCAGCGACTTCGCCGTCCGCTGGAGAACCAGCTGGCCGATCCCCATGAAGAGGATGACCACCAGGGTGCCGACGACCCCGCCGAGCGCGCCCTTGCCACCGGCGACCACCCCGCTGACGACCGTGGCGACTGCGCCGACGGCTGCGGTGGGGACGGCGGTGTGCAGAAGGATGCGTGCGTCGTTGGACGGCATGGCGGTGTCTCCGCTTGATGGAGGGGGCGATGGTGTCGTCATGGACGAGCGTAAGCCCGGTCCGAGGTGGGTCTCGGGGCCAACGGACCGTCGCACTACGGTCTTTCGGCACTGTCGCCGGGTCTCGTGAACGGTATCACAAACTATTTGAATAGGTCTTTACCCATAAGGTGTGCCAGTTGTCACACATGAGAGTTACCCCGCGCGTGTGTGCGCGACAGCGGGGTGGCTTGTCTGGTAATGACCGCCGTCGCGGCCTTCGTCAACTTGGCGTTCCGGCCTTCCGCCGGTCGGTGAAGCGCGCGCGGTTGCCGATGGCGGTGGCGCCGTTGATGCCGGCGGGCACCGGCACCCGCTCCGTCCCGGCCGCGACCGGCTCCGGGGCCGCCTCCGCGACCGGGGCCGGCTTGCGGCGCCGGTAGCGGGGCGGCACGACGGACTCGGCCCAGCGGGGCGCGCGGGGCGTGAAGCGCGGCATCAGGAGCAGCACCAGGCCGATCGCGCTGAGCGCGACGACCCCGAGGACGATCCACATCGAGGTCGAGTGGACCGAGTACGCCAGCGTCCCGAAGGCGATCAGGGCCGACCAGAAGTACATGATCAGCACCGCGCGGCTGTGCGAGTGGCCGATCTCCAGGAGCCGGTGGTGCAGGTGGCCGCGGTCGGCCGCGAACGGCGACTGGCCCTTCCAGGTGCGGCGCACGATCGCCAGGACCAGGTCCGCCATCGGGATCGCGATGATCGTCAGCGGCAGCAGCAGCGGGATGAAGACCGGCAGGGCGGCGTGGGTGGCCTCGCGGGTCGAGCCTTCGAAGAGCTTCAGCACGTCGGGGTCGACCTGGCCGGTGATCGAGATGGCGGAGGCGGCCAGGATCAGGCCGATCAGCATCGAGCCGGAGTCGCCCATGAAGATCCGCGCCGGGTGCATGTTGTGCGGCAGGAAGCCCAGGCACATGCCGATGAGGATGGCGGTGAAGAGGGTCGCGGGGGCGGCGGCCTCGATCGTGTAGCCGTACCAGAGGCGGTAGGCGTACAGGAAGAAGGCGGTGGCGGCGATGCAGACCATGCCGGCGGCGAGGCCGTCGAGGCCGTCGACGAAGTTCACCGCGTTGATGGTGAGGACCACCAGGGCGACGGTGAGGAGCGTGCCCTGTCCGGGGGTCAGGGAGACGACGCCGACGCCGGGGATCGGCAGCCACAGGATCGTCAGGCCCTGCGCGACCATGACGCCGGCCGAGATCATCTGCGCGCCCAGCTTGATGAGCGCGTCCAGCTCGAACTTGTCGTCCAGGACGCCGATCAGCCAGATCAGCGCGGCGCCGGAGAGCAGCGCGCGGGGCTCGTTGGACAGGTCGAAGACGCTGCCGAGGTTCTGCAGGTGGGCGGCGACGAGGAGGCCCGCGCACAGCCCGAAGAACATGGCGATGCCACCGAGCCGCGGAGTCGGTTCTCGGTGCACGTCGCGGGCGCGGATCTCCGGCATCGCCCCGGTCGCGATGGCGAACTTGCGCACCGGACCGGTGAGCAGGTAGGTCACCGCGGCCGTGACACAGAGCGTCAGCAGGTAATCACGCACGGGCTGCCCCACAGGAATCGCTGGCCATCTCAGCCCCACACCCTAGCCGTGCCGTCCATGTGCTGGGAGACACGCGGGGGGCCCGGACGGTTGCGCCGGGGCCCGCCCGATGTCCGTACGACGGAAAACCCGGGTGTCCGTACGGTGGGGAAACCGGCGCCCGTACGGCGCGGAAGTCAGCGTGCGTACGGCGGGAACCGGCCGGTCAGCGCGCGGACCTCGGCCCTTACCCGGGCCGTCTCCCCGGGGTCGTCGCGGAGCGCGGCGGTGAACAGACCGGCGATCCTGGCCATTTCGGGGGCGCCCATGCCCTGGGTGGTGACGGCGGCCGTGCCGAGCCGGATGCCGCGCGCCTCCCCGTACGGCAGGGCGCAGGTGTCGAGGACGATGCCGGCGGCGGCGAGCCGGGTGCGGGCGGTGCGCCCGTCGACGCCGAGGGGGGCGGGGTCGGCGGTGACGAGGTGGGTGTCGGTGCCGCCGGTGATCGGCGCGAAGCCCTCGGCGGCGAGGGCGGCGGCGAGGAACCGGGCGTGCTCGACCACCCGATGGGCGTACGCGGTGAACGCGGGCGCCTCCGCCTCGCCGAAGGCCACCGCCTTCGCCGCGATCGTGTGCATCTGGGCGCCGCCCTGGCTGAACGGGAACACCGCCCGGTCGATCCGGCCCGCGAGCTCCTCCCCGCACAGGATCATCCCGCCGCGCGGGCCGCGCAGCACCTTGTGGGTGGTGGCGCAGACGACGTCGGCGTACGGGACGGGGCTGGGGGCCGCTCCCCCGGCGACCAGACCGATGGTGTGGGCCGCGTCGGCGATCAGGTAGGCGCCGGTCTCGTCGGCGATCTCGCGGAAGACCGCGTAGTCGAGGTGGCGGGGGTAGGAGATGGAGCCGCAGACGATCGCCTTGGGGCGGTGGTGGCGGGCGAGGGCGGCGACCTGCTCGTGGTCGACGAGCCCGGTCTCGGCGTCGACGCCGTACGGGACGAAGTCGAACCAGCGGCCGGAGAAGCTGGCGGGCGAGCCGTGGGTGAGGTGCCCGCCGTGCTCCAGGCCCATGGCGAGGACCGTGTCACCGGGCCTGAGAAGGGCCGCGTACGCCGCCAGGACGGCCGAGGAGCCGGAGTGGGCCTGGACGTTCGCGTGGTCGGCTCCGAAGAGCGCGGTGGCCCGTCGCACGGCGATCCGCTCGACGGCGTCGGCGTACTCGCAGCCGCCGTGGTGCCGGGCGCCGGGGTAGCCCTCGGCGTACTTGTTGGCGAGCGGGGAGCCGAGGGCGGCGAGGACGGCGGGCGAGGTGAAGTTCTCCGCCGCGATCAGCTGGAGGCTGTCGGCCTGCCGCCGCTCCTCGCCGAGCAGCACGTCGGCGACCTCCGGGTCCTGCCGGCGCAGGACGTCGAGGGCGTCGTGAGGGGGCGCGGTGACCGGCATGGCTGACTCCGGGCGTGGAGGGATGTCAGCACCAATGTAGGTACGGGCCGCCGGACCCGCGCGCCGAGAAGCACGGCCGGCCGGCTCAGCGCCGCGCCGCCACCCCGGTCAGAGCCGTCACCACGGGGTCCAGGGCCTGGTTGAGCACCCTCCCCGACGCGCCCCTCGCGCCGCTCGGCCCCGAGGGGCCTCCCGGGCTTCGGGCCGCTGCGCCGGACTCCGCCGCCGGACGGGGCCGGGCCCGATCGGCTCAGCGCCGCGCCGCCACCCCGGTCAGAGCCGTCACCACGGGGTCCAGGGCCTGGTTGATCTCGTCGCCGATCGAGCGGAAGAAGGTGATGGGGGCGCCGTACGGGTCGTTGACCTCGTCCGCGTCCGGGGACGGGGCCAGGAGCCACCCGCGTAGAGCCGCGGCCGCGCGGACCAGGGCGCGCGCGCGTTCGACCATGCCCTCGTCGCGCGGGTCCGGGAGCGTGGCCGGGTCGATGGCGCGGACCAGGCGGGTGAACTCCTTCAGGGTGAAGGTGCGCAGGCCCGCCGAGTGGCCCATCGAGATGACCTGCGCCCGGTGGTCGCGGGTCGCCGTCAGGACGAGGTCCGCGCGGATGACGTGCTCGTCGAGGAGCTCGCGCCCCACGAAGCCGCTGTAGTCCGCGCCGAAGTCGGCGAGGACCAGTTCCGCGTTGGCCTCCATCGGGGCCCCCTCGTGGCCCCAGGTGCCCGCGCTCTCCACGATCAGGCCGCCGCCGAGGGGGTCCCCGAGCCGGTCGCACAGGGCGTGGCGGGTCAGCCGCTCGGTGATCGGCGAGCGGCAGACGTTGCCGGTGCTGACGTGGAGGATGCGGAAGGTGTCGCTGTCGTCGTGCCCCGCTATGCCACGCCCCTCAGGGGCGGTCAATTGGCCACCTCGAGGTCGGGTACGACCTTCCGGAGCTCCTCCGGGGAGAGCGCCCCCTGCCGCAGCAGCACCGGCACCGGGCCGGTCACGTCGACGATGGACGAGGGGACGTTGCCGGGCGTCGGGCCGCCGTCGAGGTAGACGGAGACGGAGTCGCCGAGCATGTTCTGCGCGGCGTCGCAGTCCTCCGGCGACGGGTGGCCGGTGAGGTTGGCCGAGGAGACGGCCATCGGGCCGACCTCGGTGAGCAGTTCGATCGCGACCGGGTGCAGCGGCATCCGGACGGCGACGGTGCCCCGGGTGTCCCCGAGGTCCCACTGGAGGGACGGCTGGTGGCGGGCGACCAGGGTGAGCGCGCCGGGCCAGAAGGCGTCGACGAGCTCCCAGGCCTGCTCGGAGAAGTCGGTGACCAGGCCGTGGAGGGTGTTCGGGGAGCCGATGAGCACGGGCGTGGGCATGTTGCGGCCGCGCCCCTTGGCGGCCAGCAGGTCCGCCACGGCCTCGCCGCTGAAGGCGTCCGCCCCGATCCCGTACACGGTGTCGGTGGGCAGCACGACCAGCTCGCCCCGGCGGACGGCGGACGCGGCCTCGCGCAGGCCCGTCAGTCGGTCGGTCGCCTCGTTGCAGTCGTATCGCCGTGCCATCAGTTCCCGGCCTCCTCGTACGCGTGGTTCGTCATGGCGGTGGTGACGGTCGGGGCCGTCACGGCATTGCCTTGCGGGCGGTCGCGAAGCGCGGCCGGTTGTTCAGGTCGGGGTGGTCGGCGGCGTCCGCCCAGCCGGCCTCCTCGTTGAAGATCCACGGCACCTGGCCGCCCTGGGTGTCCGCGTGCTCGATGACGACGAGGCCGCCGGGGCGGAGCAGGCGGTGGGCGGTGCGCTCGATGCCGCGGATGGTGTCGAGGCCGTCCTCGCCGGAGAAGAGGGCCATCTCCGGGTCGTGGTCGCGGGCCTCGGGCGCCACGTACTCCCACTCGGTGAGCGGGATGTACGGCGGGTTGGAGATGACCAGGTCGACCTGGCCGTCCAGCTCGGGCAGGGCGGTGAGCGCGTCGCCCTGGTGGACGGTGACGCGGGAGCCCTCGGCGTTCCTCCGGGTCCAGACGAGGGCGTCGTCGGAGAGCTCGACGGCGTGCACGCGGGAGCGCGGCACCTCCTGGGCCATGGCGAGGGCGATGGCCCCGGAGCCGGTGCACAGGTCGACGACGAGCGGTTCGACGACGTCCATGGCGCGCACGGCGTCTATGGCCCAGCCGACGACCGACTCGGTCTCCGGGCGGGGCACGAAGACGCCGGGGCCCACCTGGAGCTCCAGGTAGCGGAAGAACGCCCGCCCGGTGATGTGCTGGAGGGGTTCGCGGGCCTCGCGGCGGGCGACCGTCTCCCAGTAGCGGGCGTCGAAGTCCGCGTCCTTGACGTTGTGCAGCTCCCCCCGCTTGACGCCGTGCACGAACGCGGCGAGCTCCTCGGCGTCGAAGCGCGGGGAGGGGACGCCGGCGTCGGCCAGCCGCCGGGTGGCCTGGGCCACCTCGGCGAGCAGCAGACTGCGGGGGCCTGGGGGTCGCCCCCCAGAAAGTGACTGCACGCTGGTCCTCCGTGGTGCGGGGTGGGGCTTGAGGGGTGGCCGTACGGTCCTCGCGGGCCGCACGGCCTCGGCGGCTACGCCGCGGCGAGCTTCGCCGCGGAGTCGGCGTCGACGCAGGCCTGGATCACCGCGTCCAGTTCGCCGTCGAGCACCTGGTCCAGGTTGTACGCCTTGAAGCCGACGCGGTGGTCCGAGATGCGGTTCTCCGGGAAGTTGTACGTCCGGATCTTCTCGGAGCGGTCGACGGTGCGGACCTGGCTGCGGCGGGCGTCGGCGGCCTCGGCCTCGGCCTTCTCCTGGGCGGCGGCAAGGAGCCGGGAGCGCAGGATGCGCATGGCCTGCTCCTTGTTCTGGAGCTGGCTCTTCTCGTTCTGGCAGGAGGCGACGATGCCGGTCGGCAGGTGGGTGATGCGGACGGCGGAGTCGGTGGTGTTGACCGACTGGCCGCCGGGGCCGGACGAGCGGTAGACGTCGATCCGCAGGTCGTTGGCGTGGATCTCGACCTCGACCTCCTCGGCCTCGGGCGTGACGAGCACGCCGGCGGCGGAGGTGTGGATGCGGCCCTGGGACTCGGTGGCGGGCACGCGCTGGACGCGGTGCACCCCGCCCTCGTACTTGAGCCGGGCCCAGACGCCCTGGCCGGGCTCGGTGGCGCCGTTGCCGCCCTTGGTCTTCACGGCGACCTGGACGTCCTTGTAGCCGCCGAGCTCGGACTCGGTGGCGTCGATGATCTCGGTCTTCCAGCCGACGCGCTCGGCGTACCGGAGGTACATGCGGAGCAGGTCGCCGGCGAAGAGCGCGGACTCGTCGCCGCCGGCGCCGGCCTTGATCTCCAGGATGACGTCCTTGTCGTCGCTGGGGTCGCGTGGGACGAGGAGCAGGCGGAGCTTGTCGGTCAGCTCCTCGCGGTCCTTCTCCAGCTGCTTGACCTCGGCGGCGAAGTCGGGGTCGTCGTGCGCCAGCTCGCGGGCGGTCTCGATGTCGTCACCGGTCTGCTTCCAGGAGCGGTAGGTGGCGACGATCGGGGTCAGCTCGGCGTAGCGCTTGTTGAGCTTGCGCGCGTTCGCCTGGTCGGCGTGGACCGAGGGGTCCGCCAGCTTCTTCTCGAGGTCGGCGTGCTCGCCGACCAGTTCCTCGACCGCCTCGAACATGCGGGGGCTCCTGGTTTTCGTCAGTTGCTACGGGGACGCCAAAGCGCCGGTCCCGGCCACCCGCGCGGGGCGACCGTGGACCGGCGCAGGGGCTCGCTACTTGTTGGCGGAGCCGGCGGCCTTGCCGAAGCGGGCCTCGAAGCGGGCGACGCGGCCGCCGGTGTCGAGGATCTTCTGCTTGCCCGTGTAGAACGGGTGGCACTCGGAGCAGACCTCGGCACGGATGGTGCCGTCGGTGAGGGTGCTGCGGGTGGTGAACGACGCGCCACAGGTGCAGCTGACCTGGGTCTCGACGTACTCGGGGTGGATCTCGCGCTTCAAGGTGTCTCCTATGTTCCGGGAGGGCACCGGGTCGCCGCCGCGGGTTGCGGCATGCGTGAACCGGGGCCGACGTACCAGTCTGCCAGGACCGGCCGCATCTCCCCAAACCGGGGTCGGGCCGGAGGTATTCCCGGCCTACCTCACGACGCCCCCGGCCGCTCCGGCGGCGGTGTCCTCCGTGACGGAGGCGGGGACGGGCAGGTCGTCCTTGAGCGCCTTCCAGAGCTGCGCGGACTGCCGCTCCAGGGGCACGACGCGGTTGGGGTCGATCCGGTCGTACGCGACGGGCAGGGTGACCATGTGGACGCTTCCGGCGTCGATGCCGGAGAGGCCCCGGGCGAAGCCCGTCAGCTCCTGGACCGAGTCGAGTTCGGAGTCGGGGGTGATGGCCCTGGTGACGGCGTCGGCGAGGCCGAGGAGCTTCGCCGGGTCGGTGAGGACGCCGACGCCCTTGACCTGCTCGACGAGGGCCTTGATGAAGGCCTGCTGGAGCTGTATGCGGCCGAGGTCGCTGCCGTCGCCGACGCCCTTGCGGGTGCGGACGAGGCCGAGGGCCTGCTCGCCGTCGAGGGTGTGGGGGCCCGGGGCGAGGTCGAGGTGGCTGTCGTCGTCCTTGATGGGCCGGGTGGTGGTGATCCCGACGCCGCCGAGCTCGTCGACGATCTCCTTGAAGCCGGTGAAGTCGACCTCGATGTAGTGGTCCATGCGGATGCCGGACATCGCCTCGACGGTCTTCACGGCGCAGGCGGGGCCGCCGACCTCGTACGCCGTGTTGAACATGGCGCGGTTCCGGCCGGGCACCCCGGCGCCGTGGGCGTCGGTGCAGTCCGGCCTCGTGATCAGGGTGTCGCGGGGTATGGAGACGACGCTGGCCCTCTTGTGGCCCTCGTGGACGTGGACGACCATCGCGGTGTCGGAGCGGGCGCCGCCCTCGTCCCTGCCGTAGGCGCCGTTGTCTCCGGAGCGCGAGTCGGAGCCGAGGACGAGGATGTCCATGGAGCCGTCGTCGACGTCGACGGGGCGCTGGGTGCCGAGTTGGGCGTTGATGTCGACGCCCTGGATGTTGTGGTCGAGCTTCTTGTAGGAGGCGTAGCCGAGGCCGGCGCCGCCGAGGACGAGGACCACGAGGGCCCCCGTGAGGAAGAACGGCACCTTGCGGCGTCGGCCACTGTTCGTCTGCTCGGTCATCGCCCGTCCTTCGGCCCTGGATTCACCTTCTGTGACGGGCGGGCGTCCGAAAGGGTTGCACGCGGCTCCGCGCGGATCCGCGCGGTTCGGGCGGAAAAACGCCGCGCCCACCGTGCGGACACGGTGGGCGCGGCGTTCGGCGCAGGTCACGGCGGGGTCACGGGCCGGGGCCCGGACCGCGCCGTGTGACGCGGATCTCGTGGACCGCGTCAGTCGTTGTTGCTCGCTCCGGGGGTGGTCTTCTGGATCTGGAGGAGGAACTCGCCGTTCGACTTCGTCTGCTTCATCTTGTCGAGGAGCAGCTCGATCGCCTGCTGCTGGTCGAGCGCGTGCAGCACGCGGCGCAGCTTCCAGGTGATGGCGAGCTCGTCGCTGCCGAGGAGGATCTCCTCCTTGCGCGTGCCCGAGGCGTCGACGTCGACGGCCGGGAAGATGCGCTTGTCGGCGAGCTTCCGGTCGAGCTTGAGCTCCATGTTGCCGGTGCCCTTGAACTCCTCGAAGATCACCTCGTCCATGCGCGAGCCGGTGTCGACCAGCGCGGTGGCCAGGATGGTCAGCGAGCCGCCGTCCTCGATGTTGCGCGCGGCGCCGAAGAAGCGCTTCGGCGGGTAGAGCGCGGTCGAGTCGACACCACCGGACAGGATGCGGCCGGAGGCCGGGGCGGCGAGGTTGTACGCGCGGCCCAGGCGGGTGATCGAGTCGAGCAGGACGACCACGTCGTGGCCCAGCTCCACGAGGCGCTTGGCGCGCTCGATGGCCAGCTCGGCGACGGTGGTGTGGTCCTCGGCCGGGCGGTCGAAGGTCGAGGAGATGACCTCGCCCTTGACCGACCGCTGCATGTCGGTGACCTCTTCCGGACGCTCGTCGACCAGGACGACCATCAGGTGGCACTCGGGGTTGTTATGGGTGATCGCGTTGGCGATCGCCTGCATGATCATGGTCTTGCCGGTCTTCGGCGGGGCCACGATCAGACCGCGCTGGCCCTTGCCGATCGGCGACACGAGGTCGATGATCCGCGTGGTCAGCACGCCCGGGTCGGTCTCCAGGCGGAGCCGGTCCTGCGGGTAGAGCGGGGTCAGCTTGTTGAACTCCGGACGGCCGCGGCCGGAGTCGGCCGCCATGCCGTTCGCGGAGTCCAGGCGGACGAGCGCGTTGAACTTCTCGCGGCGCTCGCCCTCCTTCGGCTGGCGCACGGCGCCGGTGACGTGGTCGCCCTTGCGCAGGCCGTTCTTGCGGACCTGGGCGAGGGAGACGTACACGTCGTTCGGGCCGGGCAGGTAGCCGGAGGTCCGGATGAACGCGTAGTTGTCGAGGATGTCGAGGATGCCCGCGACGGGGATCAGGACGTCGTCGTCGGCGACCTGCGGCTCGCCGGCCTGGAAGTCGTCGCGCCCGCGACGCCCGCGGCGGTCGCGGTAGCGGCCGCGACGGCCCCGGCGGCCGCCCGCCTCGTCGTCGTAGTCGTCCTGCGGACCGGACTGCTGGCCGCCCTGCTGGCCCTGGCCGCCCCCCTGGCCCTGGCGCTCCTGGCGGTCCTTGCGCTGGCCGCCCTGGCCGCCGCCCTGCTGGTCGTCGCCCTTGCGGTCGCGCTGGCGGTCCCGGCGGTCGCGGCGGTCGCCGCGCTCGCCGCGGTCCCGGCGGCCGCGGCCCTCGGCGCCGTCGACGGCGCCCTCGGTCCGGGTGTCGGTCTGCGGCGCCTCGGCCCTGACCTCGCGGGTCTCGGTGCGGGCTTCCGTACGAGCCTCGGTCTTGACCGCCTGGGCGGTCTCGGCCGGAGCGGCGCCGTCCGGCGAACCGGCGGGGGCGGTGGCGCGGCGCCGGCGGCGCTCGCCGGCCGGCTGCTCGTCGCCGGCGCCCTGCTCCGACGGGGTCTTGGGCGAGGGCTGGCCCGGGATGTCGATCTGCTGCTGACCGGCGGCCTTCTCGACCTTCTCCGCCTTGGGGGCGGGGGCCTCGGCCGCGGGCTCGGCGGCGGTCTCGCCCGTACGGGCCTTGGAGGTGGCGCGGCGCTTCGGCTTGGTCTCGGCGGCGTCGGCGGCCTTGGCCGGGGCGGCGGAGCCCCCTCCGGCCTGCGCCTCCTTGATGACCTCGATCAGCTGGCTCTTGCGCATGCGCGCGGTGCCCCTGATGCCGAGGCCGGACGCGACCTGCTGCAGCTCGGCCAGGACCATGCCCTCAAGGCCGGTGCCGGAGCGGCGGCGCCGTGCGGTGCCGCCGGTGGCAGCACCTGCGGCGGGCGCGGCGTTGTCGACACTGTTGTCGGCAGTCACGCCCATCAGATCGGTGGTGTCGCTCACGAAGGGTCCTTCCCTGGAGCGGACGTCGGCCATCTGGCTCGGCGACCGGTTGTGCTGTCCGGCAGGGTCCTGGTGTGTGGACCGAGTCCGGGGCGGTGGTCCCGCCGGGTGCGGCGGAAGAGAGGAAACGTGCTGTGGGTCCGGCCCGAGGCCCCCTGCTCGGCCCTCACGAGAGAAGAGCGAGGGGTGTCGTGCCGGTTCCGGAGCGTGCTCGAAACTGCTCAGGCGGGCTGCTCAGGCAGTCGGGGAGGCTCCCGGAAGAATGGGTGGTCCCTGAGGGGACACTCCGCACCGCTCCACAAAGAGGTCGGGTGCAGACTTGAGGTTAACACTACCGGCTCCAACAAACATTCCCCCTCTCGCTCACCGGCAATCTCCCGACCCGGGCGCTGCCCGGCGCCCCGGCCGTCTCACCTAGGGCGCCAGCGGCAGGACGCACGCGCCGGACGCGTCGAGGTCGAGCCGGTTGGCGGCCCATCCCTCGCCCGCGAGCAGGGCGACCTTGTCGGCGGTCCCCCGCTCGGCCAGCGCGAGCACCGTGGGGCCCGCGCCGGAGACGACCGCGGGGACGCCGTCCGCCCGCAGCCGGTTGACCAGGGCGACGCTCTCGGGCATCGCGGGGGCCCGGTACTCCTGGTGCAGCCGGTCCTCGGTGGCCGCGAGCAGCAGCTCGGGGCGGCGGGTCAGGGCCTCGACGAGGAGGGCGGCGCGTCCGGCGTTGGCGGCGGCGTCCACATGGGGGACGGTGCGCGGCAGGAGTCCGCGGGCGGTCTCGGTCAGTACGGGCTTTCCGGGGACGAAAACCACCGGAACGATGGAATCGGAGGGGTCCATCCTGATGGCCCGCGCGGCGCCGGACTCGGTCCAGGCGAGGGTGAATCCGCCGAGGAGACAGGCGGCGACGTTGTCGGGGTGGCCCTCGATCTCGGTGGCCAGCTCCAGGAGGGCGGCCTCGTCGAGCTTCGCGTCGCCGCCTATGGTCACGGCGCGGGCGGCGACGATGCCGGCGCAGATGGCGGCGGAGGAGGAGCCGAGGCCGCGGCCGTGCGGGATGCGGTTGGCGCAGACGACCTCCAGGCCGCGCGGCTGCCCGCCGAGCAGGTCGAAGGCCGTGCGCAGGGAGCGTACGAGCAGGTGGCTCTCGTCGCGCGGGAGCGTCTCGGCGCCCTCGCCGGCGATGTCGACGTGCAGCCCGGAGTCGGCGACCCGGACGACCACGTCGTCGTAGAGCCCCAGCGACAGGCCGAAGGCGTCGAAGCCCGGACCGAGATTGGCGCTGGTGGCGGGGACGCGCACCCGTACGGCGGCGGCGCGGAACGCTGGACCGGCCATCGCTCGATGACTCTCCTTGATTGCGACAACGGGCATTTCAACGGGTATTTCAAGAGAAGTACACCGGGACCCGGCGGGCCGTTTCGGCCACGGGGGCGACAACGGCAACGACACCGCGCATATGCGTCGGGGCGGGTCGGTACAGCCTATCGAAGGAAGGTTCTGTGGCGACATAGGGCGCACAGGAGGCGCACGATGCGTGTCGCGGGCCGACCTGTGCCCCTCTGTGCGTTCCTGATCGGGTTTCACCCCGCGCGCGTTCCCGTACGGGGGACGGTCCTGCGGGACTCGTCCCCCGTACGGAGGAACGGGATCAGGCCAGGCCGAGGCGTTCGGCGGCGGCCGCGGCGTCGACCGGGACGGTGACGGGCTGCGGGGCGCCCGCGACGGCCCAGTCGGGGTCCTTGAGGCCGTTGCCGGTGACGGTGCAGACGATCCGCTGGCCGGGGTCGACCTTGCCCTGCTCGGCGGCCTTCAGGAGGCCGGCGACCGAGGCGGCCGAGGCGGGCTCGACGAAGACGCCCTCCTGCGCGGCCAACAGGCGGTAGGCGCGCAGGATCTCACGGTCCGTCACCTCGTCGATGAAGCCGCCCGACTCGTCGCGCGCGGCGATCGCGTACTCCCACGAGGCCGGGTTGCCGATGCGGATCGCGGTGGCGATCGTCGACGGGTCCTTGACGACCTCGCCGCGCACGAGCGGGGCGGAACCGGAGGCCTGGAAGCCCCACATGCGCGGCCGGCGGGTGGCCAGGCCGTCGGTGGCGTACTCCTTGTACCCCTTCCAGTACGCGGTGATGTTGCCCGCGTTGCCGACCGGGAGGACGTGGATGTCGGGGGCGTCGCCCAGCATGTCCACGATCTCGAACGCGGCGGTCTTCTGGCCCTCGATGCGGACCGGGTTGACCGAATTGACCAGCGCCACCGGGTAGTTCTCGGAGAGGGCGCGGGCCAGGGTGAGGCAGTCGTCGAAGTTGCCGTCGACCTGGAGGATCTTCGCGCCGTGCACGAGGGCCTGGCCCATCTTGCCGAGCGCGATCTTGCCCTGGGGCACGAGGACGGCGGACACCATGCCGGCGCGGACCGCGTAGGCGGCGGCGGAGGCGGAGGTGTTGCCGGTGGAGGCGCAGATGACGGCCTGCGCGCCCTCCTCCTTGGCCCGGGTGATGGCCATGGTCATGCCCCGGTCCTTGAAGGAGCCGGTGGGGTTGGCGCCCTCGACCTTGAGGTGCACCTCGCAGCCCGTGCGCTCGGAGAGGACCTGAGCCGGAACGAGCGGCGTACCGCCCTCACGGAGCGTGACGACCGGCGTCGCTTCCGTGACCGGAAGGCGGTCCCGGTACTCCTCGATGATGCCGCGCCACTGGTGGGTGCCCTTGCTGGTCATGGGTCCTTACTCCCCTTCAACACGCATGATGCTGGCGACACCGCGCACGGTGTCGAGCTTGCGCAGCGCCTCGACGGTCCCGGAGAGGGCGGCGTCGGGCGCGCGGTGGGTGACGACGACGAGGGAGGCCTCGCCGTCCTTGCCCTGCTGGCGGACGGTGTCGATCGACACGCCGTGCTCGGCGAAGACCGTCGCCACCTGGGCGAGGACGCCCGGCTTGTCGGCCACGTCGAGGCTGATGTGGTACCGCGTGACGACCTCGCCCATGGAGCTGACGGGCAGCTGGGTGTACGCGGACTCCCCGGGGCCGTTGGCCTCGTTGAGCTTGTTGCGGCAGACGGCGACGAGGTCGCCGAGCACGGCCGAGGCGGTCGGCGAGCCGCCGGCGCCGGGGCCGTAGAACATGAGCCGCCCGGCGGCCTCCGCCTCCACGAAGACCGCGTTGTACGCCTCGCGGACGGAGGCCAGCGGGTGGCTGAGCGGGATCATCGCGGGGTGCACGCGCGCGGTGACGGACCCGCCGTCGGCGGCCCGCTCGCAGATGGCGAGCAGCTTGATGGTGCAGCCCATCTCCTTGGCGGAGGCGAAGTCGGCGGCGGTGACCTCGGTCATGCCCTCGCGGTAGACGTCGTCCAGGCGCACGCGCGTGTGGAAGGCGATCCCGGCGAGGATGGCGGCCTTGGCGGCGGCGTCGAAGCCCTCGACGTCGGCGGTCGGGTCGGCCTCGGCGTACCCGAGGGCGGTGGCCTCGTCCAGCGCCTCGGAGTAGCCGGCGCCGGAGGTGTCCATCTTGTCGAGGATGAAGTTCGTGGTGCCGTTGACGATGCCCATCACCCGGTTGATCTTGTCGCCGGCGAGGGACTCGCGCAGCGGCCGGATGAGCGGGATGGCGCCGGCGACGGCGGCCTCGTAGTACAGGTCCTGCCCGTGCCGCGCGGCGGCCTCGTAGAGGGTCGCGCCGTCCTGGGCGAGCAGCGCCTTGTTGGCGGAGACGACGGAGGCGCCGTGCTCGAAGGCGGTGGTGATGAGGGTGCGGGCCGGCTCGACGCCGCCGATGACCTCGACGACCACGTCGACGTCCCCCCGTTTGACCAGGGCGGTGGCGTCGGTGGTGATCAGCTCCGGGGCGATGCCCTCGCGGACCTTGTCGGGACGGCGGACCGCCACGCCGGCGAGCTCGACCGGGGCGCCGATGCGCGCGGCGAGGTCGTCGGCGTGCGTCGTCATGATGCGCGCCACCTCTGAGCCGACCACTCCACAGCCCAGCAGCGCCACCTTCAGCGGACGCGTACGCATCATCCGACCTCGTTTCTCGTCCTGCTTCGTATTTCCACGGTCGTGTTTCCACCGTCTCCACGGTGAGGACCAGTCTCACTCACCGGACGGGGGTTTCCGCCCATCGTCCGGATCGTGAGACATGAATTCCATCACCCGACTATTTCATCACCCGACGTCGAGGCGCAGGAGATCTTCCTCCGTCTCGCGGCGGACGATGACGCGCGCCTCGCCGTCGCGGACGGCGACGACGGGCGGGCGGAGCGCGTGGTTGTAGTTGCTGGCCATGGAGCGGCAGTACGCGCCGGTGGCGGGCACGGCGAGCAGGTCGCCGGGGGCCAGGTCGGAGGGCAGGAAGGCGTCCCGTACGACGATGTCGCCGCTCTCGCAGTGCTTGCCGACGACCCGGGAGAGCATCGGCTCGGCGTCGCTGGTCCGCGAGACGAGGGCGACGCTGTACTCGGCGTCGTACAGGGCGGTGCGGATGTTGTCCGACATGCCGCCGTCGACGCTCACGTACGTGCGCAGCCCGTCGAGCGGCTTGATCGTGCCGACCCGGTAGAGGGTGAAGGCGGTGGGCCCGACGATGGCCCGCCCGGGCTCGACGGAGATGCGGGGGGTCCGCAGCCCGGCGGCCTCGCACTCCCTGCTCACGATCTCGTTGAGCGCCTTGGCGATCTCGTGCGGCTCGCGCGGGTCGTCCTCGGAGGTGTACGCGATGCCGAGGCCGCCGCCGAGGTCGATCTCGGGCAGCTCGACGCCGTGCTCGTCGCGCACCTCGGTGAGGAGCTGGACGACGCGGCGGGCGGAGACCTCGAAGCCGGCCATGTCGAAGATCTGGGACCCGATGTGGGAGTGGATGCCGACGAGTTCGAGCCCGTCGAGCTTCAGCGCCCGGCGCACGGCCTCGGCGGCCTGTCCGCCGGCGAGCGCGATGCCGAACTTCTGGTCCTCGTGGGCGGTGGCGATGAACTCGTGGGTGTGGGCCTCGACGCCGACGGTCACCCGGATCTGCACGCGCTGCCGCCTGCCGAGGGACTGGGCGACGTGGGCGACGCGGACGATCTCCTGGAAGGAGTCGAGCACGATCCGCCCGACGCCGGCGCGCACGGCCTTCTCGATCTCCTCCTCGCTCTTGTTGTTGCCGTGGAAGGCGATGCGCTCGGCGGGCATGCCGGCGGAGAGGGCGGTGGTGAGCTCGCCGCCGGAGCACACGTCGAGGTTGAGCCCCTCCTCCGTGAGCCACCGCACGACGGCCCGGGAGAGGAAGGCCTTCCCTGCGTAGAAGACGTCGGCGTCCGGGCCGAAGGCGTCGGCCCAGGCGCGGCAGCGGGCGCGGAAGTCGGCCTCGTCGAGGAAGTAGGCGGGGGTGCCGAACTCCTCGGCGAGGTCGGTCACGGCGATCCCGCCGACGGTGACGGTCCCGCGCTCGTCCCTCTCCACGGTCCGGGACCACACCTTGGGGTCGAGGGCGTTGAGGTCGGCGGGCGGGGCGGAGTAGTGGCCCTCGGGGAGGACGTCGGCGTGACGGGGCCCTGCGGGGTGGGCGGAACGGCTCATGTCTGCGTCTGCTCTTTCAGATCCGATCGGGTGCGCTGATGCCGAGCACGGAGAGGCCACCGGCGAGCACCGTCCCGGCGGCTTCGGCGAGCGCGAGCCGGGAGCGGTGGGCGGCCGAGGGTTTCTCGTCGCCGAGCGGCAGCACGGTGTGCTGGAAGGCGAGCAGGGCGTCGGCGACGGCTTCGAGGTGCCGGGCGACCCGGTCGGGGGCGCGGTGGCGGGCGGCGGAGAGGAGGGCGAGGGGGTGGTCGCGGAGGGCGCCGAGGAGGGGGGCGGCGTGGTGGCGGGGGTGGCCGGGCCGGCCGGGTTCGGGGGTGAACCCGAGCTGCCGGGCGTTGACGAGCAGCCGGCGGGTGCGGGAGTGGGCGTACTGGACGCGGAAGAGCGGGTTGCGTTCGTGCGGGACGAGGAGGGGGCCGGGGTCGAGGGGCCGGTCGTGGGGGGCGGCCCGCAGGAAGGCCCAGCGGACGGCGTCGGTCCCGTGTCCGCCGGGGGCCCCGGGGTGCACGTGAACCCGCTCGCCGTCGCCCGACCCGGCCTCGACGCCGGCGCCCTGGGAGCGCAGCAGCCGGACGAGGGTCTCGGCCACGAGGGCGGCACGGGCCTCGGTGGCCCCGGCGAGGCGGACGACGGTCCCGGCGAGGGCGGTGCCGTGCCCGTAAGAGGTCCCGGCGGCCAGGATCTCCCGTACGAGATCGGCGTCGGTGTCGCTCCGCAGGGTGAAGTTCAGGAAGCCGGGCCCGGTGATCTCGACGGCCCGGAGCCCGGGAACGCCGCGGAGCCGCTCTTCGAGGATCCCGGCGACGTCGAGGGCGCTGCGCCCGGCGGGCCGGGCGAGGGCGAGCGCGATGCTGCTGGCGTACTCGCCCGCTCCCCCGGGCCGGGCCCGCTCGATCTTCACCCGGGGGGGGACGTCGACCCGCAGAGCACCGTCGTCGACCGCGCGGCGCACGGCGCGCAGCACGGTGAGGGAGAGGTCCGCGGGGGTCACGGGACAAGCGTAGGGGAGGAGGGGGGTACCGACGCGAACCGGTTTCGACATACGGGCAACGGGGTGCGAGCGCGGGCCGCGGCGCACGGGTCTCAGCACGGGAGCTTGGCGCGGAGGCGCGGCGGGGGGTTCGGCGCGAGGGCTCGGCACGGAGGCCCGGCGCGAGGGCTCGGCACGGAGGCCCGGCGCGAGGGCTCGGCACGGAGGCCCGGCGCGAGGGCTCAGTCGGAGAGGGGGTCGCCCCGCCGCTCGCCGGCACCGCCCAGAAGACCGTCGCGGGCCACGTCCCGACGGGGCTCCTGGGCCCCGCCCCGGGCCCCGCCCGAAAGACCGTCCCGGGCTCCGTCCGAAAGACCGTCCCGGGCTCCGTCCGGAAGGGTGTCCCGGATCCCGTCCCGGCCTCCGTCCTGGAGGCACTCCCTGCCGACGTCCCTGCCCTCGCCCCGGAGGCCGTCCGAGGGCCCGTCGACCACGGCGGGCGTCAGCCCGAGGACCGCCGCCGACTCCTCTCCGCCGTCCTGCCCGGCCGCCGCCCCGGGACGCTCCCGCCGCTCGCGGTGCATCAGCTGCCGCACGACGCGGACGAGCTCGGTGGGCTCGAAGGGCTTGGCGAGAAAGGCGTCGACGCCGGGGGCGGCCCCGTCAGCGGCCTCGCCGCAGGCGCTGATGATGGCCACCGGGAGATGCCGGGTCCGTGGATCGGCCCGCAGCCGCTCGGCCGTCCTGATCCCGTCGAGACGGGGCATGACGACGTCGAGGGTGACGACATCGGGCCGGACCCGGTGCACGACATCCAGACACTCGGCACCATCGGCCGCGGTCACGACCTCGAACCCCTCGAGTTCGAGATTGACCCTGATCAACTGCCGGATCACCTTGTTGTCGTCGACAACGAGCACCCGGCCGGACGCGCCTGACACACGAACGAGAGTAGGACGCCCCCGCCGACCGCGTCCGGGTTTTACCCACTTCTGACCCGTGCGGGGGACACGGCCCTCCGTGACACCCCGGAAATACCTGTTCACAGGCACGCCTCAGGAGCTGGTAGGGTTCTACCCGTCGCCGCCGAACGCGGCGGACGCCCCCGTAGCTCAGGGGATAGAGCAACGGCCTCCGGAGCCGTGTGCGCAGGTTCGAATCCTGCCGGGGGCACTTCGCAGGAAGTGCCAAAGGACCCCGTGATCAGCGGAAACGCCGATCACGGGGTCTTGTTGCATGTGTACGCATGTGCCGGGGTGGGCGGTCGTATGTCGGGGTCCGTGGACGAGGCGTGGCCGGGATCTCGGGGCATCGCCACAGGTGGGGGCACGGTGATGGTGGCTGCCTGGAGCGCTGCGAGGTCGCCCGGGTGAGCGGGGAAAGCGTGGACGCCTTCGAGCAGAGCGGCGTGCCGCGAAGAGTCCGCTCCCGTGAGGGGAGGATCCCCGGCCGAACTGGAGAGGCTGACGGACGGACACACGTACAACGTCAAACTCGCCTGCCAGATAAGGCTGTTCGTCTGACAGAACGCCGAACCGGCAAGGTGCACAACGTTAGACTCCGTCGCGACGGCGGTCAGCGACGGACAGCACGGAGGACGAGCAATGAGCGCGAACGGGACCCGCACTTGCTCTTGGTGCGGCAGGGGAGGGCACGACAGGCGGTCGTGCGACGTCTCTCCCAACGCGGGGAAGTGCAGCGTGTGCGACTACCGCGGGCATGACAAGCGAAACTGCCCGCGCAAGTAAGGAAGCACCACCGCACGAAGGCCCGGAACGAGGAAGGCTCCGGACGACATGACCGGGGCCTCAGTGTGGGGACGGGACGACTCACTCGTACCCGCGGAGCAGGTCCTCAACGCGGCGGTAGGCGACGCCCTGCCGTCCGTCGAGGCATTTCGCGTAGCGGGACGGCAAGAACCTCCGCGCTGTTGCCGCCGCGCTCGGCCGCCTCGGTCGGACCGGCACCGGCATGGAGCCGGGGCGACGGGCCGAGTACCGGAGGTCGTACGGCCGACTGGCGGGCGGCGAGGCGGCGGCGGCCGGCGGAAGCGCGAGGAGCCGAAACTCCTGCCGGACGCGGTAGCAGGTCGGGGACGGGACCGCCGAACCCTTTGCGCCGAAGAACAACCGCCCGTCATCCGCCGTGCCGAAGGCGACCGGGCGTCCCCGGAGAACGGCTACGGGATGAGGCGGGACGGGTACCCGCCGTACGTCCTCGACCGGTCGGTTCTCCGGCCCGCGGTCGTCGTGGGTCTCCCCCGGATCGTCCCCTGTCCGGGGGTCGACGGGCGAGTCCGGTGAACGAGTGCCGGTCCCCGTCCTCGCTCAGGAAGGACGAGGTCCCTCCCGGCCAGAGCGACGGCCTCTGCCGGGCGAAGACCGCCGAAGCACATCGCGGCGAAGAAGCCGACGGGGCGGCGACCGCGAGCGCGCCGGTACCCGCCCACGCGGGAGAAGGCCGCCAGAAGGTTCCGCGCCTGCTCCGGGTGGGCGTGCGCGGAGGTCGGTCGGTGCCGGCCGGCGGCGGAGCCCGGCGGACGCGGATTGGGGGCGGCCGGGCAGTGGACCTACGATGCCCAAGCTCTTCGGCGACGGTTCGAGTTCGGTGAGGTGGGCGGTATGGGGCGGTCGCGTGACGTCTGGTTGCGGCGCTTTCCCGGGGCCGGGGGTGGGAGCGGGGCGGGGTGGGAGGTGGTGTGCTTCCCGCATGCCGGTGGTTCCGCCGCCTACTGGCGGCCCCTCGCCGTGGCGCTCGGCCCCGGGGTCGACGTGGCGGCCGTGCAGTACCCGGGGCGGCTCGACCGGTTGCGCGAGGCGCCGGTGGAGGATCTGCACCGGCTGGCCGACCTGGTCGTGGAGGCGCTGGGGCCGTCGGGCGGGCGGCCCCGGGGGCTGCTCGGGCACAGCATGGGGGCCTCGCTGGCGTACGAGGTCGCCGTGCGGCTCGGCCGGCTGCCCGGCGGCGGGCCGGACCTGCTCGTCGTTTCGGGGCGCCGCGGGCCCGCCGCCGCCCGCCGGCGGGACCGGTACGTGCCGGTCGAGGACCACGAACTCGTGGAGAGGGTAAGGGCGTTGGGCGGGACCGATGCCGCCCTGTTCGACGAGCCCGAGTTGCTGGAGCTGGTTCTGCCCGCGCTGCGCGGGGACTACCGCGCCCTGTCCTCGTACGAGGACACCGGGGGCCGGCCGTTGACCTGTCCCGTCGTCGCCCTGACCGGCGACCGGGACCCCGAGGCGACCGTCGAGGAGGTCGGGGCCTGGGGCGCGCAGACCTCGGGCGCCTTCCGGACGCATGTCTTCGAGGGCGGCCACTTCTTCCTCAACGACCACGTCGAGGCGGTGGCCGAACTGGTCCGCCGCCTGCTGCCGACCCGCGCCGCCGGCTGAGCGGCAGGCGGTGCCGCGCGGGGGTGTGCTCCCGGGGCGCCGCCGCTCCGTCAGCTGATGTCGGCGCCGTACACGTGGTCGACGGTCATGGTGATGAGCACCCGGCGGTCGGAGACCATCACCGCCCGGTACTCGTCCCAGTCCGGGTGCTCGCCGGCGGCGGCCCGGTAGTACTCGACCAGCGCCTCGACCTCCGGTCCGTGCGGGTCGGTCCCCGGCCCGGTGAGCGTGGCGATCCCCTCGACGGTCGCCCAGGACATGCCGTCGGGGGCCGTGACCTCCAGGGTGGCCCGCGGGTCCCGCCGCAGGTTCGCCGCCTTGGCCGCCCCGGCGGTGGTCGACACGCGGACGACGCCCGCCGACTCGTCGTAGGAGGGCTGTACGGGGGAGAGTTGCGGACGTCCGTCCGCCTTGATGGTCGCGAGGACGCCGAGGCGGCTCTCGGCGAGCAGTGCCCTGGGGTCGAAGGATGCGGCAGTCATGGACCGCTCATCGGCCGCCCGGGAGTGGGTGGGTCAAGTGGACACCCGCCCGAACCCCTGCCCCACGGGGGCCGGACGGCCGCCGTACGCCCGCCGGGCGGCCCCTGGTCCGCGGTCGTCGCGTGCGGGTTCCTCCTCCCGCGCCCGCCGGAACGCGGCCTCCGGAGCGCGCCGGTACGGCCCCGTAGCGGTCCGCGTGTCGGCGCCCGCGCCCTGTCGCCTCCCGTAGAAGACGTTTGCCGGGAGACGCGACGCAGGGGGCCGCGCCGGGGAGTCCCCAGGGGCGACATCGCGCCACGTATGGAGCGGTACGGGAGGGTTCCCGGCCCCGCCCTTCGCGCCGGAGCGGGTGGCGGACGCGCCGCGGGCCGTGGACACCGACCGCTCGCGCGGGTGGTGACGGACCGGTCGGGGAGGTGGGAGGGAGGCGCGTCCGGGCGGGCGGGCGCGGGTCCGTGAAGGCGGGTACGCAGGGCAACTGCCTTGCTCCGCAGCGTACATGGCGCAAAGAGAGCGGAGGGCGGGCCTCCCTCGGGGTGGGTATCGGCGGTACGGCCTTGTTGTCCGTCCTGTGGTGCACACTTGCTGCCTGGTACAGCGCTCACGGGGAAGGCGGCCTGGCACATGCTGACGGGGATCGAGGAGGTCGACTGGGCCTCGCTGGGGCATGCGTACGGCCCCGCGGACGACGTGCCGGAGCTGCTCCGCGGACTCGCCTCCGCCGATCCCGCCGAGCGGGAGACGGCCCTCGACGGCATGTACGGGGCCGTGCACCACCAGGGCGACGTCTACGACTCGACGCTCGCCTGCATCCCCTTCCTCCTCGAACTCGTCGCCGATCCCGGCGTCCAGGACCGGGGCTGCATCGTCGAACTCCTCACCAGCATCGGGGGGATCGAGCTCGACGACGAGGAAGAGGAGGAGATGAGCGGACTTCCTTTCGACGACGGCGAGTTCATTCCCGCCGCCAACTACGCCATGGCCGCCGCCGCCATCGCCGCCGGGTCCGACGTCTTCCTCGGACTCGTCTCGGACCCCGACCCCGAGGTGCGGCTCGCCGTGCCGTACGCGCTCGCCTCGCTGCACCCCGAGCCCGCCCTGGTGCTGACCCTGCTCCGGGAGCGGCTCACCGTCGAGCGGGACACCGAGGTGCGGCTCGCCCTGGTGGCCGCCGTCGGGCAGATCGCCCTGCGGCACGCGTCGCTGCGCGCCGAGACCGTCGACTGGCTCGGCTGGCTCGCCCGGGCCGCCCAGGACCCGGGGCTCCGGCTCGCGGCCCTCGCGCAGCGGGCGCGCTGTGCGCCCGGCGAGATCCCCGACGACGTCGTGCCGTGGGTGACGGCGCTCCTTGAGGAGATCAGGACCGCGTCCGTCTCCGGGGCGGGGTCCGAGCCCCCCCGGGGCGCCGCCCCGACGCTCATCGGGCAGGTGCGGGAGCTTCTGGAGGAGCACGCGGCCGGGCGGCCCGCGCCCTGGACCGAGGAGCTGCTGCGGACGCTGCACGCCGCGCTCGACGACCGCGTCGACGACCGGATCGCGCTGGTCCTCGCCCAGCTGCGCAGCCCCGACTGGGGGCAGCGCTCGGACGCGATCTGGCTGTGCGGAGGGCTGATACGGGTCTGGCGCGGGCGGTACGAGGAGGTCGTCCGGCTCGTCGGCGACCAGCTCCACGACCCCGAGCCCCGGCTCCGGGAGGCCGCCACCTCCTTCCTGGAGCGGCTCTTCGAGCTGGGCGCGCCCGCCGCCGACGCGCTCGCGGCGCGCCTGGCCCGGGCCCCCCGGGGACCCGCCGACGGGTTCGGAGACGGGTCCGGTGGGTTCGGAGACGGGTCCGGTGGGTTCGGTGGCAGGTCCGGTGGGTTCGGAGACGGGTTCGGCGGGTTCGGAGAGGGATGTGGGGACGGGTTCGGAGGGGGAGGCGGAGACGGGTTCGGCGGCGGTTGCGGAGAGGGGTTCGGCGGCGTCGGGCGGTCCGGGCGGGAGGGGGCGCTGATCGCCCTCGCCCGTGCCGGGGACGTCCGCGCGGTGCCGCTGCTCGCCCGCGCCCTGGAGGAGGGCGAGGTGCGGCGCGAACTGCTGTACGCCGTGGACGGTCTCGGGCCCTCCGCGGCCGTGCTCGCCCCCCTGCTCCGGCGCCGGCTCGCCCGGATCGAGCTGGACGAGCGGCTGTACGACCGGGCGGCCCCGCTGCTCCACGCCCTGGCCGCCGCCCGGGGCGTCCAGGCGCTCCCCGAGGTGCTGCGGGTGCTCCGCGGCGCGCCCGCGAACCGGCGCGACCGGGTGCGGGAGGCCGCCCTGCGCACCCTCGCGGCCTTCGGGCCCGCCGCCGGGGAGGCCGTACCGGACCTGCAGGAGCTCCTGGCCGACGGGTCGGCCGGCGTCTCCACGGCGGCGGCGCGCGCCCTGTGGGCGGTCGAGGGGGACCCGGCGGAGGTGCTGCCGGTCCTGGAGCGGTGGCTGCGGCCGGTCCTGCCGGGCGCAGACCGGTGCGCCGCCGCCCAGGTCCTCGGCGAGATCGGCCCCGCGGCGGTCGCGGCGGCCCCGGCCCTGCGGCCCGCCCTCGCTTCGCGGGACCCGTGGGTGCGGGTCCGCGCCGCGGCGGCCCTGTGGCGGGTGACCGGGGAGACGGAGGCGACCCTTCCGGTGCTGCTCGCCGCCTGGGAGGAGAACCGGCACGCGCGCGTGGACATCGCGGAGTGCCTGGCGGAGATGGGCCCGGCCGCCTCGGAGGCCCGGCTGGTCCTCCTCACAGAGCTGACCCGCAGACGCCGCCACAACGCCCGCGAGGGCGCCTCCGGCACGCGCGACATCCACCTCGACGAGAAGCTCCTCACCCTGTGCCGGGCCGCCCTCGCCCGGATGGAGCGGGGAACGTACTGAGCGGACGGCACGGGGACACGCGGAGCGGGCGGCGGAGGAACGTACCGCGCGGGCGACAAAAAGGACTTCGGTCCGCATAAGGTCTACGGGGAGAGGGGCAGCCCCCAGACCGACCGAGGAGCAGGTGGCCACGTGGGACCGCGCGGAGTGCACGTCGCCGCCGTCGTCCTGTGCGCCCTGGGCGGTCCCGTGCTCGCCGGGTGCGACAGCGCCGGTACGGGCGTCCCGGAGAGCGCCGGGCCCACGCGCCCCGCCGTGGGGCCCGTACGGCTCTGGCCCGATCTGCCGCCCGCCACGAACCCGCCGATCGACTACGGCGAGTCCGACATCCAGCGCGTTCCCGGGATCCGGGTCGCCGGCGGCGACGTCCGCTCCGTCGACGCGGTGGAGGTCGTCCGGGCCGAGGTGCGCGCCCGTCCCGACGCGCGCAGCGGCGCGGACGGGCTGTACGAGGAGACCGCCCGGGCGGTCGGGGCGTGCGTGAGCGAGCCGGCCTCCTGCCCGGTCATGCGGCCGTACTACCGCGACCTCACCGGCGACGGCCGGGACGAGCTGATCGTCGGCATCCGGATGCCCGAGCAGCAGGTCGCCGTACGGGTCTACCGCGCCGAGAGGGGCGGGCTCACCCGGATCATGTCCACCGTCGACCAGGTCATCAGCGTGGAGCTGGCCGGCCGTGACCTGATCATGCGGGTCGGATCGGCGGGGATCCCGGGGTACGAGTACCGCACCGCCTGGTCCTGGGACGAGCGGCAGGGCAGCATGCTGCCCACCCGGGACGAGATCGTCCGGGTGGGTCCCTCGGGCGGCCGGACCCCCGCCGGCCGGCCTCCCGGACCGGGGCCCTCCGGGTCGGGGTCCTCCGGGTCGGGGCCTTCCGCGCCGGGCCCTTCCGGATCAGAGCCCTCCGGGCCGGAGCCTTCCGGGACCGCCGGTTCCTCCGGCGTCGGGCCCTCCCCCGTACCGCCTCCCGAGGGGACCCCGTGAGGGCGTTCCGGCGGCCCGCCTGGACCGCGACGCTCACCTGGAAGGCCGCCGTGTTCATCGCGGTGATGTGCTGCGCCCTCGCCGCGCTGCTCGGCACCCTCGTGCACGTGTCCGTGACCCGGCAGACCGTGGACGACGCCCGGGAGAAGGCGCTGGTCCGGCTCGGCGAGGTCACCGACCTCTACGAGGCGGGCGAGCCGCTCCCCCGGTTCGCGGGCGTCGACCCGCCGGACCTCCCGGCCGCCCTGCGGGCGCTGGCCCTGCGCGGCGAGCGCGGCACGGTGGTCGCCGACCGCGGGGGCCGGCCCGCGATGTGGGCGGCGGGCCCCGCCGACGGCCGGGCCCTCGCCGTGCGCCTCGACTACACCCAGAGCGCCGGGACGATCGACGCGCTCGGGCGTTCGCTGCTCGGCTCCTCCGTCCTGGCGATCGGCGCGACCCTGCTCGTGGGCGTCTTCGCCGTCACCCGGGTCACGCGCCGGCTGCACCTCACCGCCCAGGTGGCCCGCCGGATCAGCGCCGGCGACCTCGACGCGCGCGTGGACGACCCGAGGACGAAGGACCCCTCCCGGCCCCAGGACGAGGTGGCGACCGTCTCCGGCGCGCTCGACACCATGGCCTCCTCCCTCCAGCGGAAGCTGCAGAGCGAGCAGCGGTTCACCGCCGACGTGGCGCACGAGCTGCGCACCCCCCTGACCGGGCTCACGGCCGCGGCCGAACTGCTGCCCGAGGGGCGCCCCTCGGAGCTCGTACGGGACCGGGTGCGGGCGATGCGCGGGCTCACCGAGGACCTCCTGGAGATCTCGCGGCTCGACGCCCGCAACGAGACCGTGGACCTGGCCGTGCACGAACTCGGCCCGCTGGCCGAACGGGTGGTCCGCGCCTCGGGCACGGAGACGGAGGTGCGGGTCGTCCGGGACGCCGTCGTGGAGACGGACCGGCGGCGCCTGGAGCGGGTCCTCGGGAACCTGGTGTCCAACGCGCACAAGCACGGCGCGCCCCCGGTGGTGGTCACGGTGGACGGGCCCGTGGTGTCCGTGCGGGACCACGGGCCGGGCTATCCCGCGTACCTGCTGGAGTCGGGGCCGCAGCGCTTCCGCACCGAGAGCGGGGGCAAGGGGCACGGACTCGGACTGACCATCGCGGTGGGGCAGGCAGAGGTGATCGGCGCCGAACTGGTCTTCGGCGGGGCGCCCGGCGGGGGCGCCGAGGCCCGGCTGCGGCTCCCCGAGTACGTACGCCTGGACGATCCCCCGCCGGAGGGGAACGCCTGAGGACGCCCGATGCCCTCGGGTCCAGGGGGCATTGGGCCCGAGGGCATCGGGGAAGGCCCGAGAGGCGTCCGGGACGCCCGCGCCCGGAAACGCCCGGGGGCGTCCCGACGGCGTCCAGGGGCATCCGGGGGTACACGAAGGACGCCCCGAGGCACCCGAGGACGCCAGGGATACCCGAGGCCACCCAAAGGGCCGGGGCAGGAGCACGGCGGCACACCGTCACGCAAAAGGGACATAGCGCATACCGCTTGCTACGTTGCGGCCATGACCGCACCGCGAACGGACGCGCCCCCGCCCGGGGTCCGCGTCCCGAAGCGCCGCGGCGTGGAACTCTCCCTCCTCGTCTGCGCCGTCCTCATCTCCGTCTACGGCTACGCCGCGGTCGGCCTCGCCCGCGCCGGCGCCGTGCCGCCGGACGCCGCCCGTTACGGGGCCGGGCTCGGCCTGCTCGCGCTCATCGCCCACCTCGCGGTCCGCTTCGGCGCCCCGTACGCCGATCCGCTGCTGCTGCCGATCGCGGTCCTGCTCAACGGCCTCGGCCTGACCCTGATCCACCGGCTCGACCTGGAGACGCCGTACGACCGGGCGGCGACCACCCAGCTGGTCTGGTCGGCGCTCGGGGTGACGCTCTTCATCCTGGTGGTGCTGCTGCTGCGCGACCACCGCACGCTCCAGGGATACGCGTACGTCTCCGTCGCCGCCGCCCTCGCCCTGATGCTCCTGCCGGTCTTCTTCCCCGCCGTCAACGGCGCCAGGATCTGGATCCGGCTCGGCGGGCTCTCCTTCCAGCCCGGCGAGTTCGCCAAGATCCTGCTCGCGGTCTTCTTCGCCGCGTACCTCTCCGCCAACCTCAACGCGCTCGTGTACACCGGCCGCCGGATCTGGAGGTTCCAGTTCCCCTCGGGGCGGGTCCTCGGGCCCGTCGTGGCGATCTGGCTGCTGAGCGTCGGCGTCCTCGTCCTGGAACGGGACCTCGGCACCTCGCTGCTCTTCTTCGGCCTCTTCGTGATCATGCTGTACGTGGCGACCGGCCGGACCGGCTGGATCGCGGTCGGCCTGGTGCTCGCCTCCGCCGGCGCCTTCCTGGTCGGCTCGCTCGAACCGCACGTCCACGGCCGGGTGCAGGACTGGCTCGACCCCTTCGCCTCGATCCGGGCGGGCGAGGGACCGGGGCAGCTCGCCCAGTCCCTGTTCTCCTTCGCGGCGGGCGGGATGCTCGGCACGGGGCTCGGCCTCGGCCACTCCGTGCTCATCGGCTTCGCCGCCAAGTCCGACTTCATCCTGGCGACGGCCGGCGAGGAGCTGGGGCTCGTCGGCCTGACCGCGCTCTTCCTGCTGTACGCGCTGTTCGTCGGCCGCGGCTACCGCGCCGGCCTGCTGCTGCGCGACCCCTTCGGGCGGCTCCTCGCGATCGGGCTCGCCTCGATCGTGGCCCTCCAGGTCTTCGTGATCGCGGGCGGGGTGATGGGCCTCATCCCGCTGACCGGCATGGCGATGCCGTTCCTGGCGCAGGGAGGTTCGTCGGTGGTGACCAACTGGGTGATCGTCGCCCTCCTCGTCCGGGTCAGCGACTCGGCGCGCGCGCCGCGCCCGGAGCCCGCCGACACCGGGGAGCCCGAACGGGTCAAGGAGGGGGCCGCGTGACCGGGCGCACGGCCGGACGGACGGCCGGACGGGCGGACGGGCGCGCGACCGTACGCACGCCCGTTCCCGGAGCCGTACCCCCGCTCCGGCCCGCCCCCGGAGCCGCCCCGTGATCCGCTACATCCGGCGCGCCGCCGCGCTCTGCCTCCTCCTCCTGGCCGCGCTGATCGTGAACGCGGGCCGCGTGATGGTGGTCGAGGCCGGGCCGCTGAACGACGACCCGGCCAACCGGCGGATCGCGATCGGCCGGTACGCGCAGCCGCGCGGCGAGATCCTGGTCGACGGGAAGCCGGTGACGGGCTCCCGGGACAGCGGGCAGCAGCTCCGCTGGGAGCGGACCTACCGCCAGGGGCCGCTGTACGCGCCGCTGACCGGCCACGCCTCCCAGACCTACGGCACGACGCTGGTCGAGGACGCCGAGGACGCGGTCCTGGCGGGCACGGAGCCGATGCTGGCGCCGCTGCCGCTCCTGAACGGCCTCACCCGGGGCCGGGAGCCCGGCGGCGACGTGGTCACCACGATCAGGGCCTCGATGCAGGAGACCGCCTTCCGGGGGCTCGCCGGGAAGCGGGGCGCGATGGTGGCGGTCGAGCCGGCCACCGGCCGGATCCTGGCGCTCGTCAGCTCGCCCTCGTACGACCCGGGGGTGCTCTCCGGGACGGGCCCGGGGGTCAGGGAGGCCTGGGAGCGGCTGAACTCCGCGCCGGGCCGGCCGATGCTGAACCGGGCGCTGCGGCAGACGTACCCGCCGGGCTCCACGTTCAAGATCGTGACGGCGGCGGCGGCCCTGGACGCGGGCGTGGTGCGGGACGTGGACGCGCCGACGGACACCCCGGACCCGTTCGTGCTGCCGGGCACCCGGCAGGTGCTGCCGAACGAGGCGGAGGGCTGCGGCGACGCGTCCCTCGCGTACGCCCTCCAGTGGTCGTGCAACACGGTGATGGCCGGGCTCGGGGTGGAGGTGGGCCTGACGGGGATGGTCGACGCGGTGGAGCGGTTCGGCTTCAACGACACGGCGCTTCGGGTGCCGTCGTGGGTGGCGAGGTCCACCTTCGACCGGGAGATGAGCCCGGACCAGCTGGCGCTCTCCTCGATCGGGCAGTTCGACACGACGGCGACCCCGCTGCAGATGGCGATGGTGGCGGCGGCGGTCGCCAACAACGGCGAGATCGCCCGTCCGCACCTGGTGGACCGCACGACGACCTCCGGCGGCGCGACCGTGGAGCGGACCGCCCGCCGCGCCTACCGGCAGGCGATGAACCCCTCGACGGCGCTCCGGCTCCAGGAGCTGATGGTGCGGGCCGTGGAGGACGGGACGGGGAGGAACGCGGCGATCCCGGGGGCCCGGGTCGGCGGCAAGACCGGCACCGCCCAGCACGGCTTCGGCAACACCGGTACGCCCTACGCCTGGTTCATCGCCTGGGCGCAGGGCGAAGGCTCCGCCCGGCCGGCGGTGGCGGTGGCGGTGGTCGTGGAGGACGCGGAGGCCTCCCGTACGGACATCAGCGGGGGCGGGAGCGCGGCGCCGATCGCGAAGGCGGTGATGGAGGAGGCGCTGCGGCTGGAGGCGGAGGGGAGGCGGTAGGGCGCGGGCCTGCGCGCGGGAGGCCTCCGCGCCGGGGTCACTCCGGGTCCGCCGCGCGGCTCCCCGCCTCGATCGCCGCCGCCACCTCCGCCGCCCGGTCCCGCTCCTCCGCCGCGAAGCGCTCCGCGTCGAGCCGTTCCGCGACCTCCTCGTCCTGGGCCATCAGCAGGTCCAGGTTGGAGTCGCCGAGGTCGAAGACGCCCATGTCCAGGTAGGCCTTCTGGAGGCGCGGTCCCCACAGGCCGATGTCCTTGACGCACGGGACGATACGGCTGAAGAGCAGTTTGCGGAAGAGCCGCAGGAACTCGCTGCGCTCGGTCAGCTCCTCGGCCTCCTTGCGGGCGACGCCGAAGTTCACCAGGACATCGGTGGCGCGCAGCCGGTCGCGCATCAGGTGGCAGCCCTCGATGACGAACTCCTCGCGCTCGCGGAGCTCGGCGTCCGAGAGCTGCCGGTAGTGGTCGCGCAGGGCCATCCGGCCGAAGGCCACGTGCCGGGCCTCGTCCTGCATCACGTACGCGAGGATCTGCTTCGGCAGCGGCTTGTCGGTGGTGTCGCGGATCATGCCGAAGGCGGCGAGGGCGAGGCCCTCGATGAGGACCTGCATGCCCAGGTAGGGCATGTCCCAGCGGGAGTCGCGCAGGGTGTCGTCGAGGAGGCCCTTGAGGTTGTCGTCGATCGGGTAGAGCATCCCGACCTTCTCGTGGAGGAAGCGGCCGTAGATCTCGGCGTGCCGGGCCTCGTCCATGGTCTGGGTGGCCGAGTAGAACTTGGCGTCGAGGTCGGGGACGGACTCGACGATCCGGGCGGCGCAGATCATGGCGCCCTGCTCTCCGTGGAGGAACTGGCTGAACTGCCAGGAGGAGTAGTGGCGGCGCAGTTCGCCCCGGTCCTTGCCGGTCAGCTTGGCCCAGTGGCGGGTGCCGTGGAGGTCCAGGGCCTCGTCCGGGGTGCCGAGCGGGTCGTACGGGTCGACCTCCAGGTCCCAGTCGATGCGGGTGGCGCCGTCCCACTGCTTGTCCTTGCCCTTCCGGTAGAGGGCGAGGAGGCGGTCGCGGCCGTCGTCGTAGTCCCAGGAGAAGCGGGCGGCGCCGGTGGCCGGCACGTCCCAGACGGCTCCGCCGGGGGCGTTCGTGCAGAGGTCGTGCGTCGACATGGACGACTCCTTCTCCCGGCCCTCTTCGACCGACCGGCTTCGGTCCGACCCCAGCAGGCTCACACGCTGTTGACGGTCCGTCAATAAGTCGCGCGGGAGTGGTGCGGGCGCGAGGCGCCCTGCCGTGCTCCCCTTCACCGGGCCCGCGCACGGTCCGCCCCCCGGAGGCCGGACCGTGCGCCCGGGAAGCGGACCGCACCCCCGGCCGGGAGGCCGCGCGGTTACGCTGCGGAGCATGACGAGTCCCGCCACGCCCGCCTACCGCAGGCTCAGCGTCGAGGAGCGGCGCGGCCAGCTGCTCGACGCGGCCCTGGGGCTCTTCGCCCACCGGACGCCCGAGGACGTCTCGCTGGACGACGTCGCCGAGGCGGCCGGCGTCTCGCGGCCCCTCGTCTACCGGTACTTCCCCGGCGGCAAGCAGCAGCTGTACGAGGCCGCCCTGCGCTCCTCCGCCGACACCCTGAACCGCTGCTTCGCCGAGCCGCTCGCCGGGCCGCCCACGGAACGGCTCGGCCGGGTGCTCGACCGCTACCTGGCCTTCGTGGACGAGTACGACGCCGGGTTCAGCGCGCTGCTGCGCGGCGGCAGCGTCGTGGAGACCCCGCAGACGACCGCGATCGTGGACGAGGTGCGGCGGGCCGCCGCCGAGCAGATCCTCCTCCACCTGGGGGTGGAGCGGCCGGGGCTCCGGCTCGGGATGCTGGTCCGGACGTGGATCGCGGCCGTGGAGGCCGCCTCGCTCATCTGGCTGGGCGAGGGGAAGCGGCCCCCGGCGCCGGAGCTGCGCGACTGGATGGTGGACCATCTGGTCGCCCTGCTGACCGCGACGGCGGCGGGCGACGAGGAGACGACGGAGGTCGTCCGGCGGCTGCTCGCCCAGGAGACGTCCGAGGGGCCGGTGGCGGACCTGGCCCGCCGGTTGCTCCCGGTAGTAAGCGAGGCCGCCCACCTGCTGTGAGCGGCGCGCGGGGGAGACTGGAGGGGTGAGAAGCGAGAACACGCCCTTCCGCGGCGGTCCCCTGGACGGCCGGGTCCTGCCGATCCTGCTCGGCCCGACCGGCCACCCGCCGAAGTGGTACGAGGTCCCGGTCCCGGCGCACGACGGGAACCCGCCGAGGGTGTACGCCTACCGGCGCGAGCCCGCCGGGTACACGAAGCGGCTCGGGCTCCAGCGCGGCTGGGTGTACGAGTACGCCCCCGGGGGACGGGAGCGGCGCGAGCTGAGGTGGCCGTGGTCGAAGCCGGGCGGGGGCCGCCGGGACTCCGACCCGACCGAATGAGTCCGAACGAACGAGTCCGAACGAGTCCGGACGAGTGAGTCCGAACGAGTGAGGGCGCCGGACGCGCCCCCGTTCGTACGGTGATCACATGAAGTGAACCGTCATCATCCCCGTGGAGGTGGTGACGTGTCACGAAGGCTGCTGCGCACGCTCTGCGCGGGGGCGCTCGCCGCCCTCGCGGTGCTCACGGGCCCGCCCCCGGCGGGCGCCTACCCGGCGGACCCGCCGGTGGAACCTCCGCCCCAGGCCCCGATCGCCCGTCCGGACCCGGAGCGGGAACCGGTGGGCCCGGTGGACCCGGAGGTCCCCGACGCTCCCGCATCGGACACCCCTGCCGTCCCGGCTCCCGAAGACGACGCCGCCGCCCTCGCACCCCCCGGCGGGACCTCCGTCGCCGGCCTGCTCACGCGCCTGCGCACGCTCTACCGGCAGGCCGAGGAGGCCACCGAGCGCCACAACGCGGCCGAGGAGAAGCTGCGGCTCCAGACCGCCGACGCGCAGAAGCTCACGGCCCGGCTCGCCGCCGCGCGGGCCGATCTCGACCGGGGCCGCGCCGAGGCCGGGCGGATCGCCCGGGAGCAGTACCGGGGCAGGTCGGAGCTCTCCTCGTACCTGGACGTGCTCTTCGCCCCGGATCCGCGGGCGGCGATGGACCGGGAGCGGCTGGCGGCCCGGGCGGGCCGGGACCGGGCCGGCGCCGTCGCCCGGCTCGAAACGGCCGCCCGCCGGGCCGACGCCCTCGCGACCGCCTCCCGCAAGGCCCTGGACCGGCAGCGACGCCTGTCCGCCGAGCAGCGCGTCCGGCGCGACGAGGTCCGGACGAAACTGAAGGAGGTCGAGAAGCTGCTCGCCGGCCTCTCCCCGACCCAGCTCACCCGGCTCACGGAACTGGAGCGGACGCAGACGGCGGGCGCCCAGCGCGAACTGCTGGACTCCGGAGTCCTGGACGGCCCGCGCACCCCGTCCCGCGCGGGCGCACAGGCCCTGCGGTTCGCGGTGGGGCAGATCGGCAAGCCGTACGAGTGGGGGGCCGAGGGCCCGGAGGCGTACGACTGCTCGGGGCTTGCGCAGCGGGCGTGGGCGGCGGCGGGCCGCGAGATCCCCCGCACCAGCCAGGAACAATGGGCGACGCTCCCCCGGGTTCCCCTCTCGGAACTGCGCCCCGGGGACCTGGTGGTCTACTTCCCGGGCGCCACGCACGTGGCGCTCTACCTGGGCGAGGGCCTGGTGGTCCATGCCCCGCGCCCCGGCGCGAAGGTGAAGGTCTCCCCCGTCGCGGCGAACCCGCTGCTCGGAGCCGTACGCCCGGACCCGACCGGAACGGCCCTGCCCTCGTACACCCCACCGGCCCTCCCGGAGGGCGCGGGGGACGGCGGGGACGAGGGCTTCGACGGCGGCTGAGCCGCTCAGTCGGCGATCGTGACGAGGCCGACCACCCAGATCCCCAGGTTGAGGAGGACCCCCACGGCGCAGCCCCCGCACACGAGCACGCCCTTGAGCGTCCAACCGGCGCTCCCCGGCACGGGGTGGTCGTACGCCCGCTCCTCGTACGAGGCGGGATCGTCCCAGTCGACCGCCCGCCCCAGCTCCCCGGCGCGGGCGGCGCGCACCGCCGCGAGCTGCTCCCGGGCGAACGCGGTGGCGGCCGGCGCCTCGGGCCCGCGCCAGGCGAGGGCCCTCATCCGCCGCGCGGGGGACGCGTACCGCTCCTCGAACGCGACCGTCTCGTCCTCCCGCCGGTCCTCTTCGAGGTACATCCAGCGCCCCGCCTCCGCCGCGTCCCCGTACAACCGGTACACCTCGGCGAGCCGTCGGCGCAGGGTCAGGTCGTGCGGAAAGGACGAGACGAGCCCGCGCAGCCGCTGCCGCGCCACGGGCACCCGCCCGGCGGCGAGGTCCGCGTCCACGCGGTCCAGTGTGTTCAACAGGGACATGCCCGCATGATCGAACAGGACGGGCCGCCGCCACGACCGGTTTTCGGCGGTCGTGGCGGCGGCCCGCCCGTCCTCGTCAGCCCTGCGTCAGGGACGCCAGGTACGCGTTCGTCCTTTCCGGGTCGTAGAAGAAGTTCTCGAAGTCGGAGGGGTCGTTGAAGCCGTTGGCGAAGCGGTCGGCGGCGGGCTGGAGCCGGCCGGCGGCGCCGAGGAGGTTCAGGACGTGCTCCGGGGGCGGGGCCAGCATCGCGTTCGTCCACTTGGTGACGTGCCGGGCCGTCTGCCAGTAGCGGTCGAAGGTGGCGTTCATCCAGGCCTCGTCGAAGGGCGCCTCGCCGTGTTCGACGATCGAGGAGAGGTACGCCGCCGCGCACTTGGAGGCCGAGTTGGAGCCCTGGCCGGTGACCGGGTCGTTGGCGACGACGACGTCCGCGACGCCGAGGACCAGGCCGCCGCCGGGGAGGCGGCCGATCGGGTTGCGGACGGTCGGGGCGTAGCGGCCGGCGAGGGTGCCGCCCGCGTCGGTCAGTTCGACCTTGGTGGCCCGCGCGTACTCCCACGGCGTGAAGCGCTCCATCAGCTCCAGCGTGAGCGCCAGGTGCTCGGAGGGGTCCTTGACCCCCTTGAAGACGTCGAGCGGGCCGCCCGGGATCCCCTCCCAGAAGAGGATGTCGGCGCGGCCCCCGGTGGTGAGGGTCGGCATGACGAACAGCTCGCCGACCCCCGGCACGACGTTGCAGCGGACCGCGTCGAACTCCGGGTGCTCGGGGCGCGGGCCCAGGCCGTGGACGTACGCGACGGCCAGCGCCCGCTGCGGCGCGTCGTACGGGGAGCGCGAGGCGTCCCGCTCGAACATCGAGACCAGCTCGCCCTTGCCCGCCGCGACGAGCACCAGGTCGTAGTTGCGGGAGAAGTAGTCGAGGTCCCCGACCGCCGCGCCGTGGATGACGAGCTGGCCGCCGCGCTGGGCGAAGGTCTCCATCCAGCCGGCCATCTTCACCCGCTGGTCGACGGACTGGGCGTAGCCGTCCAGCTTGCCGACCCAGTCGATCAGGCGGGAGGAGTCGGGTCCCGCGACCGAGACGCCGAGGCCCTCGATCCGGGGGGCCTGGGACTCCCAGAAGTTGAGTCCGAGGTCCCGCTCGTGCTGGAGGGCGGTGTCGAACATGCACTGGGTGGACATGACCCGGCCGGCGCGGATCTCGTCCGCCGTCCGGTTCGACATGAGGGTGACCTCGTACCCCCGCGACTGCAGTCCGAGGGCGAGCTGGAGGCCGGACTGCCCGGCCCCGACTATGAGTATCTTCCGCATGGGTGGTGCTCCTGGCGTGGCGTAAGTGAGGGGGGCGGGGCTATTCGGGGGTGGCTTCCAGGGCGTGCGCGACCATGGCCAGCAGGGTCTCGACCACGCTGTAGCGCTTGCGCGCGTCCATGATCACCACGGGGACGTGCGGGGGCACGGTCAGCGCCTCCCTGACGTCCTCCGTCTCGAACAGCTCGCTGCCCTCGAAGTGGTTGACCGCCACGATGTACGGGAGTCCGCAGCTCTCGAAGTAGTCGAGGGCCGGGAAGCAGTCGGTGAGGCGCCGGGTGTCGGCGAGCACGATCGCCCCGATCGCGCCGCGCACCAGGTCGTCCCACATGAACCAGAAGCGCTGCTGTCCCGGCGTGCCGAAGACGTAGAGCACCAGGTCGTCGTCGAGCGTGATCCGGCCGAAGTCCATCGCCACCGTGGTGGTGAGCTTGTCCGGCGTGGCGGTGAGGTCGTCGGTGTCCTCGCTCGCCCGGGTCATCAGGGCCTCGGTCTGGAGCGGGGTGATCTCCGAGACCGCGCGGACGAAGGTGGTCTTGCCGACGCCGAAGCCGCCCGCGACGACGATCTTCGTCGCCGTGGGGGCCTTGCTGTGGTCGAGCTGCCAGTCCTGCGCGCCGTCCTCGGCTTCCCGTTCGAGAGGATCGGAGGGGCCGGGGCGGGGCTGGGCGGGGATGCCGACGGCCGCCGGTGATTCGGGGACGGCTTCGGCTACGGTGCCGGAGGCTGTTCCGGAAGTGGTTCCGGAGGCGGTTCCGGAAGTGGTTCCGGAGACGGCGGCGGCGTCAGAGACGGCGGAGTCCACTCAGCACCCTTTCGAGGAGCGCGCGGTCGGGCTGGCCGGTGCCGTGACCGGTCCCGTACACACGGATCTTTCCCTGGTCGGCCAGGTCGCTGAGCAGCACCCGGACGACCCCCAACGGCATCTTCAGAAGCGCCGAGATCTCCGCCACCGTCCGCATCCGGCGGCAGATCTCGACGATGGCCCGCATCTCCGGCATCAGGCCGCGCGCGCCGGTCCCGCCGTCCGTCAGGACCTTGCGGGCGGCGGGCGCTTCGAGCGCCGCCACGAAGGTCTCCACGAGCAGCACGTGGCCGAAGCGGGTCCGGCCGCCGGTCAGCGAGTACGGGCGCACGCGCGCGGGGCGGCGCCCCTCCCCCCGTACCGGCAGCTTGAAGGCGTGCGGAAGCGAGGACACCGAGGCCGTCGAGGACACGGCCGTCACCGGGGGCCCTCCAGCGACTTGCGCAGCTCGCTGCGGACCTCGGGGGTGAGCACGTGGCCGGCGCGGCCCACGAAGAGCGCCATGTGGTACGCCACGACGCTCATGTCGCAGTCGGGCGTGGCGTGCACGCCGAGCAGCGAGCCGTCGCTGATCGACATGACGAAGACGCTGCCCTCGTCCATCGCCACCATGGTCTGCTTGACCCCGCCGCCGTCCATCAGGCGCGCGGCGCCGACGGTCAGGCTGCCGATGCCGGAGACGATGGTGGCCAGGTCGGCGCTGGAGCCTCGCGGGCCCCGGGGAGCGCCGGGCTCCTCGGCGGACGCGGCGCCCTGCGGGGGCTCCGGGTCCGAGGACAGCAGCATCAGGCCGTCCGAGGACACGACGGCCACCGAGCGGACCCCCGGCACCTCCTCGACCAGGTTCCCCAGCAGCCATTGCAGGTTGCGGGCTTCCGTACTCAGTCCGAACGTTCCCGTCGCGGTCAACTGCGTGCCTCCTCGACTGTGTCCCCCGTCTTCTCCTCTGTACGTGCAGTCCTTGCGTTCGCTATCCCCGCCGTGTCCGTTCCCCGCGCGGTCGTTCCCCGCGTGTCCATCTCCGCCTCCACGTCGCGGCGGCCGGCCTCGGCGCCCCGGTGGAAGCCGCCGAGCCTGCGGCGCAGGGCCTCGGCGTCCACGCCGCCCTTGCGGGGCGCGGCGGCGGGTCCGGCCTGGCGCACCACCTGGGGGGTGCGCTTGGGCAGGCCCTTGTCGGTGACCCGCTCCCACTGCGCGGGGCGCGGCCCGGGAACCGACGGGTCGAGGGGCGGTTCGGGGGCGGGGGCCGGAGCGGAAGCGGGGTGGGCGGCGTCCGGGCCCTCGTCGGCGGCGCGCTCGTGGGCGTCCGGCTCCGGCGGCGGGACGGGCAGCCGGACCTGGAGCGTGGTCTCGGAGACGGACTCCGGGGCGTGGACCCCTTCGCCTTCGTACGGCTCCGAGGGCGCGGGCTCCGGTTCGGAGGCGTACGGCTCCTCCGCCGTCCGGCGCGGTTCCGGGTCGTACGGGTCCTCGGAGACGGCCTCCGGCTCGTACGGCTCCTCCGGCGCGCCCTCCGGCCCGTGCGGCTCCTCCGGCCGCCCCCCGGCGGGCTCCGCCTCCGCGAACGCGCGTTCCGCCGCCTCCACCAGGGGGTCGCGGGTGCGGGACGGCAGGGTGTTGGAGTTGGCCTCCGCGACCGAGCCGGGCAGCTGGATCACGGGGGCCGTGCCCGCGACCCGTACGGGCTCCGTCACGGCCGCCGGCGGGGTGGTGGGCAGCAGGGGCAGCGGCAGGACCACGACGGCCGCCGTGCCGCCCGGCTGCTGCTCGCGCAGCTCGACGCGGACGCCGTGGCGGGCGGCGAGCAGGGCGACGACCCGCATGCCGAGCCCCTCGCCCTCGAAGGCGTCCGGGTCGGCCTCGGCCAGGCGCGCGTTCAGCTCGGCGGAGCGGGCGGGGGTCATGCCGATGCCCGAGTCCTGGACGGAGAGCATCACCTCGCCGGTCTCCAGGAGCCAGCCGGAGAGCTGGACCTCGGCGTCGGGCGGCGAGAAGGAGGTGGCGTTCTCCAGGAGTTCCGCGACCAGGTGGCTCAGGTCGTCCGCGGCGAAGCCGGCGACCTGGGCGTGCGGCGGCAGGGACTGGATGGTGACCCGCTCGTACCGCTCGATCTCGCTGACGGCGGCGCGCAGCACGTCGACCAGGGGGACGGCCCCGGCGTGGCCGTGGACGTGCTCGTGGCCGGCGAGGACGAGGAGGTTCTCGCTGTGGCGGCGCATGACGGTCGCCATGTGGTCGAGCTTGAAGAGGGTGCCGAGCCGGTCCGGGTCCTGTTCGCGCTCCTCCAGCTTCTCGATGACGCCGAGCTGGCGTTCGACCAGGCCGAGGTTGCGCAGGGAGAGGTTGACGAAGGTGTGCCGGACGGTGCCGCGGAGCTTTTCGAGTTCGGCGGTGAGGAGGGCGACCTGCCCCTGGAGTTCGGCGCGCTGGGTGGCCAGTTCGGCGGCGAGGGCCTCCTTGTCGGCGGCCAGGTCGGTTCGCTCGGCGGTGAGGTGGCCGGTGCGCGCGGCGAGGTCGGCGAGCCTGCCGTGCAGGGTGTTGAGGGAGCGGACGGCCTGCGCGAACTCGTCGTTGCGGCCGGTGAAGCGGACCGGCTCCTCGGTGTGCGGCTCGGGGGCGGCGGCGAGCCGGGCGGCGCCGATGCGGAGCACGGCGAGCGGCCGGGTGAGGGTGCGGGCGACGTAGGTGGAGACGCCGACGGCGAAGAGGAGGCAGCCGCCGAGGAAGGCGAGGCGCAGTTCGAGGGCGGTGACGTCGTCGTCGCGGAGCGCGGAGAGGCGTTCGACGCGCTGGGCGGCGAGGGTGGACTCGACGCCGCGCATCTGCTCGATGCGGGCGGAGAGGGCGGCCTCCAGGGCGGCCGGGTCGGTCCTGCGCTCGGCCTCGGTCAGCCGGGGCTGGTCGGTGAGGGAGGCGAGGGAGCGCTCGGCGCTCTTGACGTCGGGTCCGGCGACGGTGCCGGCGAGCGAGTCGCGGGCGGTGGCGCCGGCGGCCTGGTCGAAGTCGCCGAGGGCGGCGAGTTCGCGGACGCGGGCCTGCTGGGCGGCGGCGGCGAGGCGGTCGCGGGTCCGGTTCGCCTCCGCCGCGCCCTTCGGCTCCTCGGGGACGTAGGTGCCGGTCGTGTCGTCGTAGCGGAAGTCGCCGGTGGGCTCGGGCTGCGGCACGGCGAGCGCGGCGAGGAGCAGGCCGCGGGTGGCGGAGGCCTGTTCGACGGCGCGGCCGAGGGCGGCGGGGGCGCGGGTGGCCTCGGTGAGGGAGGCGTCGGCGGCGCGGGCCGGGGTCCGGTCGGCCAGTTCGTCGGCGAGGGCCTGGAGCTTGTCGATGACGTCCGAGTAGGCCTTGTGGGCCTCCAGGGCGGTGCCCTCGCCGGTGAGGGCGGTGCGGCGGACGGAGGGGACGCCGGCGAGGTCGCGGCGGAGCTCCGTGGAGGCGGCGGGGCGGATCTCGTCGATCTGCCGGTCGACGCGGGTGGAGCGCACGGTGGTGACCTGGCGCTTCTTCTTGGCGTCGCCGGTCTGGGCGTCACGGCCCGCGGCGATGTACGCGACGACCTCGTCGCGCTCGTCGGCGAGGGAGTGGGCGAGGGTGACGGCCTGGCGGTCGAGTTCGGCGAGGGTGACCAGGCGCTGGGAGTCGGTCAGCTCGGCGGAGGCGGTGAGGATCGCGGGGGCGCCGGCGGCGAGGACGGTGACGCCCACGAGGGCGACGCCGGCGACGAGGCGGTTGCGGACCCGCTTGGAACGGCCGGCGGGGGCGGCGGGCTGCGCGGGGGCGGTGGGCTGCGTCGGGGTGGCGGGCGCGGTGGACGTGGCGGGCCGCGTCGGGGCCTGGATGTGGGCCTGGGCATGGTCGGCGGCCGGGCCTCCGGCGGGGGCCGTGGCGGCGCCGCCCGGGGCCGGCGGGACACCGGGGTTCTGGCTCCGCGTGCCGTTCTTGCTCCGAGGCCGCTTCATCTGCACCGGTGCTCGCATTCTTGACTCGTCCACCCACAAAGCAGAGGTGACGGCCGGTCACATGGAGCGCCCCCACCCCCGATACGGCTTCCGACCATTCCAGCGCTTCCGGGAAGGGGACGGGCATCGGCCGCTCCGCCACCCGAACGAGTGAACAACACTCCGGAGTTGGCGAACAACTTCGCCGGGCCGGGTCCGGGGGCCCGGGAACGGCCCCGGTTGGATCTTCCGCGCGGCCTTTGGCAGGATGCCCGCCCGCAGCTCCGCGGGGGCGCCCGTTCCGCCCCTCCCGCCGCACCCGCCGCGTTGGTACAGGCCTTTTCCCGTCATTCGCAGGTCCGGTGAAGGGCCCGCCGGGGGCGGGCGCGGGGCCGGGCACACTGGGCTCCATGCGCAGCGACGTCGCCTCCCTCCCCGGCAGCCCCGAACGCCCCAATGAGGACTGGGCGACCACCGTCCTGTCCGCGGCGGAGGGCAGGGGGGCGGTCGTCCTCCTCGACGGCGTCACGCCGCCCGCCGGTGATGACGGTTGTGTGCACGGCGTGCCGTGGTTCACCGCCCGGCTCGGCGGGGCTTTGACCGAACTGTCCGCTTCCCGTCCGGACGTCTCCCTGTCCGAGATCCTCTCCCTGGCAATCCGGCGCACCGCGGACTCCCATCGGGGGACCTGTGACCTTTCTCACGTACGTACGCCTCAGGCAACCGTGGTCCTCGCCCGCTGGGACGGGGCGGCGGTCGAGTACCTCGTCCTCTCCGACTCGGTCCTCCTCCTGGAGGGGCCGGGCGGGGCGGTGCGGGCGGTCCTCGACGACCGGCTCGACCGGGTGCCGGTGGAGGTGCTGCGGTCCGTGGCGGCGACGGACCGGCTGCGGAACCGGGAGGGCGGCTTCTTCACCGCGGCGGCCGATCCGGCGGTCGCGGGGCTCGCGGTGACCGGGGCGGTCCCGCGCGCGGAGGTCCGGGCCCTGGCCGCACTCACGGACGGGGCGAGCCGCTGGGTGGACCTGTTCGGCGCGGGCGACTGGGCGGACTGCCTCGGCGTCCTGCGCGCGGAGGGCGCGTCGGGGCTGCTCGGGCGGGTGCGGGGGCGGGAGCTCGCGGACGCGGAGGCGGGGGGCGTACGGCGCTGGAAGCTGCACGACGACGCGACGGCGGTGTACGTGGAGCTGGAGCCTCCCGAGCCGTCCGAGCCACTGGAACCGCCGGAGCCGCCGGGGGGCTGAGGCCTCAGCCCTCGGACCGTACGTTGAAGTGGTTGAGGAGCCGGGCCAGCTCGGCGACCTCCGCGCGGTCCCAGTCGGCGAGCTTGCGGACGTAGCGCTCGCGCCGGGCGTCGCGGACGCGGCGGAAGCGGTTCCGGCCCTCCTCGGTGAGGCGGACGAGGGAGGCGCGGCCGTCGGCGGGGTCGGGGTCGCGGGCGACGAGCCCGAGGTCTTCGAGGGCCCGGAGCTGGCGGCTCATGGTCGCCTTGCCGACGCCGAAGTACCCGGCGAGCTCGGTGGCCCGCTGGGGTCCGGCGTCGTCGAGGCGCACGAAGAGGCCGTAGGCGGCGGGCTCCAGCTCGGGGTGGACCTCCCGGGCCATCTCACCGGACTGGGCACGGGCGCGGCGCAGGAAGACCGCCAGCTCGCGTTCGAGGGCGAGGAACTCCCGGTCCACGGGGGCGGACGGCACGGCTCCGGCCTCGCCGGGAGCCGGACCCGGACCCGGAGCCGAAGTCGAAGCCGGAGCCGAAGTCGGAGCCGGAGTAAGAGCCGGAGCCGAAGTCGAAGCCGGACCCGGAGCTGAAGCCGGACCCGGAGCCGAAGTCGGAGCCGGAGCCGGAGCCGAAGTCGGAGCCGAAGTCGGAGTAGGCGCCGGAGCCGGAGTCGGCAGGGCCGCTTCGTTCTCGCCGGGGGCGGGCGGAGCGGCCCCCGCCGCATCGGGCGCGGGCGCGGCGGCTCCGGGCTCGCCGGGGGGCCGTGGGGCGGTCCCGTGCCCGCTTCCCGTACCGCTTCCGTGCACGTCAGCGCCTCCCACGTGTTCCCCGGTGGCGTGAGCCCGCCACACCGGCGGCCTTCCGCCGCTGAAAGTTTCTTCCCGTCGCGGTCGTTTCCGCAGCTCTTCCAGTATTTCGCAGGCGTAGACCAACGGCGGTGTCCGGGCCCCCTTCCACGGGCGGGTCTACGTGCGTAGCGTCGCTTCCACCGCCTCTAATGACATGTCCGCGACAGGACGTGTCATCCCCTCTCTCCACAAGCCTTTCGGAGGCACGCCATGCGTGTGCACAGATCCGGAACGACCCTCGCCGGCGCCGCCCTGACGGCCCTGGCCCTCCTCCTCCCCCTCGCCGGCTCCGCCGGAGCCGCTCCCGACGCGGACACGGCCGCAGCCGCCCGGGAGACGCCCGCCCGCGGCACCGCCGACATGGGCATGGGCGTCCTCGCACACGACGGGCGCGGCACGACGGCGCCCACCGGCGCCCCGGTCCGGGCCGCCCAGACGGAGGGCGTGGACGTCTCCAGCCACCAGGGGAACGTCGCCTGGACCACCCTGTGGAACAGCGGCGTCCGCTGGGCCTACGTGAAGGCGACGGAGGGCACGTACTACAAGAACACCTCCTTCGCGCAGCAGTACGACGGCTCGTACGACGTCGGCATGATCCGGGGCGCGTACCACTTCGCCACCCCGGACACGGCGAGCGGCGCGGCCCAGGCCGACTACTTCGTCGACAACGGCGGCGGCTGGTCGAAGGACGGCAGGACCCTGCCGGGCGTGCTCGACATCGAGTGGAACCCGTACGGCGCGACCTGCTACGGCAAGACCCAGTCGGGGATGGTGGCCTGGATCCGCGACTTCCTGGACCGCTACAAGGCCCGGACCGGGCGGGACGCCGTCCTCTACACGGCGACGAGCTGGTGGACCCAGTGCACCGGCAACCACTCCGGCTTCGCCGCCACCAACCCGCTGTGGATCGCGCGGTACGCCTCCTCCGTGGGCGAACTCCCGGCCGGCTGGCCGTACCACACGATGTGGCAGTACACCTCCACCGGCCCGGTGGTCGGCGACCACAACCGCTTCAACGGGGACCTCTCGCGCGTGAGGGCGCTCGCGAACGGCTGACGCCCCGCCCACCCCCTTCCCGGCGGCCTCCCGGGCGCACGGCGCGCCCCGGGGGCCGTTCGGCCTTTTCGGCTCCACCCCCTTGCCCATTGGTATGGACCAATGCGAGGCTCTATGACGGTCGCACGGAGTTCAACTTCCGTGCGCCCCGCGCGCGTTGCTCATTCCGTACTCCCCCACGCACGAGAGAGAGCCCCCGCATGCCTTCCCTGCCTTCCGCCCGGCGCGCCGCCGCCACCGGTGCCGCCGCCCTGTCCGCCGCCGCGCTCGTCGGTCTCACCCCCACGGCGGCCAGTGCCCACGGTGCCGTCTTCAACCCCGTGAGCCGGTTGGCCGCCTGTTACGCCGAGGGCCCCGAGACGCCCAGGTCGCAGGTGTGCAAGGACCTCGTCGCCGACTCCGGCACCCAGCCGCTCTACGACTGGAACGAGGTCAACATCGCCAACGCGGACGGGCAGCACCGGTCCCTCATCCCGGACGGCAAGCTCTGTTCGGCGAACCGCGAGAAGTACCGGGCCCTGGACTGGGCGCGCACCGACTGGCCGGCGACGGCGGTCGCCGCCGGCTCCTTCGACTTCAGGTTCCGGACGACGGCGGCCCACTCGGGCACCATGACGGTCTACATCACCAAGGCCGGCTTCGACCCGACGAAGCCCCTGAAGTGGTCGGACCTGGACGCGACCCCGGTCGCGGTGTACAACACGACCCGCACCGCCACCGACGGCTACTACAACTTCACGGGCACCCTGCCGGCCCGCACCGGCCGCCACGTCGTCTACAAGGTCTGGCAGCGCAACGACAGCCCCGAGGCCTTCTACAGCTGCTCGGACGTCACCTTCGGCGGTACGGGCCAGGCCGGTGCGGCGACCGGGGCCGGGGCCCGGACGCAGGCGCAGGCCCCGACCGAGGCGAAGATCGCGGCGGGCGCCGCCCTGTCCACCGTCAGCCACGCGGGCCACGGCGGCGACGAGCAGCCCCCGGCGCTCTCCGCCGAGACGGCCGGGACGTCCTCCCCCCTGGTGCCGGCCCTCGCGGGCGCGGGCGCCCTCGCCGCCTTCGCGGCGGGCAGCCTGCTCCTGGGCCGCCGCCGGAACGCGTCCGGCTCCTGACGCGCCCCCACGCGTCACCGACGGCGCCGCCCGGCCCCGAGACCGGCCGGGCGGCGCCTAGGAGCCGGACGGCACGAGCGGGAAGAGGGCGGTGAGCCGGGGCAGGGCCGACCCCCCCGGCCCGGACGCCCCGCGCTCCTCGTCCTCTTCCCGCTCTTCCCCCGCTTCCTCCCCCGCCTCGGCCTCTTCGGCCTCCTCGGCCTCCTCGACCGCGTCGAGGAACTCCTCACCGTCGTCGTCCTCCTGGCCGGTCAGCTCGTCGTACACGTCCTGGGCGACGTAGTCGAGCTCCTCCCACTCGGGCCACTCGTCGTCGTCCCACTCGTCGTGGTGCCGCCCCGCGAGCGCCCGCACGTCCGGCAGGTCGGCCAGCGCGTCCGGGTCGGCGAGCACCGCCTCGTACGCCTTCCGTCCCTGGCCCACCAGCCAGAGCGTGAAGCAGTGGAAGCCGTCGTCCGTGCAGGCGCCGCCCTCGATCCGGTTCGCCGCCCGCCACACCGCGTGCGTGTCGGCCGCCCCGCACGCCTTCTCCAGGCGCACCTGGAACGCCACGCTCTCCTCGGCCGGACGCCGCAGCAGCTCTCCCTCCAGCCACTCCAGCCGCTCGTCCCGGGTGCCGGGGCGGCCGCTCAACTCGTCGATGAGAGCCCAGAAGGCGTCTTCGTTCATGCGTACGATCATGACAGCCGGGACTGACATCGCGGACCCGCCCCCGGGCCGGTGTCCGGCCCCTCTCCGCGCCCCTCCCCCGGACGTGCCGGAGCGGGGCGCCCCCGAGGGAACGCCCCGCTCCTGACCGGGGATCACGCCGCCGCGCCCACCGGCACCTCCGCCGGGGCGAGGGCGATCTCCAGGACCTGCCGGACGTCCGTCACGGGGTGGACCTCCAACTTCTCCAGGATCTCGGCCGGGACGTCGTCCAGGTCGGCCTCGTTCCGCTTGGGGATCACGACCGTCGTGATGCCCGCCCGGTGCGCGGCGAGCAGCTTCTGCTTCACGCCGCCGATCGGCAGGACCCGGCCGGTGAGGGAGACCTCACCGGTCATGGCCACGTCCGTGCGGACGAGCCGGCCGCTCAGCAGGGAGGCGAGGGCGGTCGTCATGGTGATGCCCGCGCTCGGCCCGTCCTTGGGGACCGCGCCCGCCGGGAAGTGGATGTGCACGCCCCGGTCCTTGAGGCCGGTGACGGGCAGCTCCAGCTCCGCGCCGTGCGAGCGGAGGAAGGAGAGCGCGATCTGCGCCGACTCCTTCATCACGTCGCCCAGCTGCCCGGTGAGGGTGAGCCCCGCGGCACCGGTCTCCGGGTCGGCCAGGGAGGCCTCCACGAAGAGGACGTCGCCGCCCGCGCCGGTCACCGCGAGGCCGGTGGCGACGCCCGGCACGGACGTCCGGCGCTCGGACGGGTCCTGCGCCGACTCGGGCACGTGGTGCGGCCGCCCGATCAGCTCCCGCAGGTCCTCCGGGCGGACCGTGAACGGCAGCTCCCGGTCGCCCAGTTCGTGCTGGGCCGCGACCTTCCGCAGCAGCCGGGAGATCGCCCGCTCCAGGGTGCGGACGCCCGCCTCGCGGGTGTACTCGCCGGCCAGCTTCCGCAGCGACGCCTCCTCCAGGACGACCTCGCCGGGCTCCAGGCCGGCCCGCTCCAGCTGCCGGGGCAGCAGGTGGTCGCGGGCGATGACGACCTTCTCGTCCTCGGTGTAGCCGTCGAGCCGCACCAGTTCCATGCGGTCGAGGAGGGCTTCCGGGATGGACTCCAGGACGTTCGCGGTGGCCAGGAAGACCACGTCGGAGAGGTCGAGCTCGACCTCCAGGTAGTGGTCGCGGAAGGTGTGGTTCTGCGCCGGGTCGAGGACTTCGAGGAGGGCCGCCGCGGGGTCGCCGCGGAAGTCGGAGCCGACCTTGTCGATCTCGTCGAGCAGGACCACCGGGTTCATGGACCCGGCCTCCTTGATCGCGCGGACGATCCGGCCGGGCAGGGCGCCGACGTACGTGCGCCGGTGGCCGCGGATCTCCGCCTCGTCCCGGACGCCGCCGAGGGCGACCCGGACGAACTCGCGGCCCATCGCGTGGGCGACGGACTCGCCGAGGGAGGTCTTGCCGACGCCGGGCGGGCCGACGAGGGCGAGGACGGCTCCGCCCCGGCGTCCGCCGACCACGCCGAGTCCGCGGTCGGCGCGCCGCTTGCGCACCGCCAGGTACTCGGTGATCCGCTCCTTCACGTCGTCCAGGCCGGCGTGCTCGGCGTCGAGCACCGCGCGGGCGCCCCGGATGTCGTACCGGTCCTCGGTCCGCTCGTTCCAGGGCAGTTCGAGGATCGTGTCGAGCCAGGTGCGGATCCAGGAGCCCTCGGGGGACTGGTCGCTGGACCGCTCCAGCTTCTCGACCTCCTTGAGGGCGGCCTCGCGCACCTTCCCGGGCAGGTCGGCGGCCTCCACGCGGGCGCGGTAGTCGTCGGACTCGTCGCCCTCCGACTCGCCGTTGAGCTCGCGCAGCTCCTTGCGGACGGCTTCGAGCTGGCGGCGGAGCAGGAACTCGCGCTGCTGCTTGTCGACGCCCTCCTGGACGTCCTTGGCGATGGTCTCGGCGACCTCCTGCTCGGCGAGGTGCTCGCGGAGCTGGGCGGTGGCCAGGCGCAGCCGGGCGACCGGGTCGGCGGTCTCCAGGAGCTCGACGCGCTGGGCGACGGTCAGGAAGGGCGAGTAGCCGGAGTTGTCGGCGAGGGCGCCGACGCCGTCGATCTGCTGGACGCGGTCGACGACCTGCCAGGCGCCGCGCTTCTTGAGCCAGGTGGTGGCCAGCGCCTTGTACTCCTTGACCAGCTCGGTCACGGAGCCGGGCAGCGGGTCGGGCAGGGTCTCCTCGACGGCGGTGCCCTCCACCCACAGGGCGGCGCCGGGGCCGGTCGTACCGGCGCCGATGCGGACGCGGCCGCGGCCGCGCACGAGCGCGCCCGGGTCGCCGTCGGACAGGCGTCCCACCTGCTCGACGGTCCCGAGGACGCCGGTCCCGGCGTAGGTGCCGTCGACGCGGGGCACGAGCAGCACCCGCGGCTTCCCCGCTCCGGGCCGTGCGGCCGCCTGGGCGGCCTCGACGGCGGCCCGTACGTCGTTGTCGGACAGGTCCAGCGGCACCACCATTCCGGGCAGCACGACCTCGTCGTCGAGCGGCAGCACAGGCAGAGTGAGCGGCGCGGACGCCATGGACTCAGAAGCCATGATCTCCCCTTCGGCAGTCAAGTTGAGCTGTACGGACTCAATGCTTGTGAGCCCATGAATGTTCCCGGACGCCTGTTCGCTGTGAGCGATCACTCTCGCGCACCTCCCCGAACGGCCGATGTAATACCTCCATGGATATGCGAGCCATTACATCGGCGTGGGTGAGGGGCTGGACGGCCTCCCGGGGCACCCCGGCCGCCGTGGACCGGCCCTGGGGGTACCGGATCGACGTGGGCCTCCCCCGGCACGTCCTGCGGCACGTGCTGCCCGCGCCCGACGCGGCCACCGTCCGCGCGCTCTGCGAGCGGCTCACCGAGCCGTACAGCTGGCTCAAGGTGATGGCGGACGCGGAGGAGGTGGCGCCGTGGATCGCCGAGGGGTGGACGATCCCCGACGACCCCGGCTTCATGATGGTCAAGGCGCTGGACCCCGGCGTCCGTCCGGCGCCGCCCGAGGGGTACGTCCGGAACGTCGAGGTCCGGGACGGCGTCGTCCGGGTCCGGATCCTCGCCCCGGACGGCACCCTCGCCGCCCGGGGGCAGATCGCCCCGACCGGCGCCACCGCCGTCGCCGACCAGATCGAGACGGACGCGGCGCACCGGCGCCGGGGCCTCGGCGCGAACGTCGTGCTCACCCTGGAGGCCGCCGCCGCCCGGGCCGGCTCCACGACCGGGGTCCTCTCCGCGACCGTGGACGGCCGACAGCTCTACGGCGCGCTGGGCTGGGAGTACCGGGGGCCGCTGACCGGGATCGTACGGGGGGAGGGCTGAGGCTCGGGCACCTCGGGCAGCAGCGGAATCCCGCCGTCCGGCTGCGGGGAGGCGCCCCGCCGGGCATGCTCCTCCCATGAGTCCCGTGAGGCGAGGCGGATGGGGAAGGCGACGCGCGGCCGTGCTGCTCGCGGCGGCCCTGGCGGGCGGCGCGTCCGGCTGCGGCTCGGACGCGGGGCCCGGGGCCCCTCCGGCGCCCGGCGCGCCGGGGACCACGGCCGGGCCGGGCGCGTCCGGGACCCCGGCTCCGACGAGCGCCCCCGGCACCACGACCGCGCCGGGCACTCCCGGGACCGCCACCGCTCCGGCCGTCCCCCGGCCGGACCCCCGGCCGGGCGAGGTCCTCGTCCAGGTGGTCGTCACCGGCGGCTTCGCCGGGGTCCGGAACCGGCTCGTCGTCCACCGGGACGGGCAATGGACGGTCCGCTCCGGCGACAAGCCGCCCCGGACCGGCCGGCAGACCCCCGCCGAGGCCGCCGGGCTGCGCGGGGCCCTGGAGGACCCCGCGTTCGCCCTCGTCCCGGCGCGGCCGACCGGGCGCCCGATCGCGGACGGGTTCCGGTACGAGGTGACCTACGGCCGCCGCGTGGTCGTCGCGGGCGACGGCGACCGGCCGCCCGCCCTCCGGCGCGTCTTCGACGCCCTCCCGGAGGGCGGGCCGCCGACGAGCCCGTAGCCGGGCCGGGTCCACGGGCCGGGCACGTGAGCGGTTCCCGCCGGCGGGCCCGTGAACGGATCCCGCCGACCGGGCGTGCGGGCCGCGCCTCCAGCCGGCGGACGCCCCGGGCCACGCACCGGATCGGGCCCCGGGGAAGGGCGTGGGACTGTCGCGCCCCGCACGGGAAACCGGTGTGCCGGGTGCCGCGGACAAGGCAGGTGCCGCGGACGAGTCGGGACGTCCCGGAGATGTGCGCGGCGCCGCCGGATCGCGCGGGGCCGAGGAGCGCGCGGGGCTCCGGGGACCGGAGCAGGCCGCCGGGCGTCGCCTCGTGGTCCCGTCACGGCAGGCGGCGGGCGAAGAAGGTCCCCACCCGGCGCCGCACCCGGGCGAGTGTCGCCGCGGAGTCGCCGGTGCCGACGAGCGCGGTCCGCGCCGCCGCCGTCACGAGACCGGAGGCCCGGAGCCGGGGGACGAGCGAACCGTAGTCGGTGAACGCCCAGTGGTTCGCGTCGGGGAGCAGCCCGCGGCGGCCGGGAAGACCTGCCCAGGACGACTCGATCCGGGCGGCGCCGTCGAACCCGTCGGTGCGGAACAGCAGCAGCGGCCGGTCGAAGCCGGTCGGCTTCGGGTCCAGGTCGAGATACCCCTCCAGGTTCGCCACCGCGCCGACCCGGCGGTCGTCACGGGCCGCGTACACCACCGCCGTGCCGCCTGCGGAGTGCCCGTACATCCCGATCCGGCAGAGGTCCATGACCGGTGCGAGCGGCAGGTCGCCGAGCCGGTCCAGGACCAGGCGGAGGTCCCCGATCCGGGTGTCCACCATCGTGCGGAAGGCCGCCGGGTCCGGAGGTCCGGTCAGGACGGTCGTCCGCATTCCGGTGGGCAGCTCCACCTGGGAGGCGTCACCGGGGTGGTCGACGAGCACGACCACCCGGCCGTGGCTCGCCAGGTCCTCGGCGAGGGTCGTGCCGAGCGTGCGGGAGTCACCGCCGCCGGGCGAGTACACCAGCACCGGCCGCCGCCCGGGAAGCGGCGGCGCGCCCCTGTGCCCGTGGGTGAGGACCGCGCCCCAGTCCACCGTTCCCGGCTGCGGCAGTCCGGGGTGGACGTGGGGCGCGAGGCCGGCGAACTCCCGTGCCTCGGCCGGAGTGAGCTGCGGGGCCCGGGGGAAGCCGTGTGCCGACCGGGCCGGGTACAGGACGGTCAGCATCAGCTCCCGCGCACCGCCCGCCCACGGATCGGTCCGGGACGGGTCCACGAGGTGGACCGTCCGCATGCCCACGGGGTGCGGGCCGGTGGGCGCGGGCAGCCGGAGAACCGGGCCGCTCCCGGGCGTGCCCGCGGCCGCGGCCGCGGGCAGCAGGGCGGCGGCACTCCCGCACAGGGTGCCCTTCAGAAGGGTGCGTCGCGAAGTCATACGGGCATCCTCGGCACGGGGCCGTCACGACGCGAAGGTTCAGGCCCCGGCCGAAAGGCCTGACCGGAGCGAGGAGTTGTGAGAGTGCTACGGGTCCACTTCACCGCGGAGGACTTCGCCCGCACCCGGTTCGCGGCCCGCCCGGCGCCGCTCCAGGAGTTGCACGCCGCCCTGACCACGGCCGTGAGCCGGAGCGGCGGGCCGCTGTTCGCGCCGTGGCGCGGTCGCGTCCTGCGCTCCCTCCCGGCCGCGAGCGGCCCGCTCGCCGACCTGGTTCCGGCGGGTCGCCCGCCTTCCTTCCTCGACGTCCTCGGCTGCACCGTCGCCGAGGGCTTCGAGCACATCCGCGCCACCAGTCCCGTTCTCGTCCGCTCCGAGCTGGAGCGGGTCCACGGGGCGGCGCCCGCCCCCCGCTGGATCCACGACCTGCACGGGGGCGACGAGACGGCCTGGCACACCCTGCGCCGCGCCCAGCAGGCCGCGTACGAGACGGTCCTCGCCCCGGTCTGGTCCGTCGTGCAGGACCTCCACCGCGAGGAACTCACCCGCTACGCCCTGACGGTCGCCGAGCACGGCGTGGCCGCCGCCCTGACCGGCCTGGCCCCGGGCAGCCGGCTCCACGGGGGCGTGTGGGAGTGGCCCGGTGCGGCACCGGCCCGCGACGTCCGCCTCGACGGGCGCGGTCTGGTCCTGCTGCCCACCTTCCACCACCCGGCGGGCCCGCTTCTCCACGACGCACCGGGCCGCCCCGCGGTCCTGACGTACCCGGCCGGTCCCGGGCTCCCGCCCACCGCGGGGGGCCCGGTCGTCTCCGCCGAGGCCCTCGCCGCCGTCCTGGGCCGCACACGGCTGGACGCCCTGCGCCTCCTCGCCGAACCCCACACCACGACGTCCCTGGCCCGCGCCCTCCGCGTCAGCAACGCGACGGCCTCGTCCCACGCGGCCGCGCTGAGATCGGCGGGCCTGGCGACGACGACCCGCACGGGCCGCTCGGTCACCCACCGGCGCACGGCCCTCGGCACGCTGGTCGCGGGCGCTTGGCCGCCGTAGTGCGCCGAAGCGGCCGAGGGCCGCGGCACCGCCCCGCGCGCTCCTCGGAGGCGTCGAGGGACGGCCGCCTGCGCGGCGGGTACCGCCCCGTACGCGTGGCGGGGCGCCCGGCGCGGGGCCGGCGGGCGTCGAAGCGGCGGCCCCCGGGGGGCCCGGCGCGTGGCCTCCCGGCGTCGGGGCGGGGGTGGGGCGGGGC
>NZ_JNXJ01000038.1:0-80981 GCF_000716625.1 Streptomyces bikiniensis | reverse complement strand
GGTGGGGGAAGCGGGGGAGGGGATGGGGGAGGAGGGAGGGGAGGGGGAGGGGCCCCGGGAGGGGTGCGGAGGGAGAAGGCGGTGGCGGCCGCGCCGAGCAGCACGATCGCCCCCGCGCCGGCCAGGGTCGCGCCGTCCGGGGCGAACAGGGCCTGGCCGCGCAGCGCCTGCCAGGTCAGCAGGGCGAAGACCGCCGCGTAGGCCGCCGAGGCGGTGAGGGCGAGACGCAACCGGACCCGTTCGTCGGCGAGGCGGGCGAGGCGGGCGAGGCGGGCGAGGCGGGCGAGATGAGGGAAGCGGGCGGAGCGGGAGCCGAGTGCGGTCAGGACGATCAGGACCAGCGGGAGCAGTTGCAGCGCGTGCATGCCGAAGAAGTGCGCCACGCGCAGGTCGCCGCCGGTGGTGGCCCAGCCGGTCACCGGCATGGACGGGCCGCCGTCCGGAACGCCGACGCTGTGCCCGCCCAAGATCGGCGGGTTGTCCTCCGCGAGCTGTTCCGGTGTCGGACGCACCATCAGGAAGCCGACGGCGGCGCCCGCCAGGGCGATCAGGGAGGAGAGGCGGACCGCCCAGGCCATGGCGCGGTCGAGGATCCGGGCACGCAGCAGGAGCAGGGCGATGACGAGGGCGCCGAGCCACAGCACGACGACGGTGCCGCCCATGATCTGGAAGACGGTGTCGTCGAACGGGGTCGCCTGGTTGAAGTGGCTCCGGGTGCCCCGTACCACCTGGAGGGTGATGAGGACCATCTCCACCGCGCTCGCGGCGGCGACCACCGTTCCGGCCCACCAGCCGGTTCGGCGGCCCCGGGGGAGCAGCGAGAGCATCCAGGCGAGCGAGAGGGAGTAGGCGACGAACGAGACCGAGAACTTGAACGGTTTGGCCCAGATCGGCGCGCCGACCAGGATCCGGTCGTCGACCACCAGGCCGCCGGCGGAGACGAGGGCGAGGGCGCCCATCGAGGCGGCGAACCAGACCAGGGGGCGGTGCAGCCGGGGCGGCGGGGTCAGCGGAGTCGGCGAGGTCGGCGGAGTGGGTGGGGTGGGTGGTTTCTGTGGGTTCGGCGAAGGCATACGGATCCCCCCGTGGGAAAGTATGGATAGCGGCACTCGCCGCTATCTGATAGCGCCACTATCTATGATGTGGTTGTCGGTCGGCAAGGCCGAAGAGGGTTCGGAAAGGTGAACGGGTAGTGCGCATCGGAGAGTTGAGTCGCAGGACCGGAGTGTCCGTGCCGACGATCAAGTTCTACGTACGGGAAGGACTGCTCCCGCCCGGAGAACTGACGAGCCCGAACCAGGCCTCGTACGGGGAGACGCACGTGCAGCGGCTCCGCCTGATCCGCGCGCTCCTCGATGTGGGCGGTCTGTCGGTGGCGGGGATCCGTGGAGTGATCGAGGCGATCGACGATCCGCGGCGACCGCTGCACACGGTGCTCGGGGAGGCGGCGGACCAGGTGGTGCCGCGCTACGAGCGCGGAGACGGTTCCGGGATCGCCGAGGCGAGGAAGAGGGTTGCCGAGCTGATCGAGGCGCGTGGATGGCGCACGTACGAGGGGAGTCCGGCGGCGGAGTCCCTGGCGACGGCGCTCGCCGCGCTTGAGGAGGTCGGCCACGGACGGTTCGCCGAGATCCTGGACGCGTACGCGGACGCGGCGGAACGGGTGGCGCGGGTCGACCTGGAGTACGTGGCCCACCAGGTGGCGCGGGAGGAACTGGTGGAGAGCGTGGTCGTCGGCACGGTCATCGGCGACGCCGTCTTCGCCGCCCTGCGCCGGCTCGCCCACGTGGACGCGTCGGACCGGGTCTTCGGGGAGACGCCCTGAGGCCCTGAGGCCCTGAGGCCCTGAGGCCCTGAGGACCTGAGGCTCTGAAGCCCTGAGGCTCTGAGACCTTGAGGCCCTGAAGGCCTGAGGCCAGGGTGCTCTAACGGGACCTGTGCCGTCTGCCCGGTCCGTGTGGTCCGTGTGGCCCGACGGGGCGGGCGGGCCGTGCCCGAAGCGGATCGTCCCCTCCCGTGCGGCCGTGCCCGGCGCGGATCGTCCCCTCCCGCGCGGCCGTGCCCACGCGAACGGGGGTGGCAGGGCCTCTCGCCCCGCCACCCCCGTCCCGGGATCCGCTCAGCTCTCCTGTTCGCGTTCCACCTGCTCGTTCCACTCGCGCTTGATCGCGCGCCAGGCCTCGTCCGACTTGCCCAGGCGCCAGTAGCCCGAGATCGACAGGCGCTCGCGGGGCACCTCCCGCTCCAGGCGCAGGTGGCGGCGGAGCTCCTTCACGAAGCCCGCCTCGCCGTGGACGAAGGCGTGCACGTCGCCCGCCGGGAAGTCCAGCGTCCGGACCGCCTCGACCAGCGCCTCGCCCACCGGGCGGTCGCCCCGGTGGAGCCACGTGACGTCGACGCCCGCCGCCGTCTCCAGCTTCTGCTCCTCCGCCGCGTCCGCGATCTCCACGAAGGCGTGCGCCCGTGTTCCGGCGGGCAGCCGCTCCAGGGCCGCCGCGATCGCCGGGAGGGCGCTCTCGTCACCCGCGAGCAGATGCCAGTCCGCGGCCTCGTCCGGTGCGTAACCGCCGCCGGGGCCCAGGAAGCGCACGGTGTCGCCCGCCTCCGCGCGCGCCGCCCACGGGCCCGCGAGGCCCTCGTCGCCGTGGACCACGAAGTCGATGGTCAGCTCGCGCCGCTCCGGGTCCCAGGCCCGTACCGTGTAGGTCCGGGTCGTCGGCCACTGCTCCCGGGGGAACTCCTCCCGGATCCGCTCCATGTCGAACGGCTCCGGGTAGGTCACGCCCTCCGGGGCGAAGAGCAGCTTCACGTAGTGGTCGGTGTACTCGCCGACGCCGAAGCCGTCGAGCCCCGGGCCACCGAGAACGAGCCGCACCATGTGCGGGGTGATCCGCTCCGTGTGCACCACGCGCGCTTCGGTGGCCTTCGGTGACCTGCGGGCCGGCTGCTCTGCCACGACGTGCTCCCCTGGAATCGGCTTACTTAGGTATACCTAAGCTAGCACCTCGCCGTGCGGACGATACGGTTCCGGCCCGCCCGGATCAGCGTTCCAGGACCGGCAGCAGCCGCCCCACGGCCCCGGTGAGGCCCCACCGCTTCACCAGCGCGTCCAGGGCCGCCGGGTCGCGGGGCCCCGCGGGCAGGGCCGGGTCGAACTCCGGCAGCGGCACGTCGGTGGCGACCCGTACCACCGTCGGCGCCACGTCCAGGTACGCCGCCGCCTCCACGATCCCGCGCCGCTTGGCCGGGGTCAGCCTCGACGCCGGGTCCTGCGCCGCCGCCCGCACCCCCGCCAGGTCCCCGTACTCCGTGATCAGCTGCGCCGCCGTCTTCTCGCCGATGCCCTTCACGCCCGGCAACCCGTCGCTGACGTCCCCGCGCAGCGCCGCGAAGTCCGCGTACTGGTCGGGGCGCACCCCGTACTTCGTACGGATCAGCTCCCCGTCCACCAAGTCGCAGTCGCCGACGCCCTTGCGCGGGTAGAGGACCCGCACCTCCCGGGCGTCGTCCACGAGCTGGAACAGGTCCCGGTCGCCCGTGACGATGTCCACCGGCCCGTCGGCCCGGCCCGCCAGCGTCCCGATCACGTCGTCCGCCTCGTATCCCGCCGCCCCGATCCGCGCGATGCCGAGCGCCGCCAGGACCTCCTCGATCACCGGGACCTGCGGGGACAGGGTGTCCGGGACCTCCTCCTCGTCCGGACCCGTCTCCGTCTCCGCGGCCACCCGGTGCGCCTTGTACGACGGGATCAGGTCCACCCGCCACTGCGGCCGCCAGTCGTCGTCCCAGCAGGCCACCAGGTCGTCCGGGCGGTGGTCCTGGACGAGCCGGCCGATGAAGTCGAGCAGCCCGCGCACGGCGTTCACCGGGGTTCCGTCGGGCGCCCGGACGGAGTCCGGCACGCCGAAGTACGCGCGGAAGTAGAGGCTGGCGGTGTCGAGGAGCATCAAACGTCGCGTCACCCGGCCGATCCTATGGCGCGGCGCGACGCACCGGGGAAACACCGGAAACGGGACTTCCGGAACTTCCTCCCGTGACCCGTGTCACCTTTGCGTTTGCGACCTTCGACCCCGGGCATGCGCGGGCCCGGAGTGAACCCCGGTACGGATTTCGACGAAAGGAATCCGTACGCGGCGGGGTGCGGGCCGATCCCGCGGGCTCCACGGTCCGGCCTCGCGGGGGTGGCGGGGCCGTTTTCCGTTGCTACCCGTGAGGTGTATGTGTCCAGGCTCCAGGCCGACCACCTGTACAAGGTGTTCGGCAGACGACCCGACGAAGCCGTCCGCAGGCTGGTGGACGGTGCCGATCGCGAGGAGCTGCGCGCCGAGGGGACGACAGCAGCCGTCGTGGACGCCGGCTTCGTCGTCGAGCCCGGCCAGATCTTCGTCGTGATGGGCCTGTCCGGCTCCGGGAAGTCCACCCTCCTGCGCATGCTCAACGGGTTGCTCGAACCCACCGCGGGCCGGGTCCTCTTCGACGGCGACGACCTCACCGCGCTCTCGCCCCGCGACCTGCGTGCGGTCCGTTCCCGCCGGATCAGCATGGTCTTCCAGCACTTCGCGCTCTTCCCGCACCGGAACGTCCTGGAGAACGCCGCCTACGGCCTGGAGGTCCAGGGCGTGCCCCGCGCCGAGCGCGAGACCCGCGCCGCCGAGGCCCTCGCACTGTGCGGCCTCGCCGGCTGGGAGAAGTCCTGGCCCGACGAGCTCTCCGGCGGCATGCAGCAGCGCGTCGGCCTGGCCCGGGCGCTCGCCACCGACGCCGACCTGCTCCTGATGGACGAGTCGTTCAGCGCGCTCGACCCGCTGATCCGCCGCGACATGCAGGACCAGCTCCTCGTCCTCCAGAAGCAGTTGAAGAAGACCATCGTCTTCATCACCCACGACCTCAACGAGGCCATGCGGCTCGGCGACCGGATCGCCGTCATGCGCGACGGCAGGATCGTCCAGCTCGGCACCGCCGAGGACATCCTCGTCCGCCCCGCCGACGACTACGTGGCCTCCTTCATCCAGGACGTCGACCGCTCCCGGGTGCTCACCGCCTCCGCCGTCATGGCCGCGGGCGCGCCCGCCGCCGACTGCCCGGAGGACTGCGCCTGCCGGCCCGTCGGGCCCGACACCCTCGTCGCGGACCTGTGCGCGATCGCCGCCGGCGCCCCGCACCCCGTGACCGTGGAGGACACCGACGGCACCGTCCTCGGGATCGTGTCCCCGGAGCGCCTCCTCGGCGTGATGGGCGGCCTCGGCGCGCACGACGCCACCGTGAAGGACGTCACCACGAAGGGCGTCGAGGAACGGCGCGCGTCCACCAGGGACCTCGGCGCGGAGAGCGCGTCCACCAGGGACCTCGGCGCGGAGAGTGCGTCCGCCAGGGACCTCGGCGCGGAGAGCGCGGACGTGAAGAGCTCCGGCGCGGGGAGCGCGAGTACGGAGAGAGCGAGTACGGCGGGTGTGAGTGCGGAGAGCGCGGCCGCGAACGACTCCGGTGCGCAGCCCTCCGCCGCGAAGGGCGGCGGTACCCGGAACGCCCCCGCCAAGAACGGGCAGGAGGTGACCACCGGTGCCTAGGCTTCCCCTCGGGCAGTGGGTCGACAGCTCCGTCGACTGGCTCCAGTCCCAGTTCTCCTGGCTCTTCGACGCCGTCACCACCGGCGTCACCGGCCTCTACGACGGCATCGACGCCGTCCTGTCCGCGCCCCAGCCGCTGCTGTTCGCCGGCATCCTCGCCGTCGTCGCCTGGTGGCTGCGCGGCTTCGCCGCCGGCCTCCTCGCCTTCGCCGGCTTCGCACTGGTCGACTCCGTCCAGCTGTGGGACGGGGCCATGGCGACGCTCTCCCTCGTCCTCGTCGCCACCCTGGTCACCCTGGTGATCGCCGTGCCGCTCGGCATCTGGGCGGCCCGCTCGAAGACCGTCAGCGCCGTCATGCGCCCGGTCCTCGACTTCATGCAGACCATGCCGGCGATGGTCTACCTGATCCCCGGCATCATCTTCTTCGGCGTCGGCGTGGTCCCCGGCATCATCGCCACCATCGTCTTCGCGCTGCCCCCGGGCGTCCGGATGACCGAGCTGGGCATCCGCCAGGTCGACGGCGAACTCGTGGAGGCGGCCGAGGCGTTCGGCACCACCCCGCGCAACACCCTGCTGCGCGTGCAGCTGCCGCTCGCCCTCCCGACGATCATGGCCGGCGTCAACCAGGTCATCATGCTGGGCCTGTCCATGGTCGTCATCGCCGGCATGGTCGGCGGCGGCGGGCTCGGCGGCGCCGTCTACCGCGCCATCGGCAACGTCGACATCGGCCTCGGCTTCGAGGCCGGCGTCTCCATCGTCGTCCTCGCCATGTACCTCGACCGGATGACCGGCGCCCTCGGCCGCCAGGTCTCCCCGCTGGGCCGCCGCGCCGCCGCCAAGGCGCGTGCCGCCGTCGCCAAGCGCCCCGGCGCCAAGCTCTGGGCCCACCGGCCGCAGCCCGTCACCGCCCTCGTCGGCGTCGTCGTCCTCGCCCTCGTGGCGGGCGGCACCGGCTTCCTCGGCAACGGCTCCGGCTCCGGAAGCGCGGGCGGTGGCAACGGCAAGAAGGTCAGCATCGGCTACATCCCCTGGGACGAGGGCATCGCCTCCACGTTCCTGTGGAAGGAGCTCCTGGAGCGGCGCGGCTACGAGGTCGACGCCAAGCAGCTGGAGGCCGGCGCCCTCTACACCGGCCTGGCCGGCGGCCAGCTCGACTTCCAGACCGACTCCTGGCTCCCCGTCACCCACGCCCAGTACTGGGAGAAGTACGAGAACGACCTGGAGGACCTCGGCTCCTGGTACGGCCCCACCTCCCTGGAGCTCTCCGTCCCCTCGTACGTGAAGGGCGTCGACTCCCTCGCCGACCTCAAGGGCAAGGCCGGACAGTTCAAGGGCCGGATCGTCGGCATCGAGCCCAGCGCCGGGATGATGGGCATCCTCAAGGACAAGGTGCTCAAGGAGTACGGCCTGGAGGGCGAGTACAAGGTCGTCGACGGCTCCACGCCCGGCATGCTCGCCGAGCTGAAGCGCGCGTACGAGCGCAAGGAGCCCGTCGTCGTCACCCTCTGGTCGCCGCACTGGGCCTACTCCGCCCACGACCTGAAGAAGCTGAAGGACCCCAAGGGCACCTGGGGCAAGGGCGACGGCGTCCACACCCTCGCCCGTAAGGGTTTCAGCGAGGAGAACCCCGAGGTCGGCGCCTGGCTGAAGGGCTTCGAACTGTCCGAGAAGCAGCTCACGGACCTCGAAGCCGTCATCCAGGAGACCGGCAAGGGCAAGGAGCAGCAGGCCGTCCGCACCTGGCTCGACCGGAACCCCGGTCTCGCGGAGAAGCTCACCCCGCAGTAGCCCCCCGACGGAACCGTACGGTTCCTGTCCGAAAAGGAGCGGTCGCCGTATGTGCACGGCGCCCGCTCCTTTTCCGCACGACGCGAAACCCCGCCCCAAAGCTGCGTAAGGTGCAGGTAACCGACCGGTACGAGGATCGCGACGGGCACGGGGCGAGAGGGAGGGAGCCGACATGGACGAGAAGGAGTCACCCCGTGTGGGCGCGGCCGTCAAGAGGCGCCGCAGAGCGCTCCGCCTCACCCTGGCCGTCGTCGCCTCCCGCAGCGGCCTCTCCGTGCCCTTCCTCAGCCAGGTCGAGAACGACCGGGCCCGCCCCAGCCGCCGCTCCCTCGAACTCGTCGCCGAGGCCCTGGAGACCACGGCCGGCGAACTCCTCGCCGTCGCCGAGGCCTCCTGCACCGTCGACGTCGTCCGGTCCGGGGAGGGCTCGCCCGACCTGCCCGAGGGCGTCCGGTCCCTGGTCCGGGGCCGCCACCAGCTGCACGCCCTGGAGTTCACCGGCGAGCAGGACGCGGGCCGCGAGTTCCAGCACCGCAACGACGAGCTGCTGTACGTGGCCGACGGAGCCGCCGAGGTCGAGGCCGAGGGCCGCGCCTACCGGCTCGACCGGGGGGACACCCTCTACCTCTCCGGCGGGGTACGGCACCGCTGGCGCGCCACCGAACCCGGCACCCGGCTCCTGGTCGTGGCCGTCGGGGAGCACGTGGAGGCGGAGGAGGAGTGACGGGCCGGGGGACCACGGCGGACGACGCGGCGACGAGGGGCCGGGAGAGCCCGGAGGTACGGCGATGAGGGACGGGGAGACTCCGGAGGTACGGCGATGAGGGTCGTCTCGCTCGTGCCCTCCCTCACCGAGGCCGTCGCCGTCACCCTGCCCGGCGTCCTCGTCGGCGCCACCGCCTGGTGCACGCACCCCGCCGGTCTCGACGTCGCCCGGATCGGCGGCACCAAGAACCCCGACGTCCCCGCGATCACCGCCCTCCGCCCCGACCTCGTCCTCGCCAACGAGGAGGAGAACCGCGCCCCCGACCTCGACGCCCTGCGCGCCGCCGGGCTCGACGTCCTCGTCACCGAGGTCCGCACCCTCGACCAGGGCCTGTGCGAGCTGGAACGGGTCCTCGGCGCCTGCGGCGCGCCCCGCCGTCCCCGCTGGCTCGCGGAGGCCGGGGACGCCTGGGCCGCCGTCGCGCCCCCGCGCCCGGAGGCGCCGCCCACCGCCGTCGTACCGATCTGGCGCCGCCCCTGGATGGTCCTGGGCCGCGACACCTTCGCCGGCGACCTGCTCGCCCGCCTCGGCGTCCGGAACGCGTACGCGGACCATCCCGAGCGCTATCCCCGCCTCCCGCTCGACGAACTGCGCGCCACCGCCCCCGACCTGGTCGTGCTGCCCGACGAGCCCTACCGCTTCACGCGCGACGACGGCCCCGAGGCCTTCCCCGGGACCGCCGCCGCCCTCGTGGACGGGCGCATGCTCACCTGGTACGGGCCGTCGCTGGCCGAGGCCCCGGAACGCCTGTCCCGGGCCCTGCGAGCAGCGCTCCGCTGACGAGCCCGCGCAGGGTGTGGAGGGCGGCCACCAGCCAGGCCGCCACGAGGAGCGCGTACAGGCCGACCGCCAGCCACCGGAAGGCGGCCAGGCCGGTGTGCTGCGCCAGCCCCTCGACGCCGGTCACGCAGGTGCCGACCGGGAAGGTGAAGGCCCAGAAGGTCATCGCGAAGCCCATGCCCCGGCGCCGCGCCCGCAGCACCATCGCCCCGGCGAGCGCCAGCCACAGCAGCGCGAAGCCCATGACGGGCACCCCGTAGAGGACGGCGAAGGCGGCGAAGCCGTGCGCGTACGGCTCGGGCAGCACGCCCGGGGCCGCGTCGGCGAACTTGTTCGCGGCGGTCGTGGACTGGCCGAGGGGGCCGAGGACCAGGAAGAGGGCGGGGGTGAGCGCGAGCGGCGGCGGGCCGCCGGTGACGAGCCGCCCGAAGACCAGGGGCAGGACGAGCAGGGTGGCGAGCAGGCTGAGGCCGAACAGCGCGTAGCAGGCGATCAGGAGCGTCTGCCGGGCCTGCCCCGGGGGCAGGTGGGGGACGAGCAGCGGGCCGAGGGCGGCGGAGACCATGGGGGCGACGACCGGCAGCAGCCACACCGGGGACGCGCCCTCGATCCGGTGGTGCACCACCATGAGGTACGGGACGGCCACGGCCGCCACCAGGCCGATCAGGGTGCCGGCGGCGAACAGGACGGCGTCGAGCGCGATGGCCGCCGGGAGCCCGGTCCAGTCCCGGCCCACGACCAGGGCCCCGCCGCCGACCGCGAGCAGCGCCATCGACAGGCAGCCGTAGAACGGGGCCACGGCCGGGTCCATGAGGTGGGCGCGGGCCTGGTCGCGGTGGTGGAGCCAGTGCAGCGCGCGGGCCGGGAGCAGGACGAGCAGCATCGCGAGCGACAGCGCCCAGACCGCCGCGCAGGCCGTACGGAGGCCGGGGGCGTGCACCGGGAGGGCGGCGCCCGCCGTGGCGACGATCGCCGTGCCCATCACGGAGGCGTACCAGTGGGGTCCGAGGTGACGGACGGAGCGGGCCCGCGGGCCCGGCCGGGCGCCGGGGGTGGTGGCGCGGGGGACCGGGAGGGGGGTCGGGCGGAGGGGTGCGACGCTTGCCATGGCTCCACCGTCGCCCCGTTCCCGGGCCCGGACCAGGGATCATGTGGCTATGACGTCATAAGCTGGGTTTATGAGCAGGGGAACGCGGGGCGGTGGCGCCCACGAGGGCGGGACGCACGGGGGCGGGGCGCGCAAGGACGGGGCGCACGGGGGCGGGGCGTACGGAGACGGTGCGTACGGGGGCGGGGCCCGGAGCGCTTCCCGCGACGCCGCCGGGAGCGCTCCGAAGGGCGGCGCCCCCCGGCCGCACCTCTCCCACCGCGTCCCCGACCTCGGCGCGCTCGAACTGCTCCTCGCCGTCGCCCGGCACGGCAGCCTCGGAGCGGCCGCCCGCGAGGTCGGGATCACCCAGCCCGCCGCGAGCAGCCGGATCCGCTCCATGGAACGGCAGCTGGGGGTGGCGCTGGTCGACCGTTCGCCGCGCGGCTCCCGGCTCACCGACGCGGGCGCCCTCGTCACGGACTGGGCCCGGCGGATCGTGGAGGCGGCGGAGGCCTTCGACGCCGGGGCGCAGGCCCTGCGCGGGCGGCGCGACTCGCGGCTGCGGGTGGCCGCGTCCATGACCATCGCCGAGTACCTGCTGCCGGGCTGGCTGATCGCCCTGCGCGCCGAACGCCCCGACACCGCCGTGTCGCTCCAGGCCGGGAACTCCGCGGCCGTCGCGGAACGCCTCTTCGCGGGCGACGCGGACGTCGGCTTCGTGGAGGGCCTCGCCGTGCCGGACGGCCTCGACGGCGCGGTCGTCGCCCGCGACCGGCTCGCGGTCGTCGCCGCCCCCTCGCACCCGTGGGCCCGCCGCCGCGCCCCGCTGGACCCGGCGGAGCTGGCCGCGACCCCGCTGGTGCTGCGGGAGCGCGGCTCGGGCACCCGGCAGGTCCTCGACGCGGCCCTCGCCGCCCACGGCGGCCTCGCGCGACCGCTCCTCGAACTCGCCTCCACGACGGCGGTGAAGGCCGCCGCCGTCAGCGGGGCCGGGCCGGCCGTCCTCAGCGAACTCGCGATCACCGAGGAGCTGGCCTCCCGCCGCCTGGTCGCCGTCCCCGTCGAAGGGGTGGTCCTGCGCCGGGACCTGCGGGCCGTCTGGCCCGCAGGCCACCGCCCCACGGGCCCGGCCCGCGACCTGCTCTCCCTGACCCGCGACAGGCCTTGATCCGTGACCGGCCTTGATCCGTGACCGGCCTTGACCGCGACCGGCCTTGACCCGCGACCGGCCTTGACCGCGACAGGCCTTGACCCGTAAGCGGTCTTGACCCGCGACAGGCCTCGATCCGCGCCCCGGAGCCGCCGATCAGACGCTCGCCGCCCGGTGGGTGATCCGCCCGTCGAGGACCGTCAGCAGCACCGGCAGGTCCGGCAGCTCCGTCGCCTCCGTGGTCAGCGGGTCGCCGCCGAAGACGGCCAGGTCGGCGCGGTGGCCGAGGGCGATCCGGCCCGCCTCGTGCTCCTCGCCCGCCGCGTACGCCGGAGCCGTCGTCAGACCCCGCAGCGCCTCCAGCGGCGTCAGCGCCTGCTCGGGCCCGTGCGGCGCCTGCCCGAGGTCGCGGCTCGGGCGCCGGTGCCGGGCCCCGGCCATCACGCCGAGCGGCGGGAACGGTGCGATCGGCCAGTCCGAGCCGAGGACCACGGTCGTACCGGAGTCCAGCAGGTCCCGGCAGCGCCACGCGCGCGAGGCGCGCTCCTCGCCGAGCCGGCGCGACCAGTTGTCGGTGTGGTCGGCGCGGGTGAAGTCGCAGCAGTGGGTGGGCTGCATGGACGCGAGGACGCCCAGCTCCGCGAAGCGGCGCAGGGTGTCGTCCGGGACGGTCTCGATGTGCTCGACCCGGTGCCGCACCCCGCCGCCCGAGGCGCGCGCCTTCTCGACGGAGTCGAGGACGTGCCGCACGGCCGCGTCCCCGATGGCGTGCGTCGCGGTGGGCACGCCCGCCCGGTGCAGCTCCCCGACGATCCGGGTGTACGCCTCGGGGTCCGGCCAGAACGCGTGCGTGGACTCGCCGTGGCAGTCGGGCCGCTCCAGCCACGCGGTGCCGTTGTCGATGGTCCCGTCCATGAAGAGCTTCACGCCGGCGACCCGCCACAGCTCCCCGCCGGTGCCCTGCCGCTCGATCAGCTCCCGTACGCCGTCCGCGTCGGTGCCGGGCTGGCACCAGGGAGCGACCCGCAGCCGCAGCGGCAGCTCGCCGGCCGCGTCGAGCTCCCCGTACAGGGCGAGGCTGTCGCCATTGGCGTCCATGGCGTGGCCGCCGGTCAGGCCCGTGGCGGCCATGGAGCGCAGCGAGGCCGCCAGCCGCTCCCGGCTCTCCTCGCGCGTCGGCTTCGGGGCGACCCGCTCGACCAGCTCGCAGGCGGCGTCCTCCTGGAGGAGGCCGGTCGGGCGCCCGTCGGCGTCGCAGACGACCTCGGCGGAGGCCTGGTCGAAGGTGCGGGGGCCGTCGACCCCGGCGAGTTCGAGGGCCCGGCGGCTGGCGAGGGCCGAGTGGGCGTCGAAGAGCAGCAGGAAGGCGGGCACTCCGTCGAGGACGGCGTCGAAGGGCGCGATGCCGAGGGGGCGGCCGTCGAAGACGTTCGGGTCGAGGCCCCAGCCGAACAGCCACGCCCCGCGCTCCAGGGTCCGCACCTCGCGGGCGAGGGCCTCCCGGACGTCGTCGAGGTCGGCGCAGTACGACAGGTCGAGGCCGTGCGTCAGCTCGGCGCCGGTCACCGGGTGCACGTGCCCGTCGACGAGCCCGGGGGTGACGACGGCCCCCTTGAGGTCGACCACGGTGGTCGCGGGACCGGCGAGCGCGCGGATCTCGCGGTCGTCGCCCAGGGCCGCGATCCGGCCGTCGCCGGAGACGGCGAGCGCGGTCTCCGGCAGGAACGCCCCCGTGCCGGGGTCGAGCAGACGGGCGGAGAGCAGGACGAGTCGGGTGCGCACGGGTGGCTCCAGGGGGTGCGGGGTGGTTCTTCAGCGGTACGAGCACGGGGACGGGTACGGGAGGCGGGTACGAGTACGGGTGCAGGAGGCGGATACGGGGACGGGTGGCACCGAGGCGCGTCCGGCAGCTCAGTCCGCTACGACCGGCAGCGGCGTCTCCGTCAACGCCCCTGCGGCGAGGCCGAGTTCGCGTTCCGCCGTGGTGACGGCCATGCGGGTGACGGCCTCCGGCCGGTTGCTCCGGTCGGTGTTGGCGTGGGCGCCGAGGCCGTCGAGGACGACCAGGATCTGGATGGCCGCGGCGCGCGGGTCGTCCGTGCGGAACTCGCCCCGCTCGACGCCCTCGCGGATGAGCCCTTCGAGGCGGTCGTCGGAGGCGAGCTCCTGCTCGGCGACCCGGTCGCGCAGGACGGGCCGGTAGCGGCTGAGGTGCCGGGCGTTGATCCACAGGCGGCTGATGTCGTCGTACGCCTCCCCGGCCGAGAGCGCGAAGTAGCGCGCGAGGTACTGCACGGGGGTGCCGTGCGGCCGCTCGGCGGGCAGCAGCGAGTCGAGCTCCCCGGTGGCGGCCACGGCGAACGCCTCGGCCACCAAATCCTCCGCCGAGGGGAAGTAGTGGCTGATCAGACCCGGCCGCACGGACAGCTCCTCGGCGATCCGCCGCAGCGTGACGCACTCCAGGCCCTCGGTCAGGGCGACCCGGGCCGCGGCCTCCACGATCTCCGCCCGCCGGGCTTCGGGGGTTTTCCGGATGCGTTTGCGCTCGACGCTTGACGACATACCGGGGATGCTATTGAGTGTGCGACCAATAAGCAACCAGGTGGGCACCACACGCTTCCGGAGGGCCGCATGGCTTCCACGATCCCCGACCAGGACCCGGCCTCCCGGGCCGCTCAGGTCACCCCTCCGGCCGCCGGCCGGCCGGGCCGCATCGAGGCCCACGGCATCGACCGCATCCCCGACGGGGAGCGCCACGGGCACCCCCGCGAGCTGTTCTCCGTCTGGGCCGCGGCGAACGTCAACTACCTGAGCCTGGTCATCGGCGGCGCCCTCGTCCTCATGGGCCTGAGCCTCTGGCAGGCACTCGGCGTGATCGTCGCGGGCAACCTCCTCTGGCTGCTCACCGGCCTGCTCGCCACCTCGGGCCCGGCCGCCGGCGCGCCCAGCGAGGTGATCACCCGGGCCGTCTACGGCGTCCGCGGCAACCGCGTGAACAACGCGATCGGCGGCTGGCTGGTCTCCGTCTGCTACTTCGCCCTCAACCTGGCCGCCGCGGCCACCGCCGCCTTCGCGCTCGTGGAGAAGACCGGCCTCGCGGTCACCGTCCCCGTCGAGGTGGCCGTCATCGTGGTGATCGCCGCCCTCACGCTGGTCATCAGCGTCTACGGGCACGGCCTGATCATCAAGCTGTACCTGCCGATCACGCTCGCCCTCGCCGCGGCCTTCGCCGTCGTCGCGTTCGCCGTCCTGCGGCACGCCGACCTCGCGTACGCCCCCGCCGCGCGCCTCTCCGGCACCGAGCTGTGGTCCCTGCTCCTCGCGGGCACCACGATGATCGCCTCGGGCCCGCTCTCGTACACCACGAGCGCCGACTTCTCCCGCTACCTGCCCCGCACCGCCTCCAGGAGGGCGATCGCCGTCTGGACCGCCCTCGGCGCCTTCCTGCCCAGCGTCGTCGTCAGCTCGCTCGGCGCCCTCGCGGCCACCGCCGTCGACATGACCGACCCGCAGACCGCGCTCCAGGAGATCCTGCCCGGCTGGTTCGCGCCGGTCTTCCTGCTCGCCCTGGTCCTCGGCACCATCGCCATCAACGCCCTGACCGCCTACAGCGCCGGACTCGCCCTCCAGGCGGTCGGCCTGCGCGTCCGCCGCTCCGTCAGCGTCCTCCTCGACGGCGCCGTGGCCGTCGCCCTCACCCTGTACGGCGTCCTCGTCTCCGACTTCCTGGACACCGTCAGCAACGCCCTCCAGGTGATCACGGTCCTGGTCGGCCCGCTCATGGCCGTGTACGCCACCGACGTCCTGCTGCGCCGCTGCCGCTACGACGGGGTCGCGCTCTCCGACGAGACCCCCGGCAGCCCCTTCTGGTACACGGCCGGCGTCAACCGGGCCGGGGCGCTCGCCCTCGTCTCCGGCGTCGCCGCCGCGTCCCTCTGCGTCGACACCCTCTACACCGGGCCCGTGGCCGCCGCCCTCGGCGGCGCCGACCTCTCCCTGCCCGTCGGCATGGGCGTCTCCGCCGCCCTCTACGCCCTCCTGATGCGGGGCGACCGCACGGTGCTCGCCGCCCGCACGGCCGCCTGATCAGGCACGTCCACGGGCCGCAGCCGCAGCTTTGACGAGTCCCCGCATCACGCGCGTGTCCTCGCCCATCTCCGGGTGCCACTGCACGCCGAGCGCCCAGGCCGGAGCGGCCAGCTCCACCGCCTCCACCGTGCCGTCCTCCGCGTGGGCCGAGGCCGCGAGCCCCGCGCCCAGCCGGTCGACGGCCTGGTGGTGGTAGGTCGGGACCACGGCCGGCTCCGGCACCAGGGAGGCGTAGCGGGTCCCCGGCACCGGCTCGACCTTGTGCCGGCCGATCACCCCGACCGCCTCCACGTGCCCGTCCAGGTGCTGGACCAGCGTGCCCCCGAGGGCCACGTTGAGCAGCTGCATCCCCCGGCAGATGCCCAGGAGCGGGGTGCCGGCGGCGAGGGCCGCGTCGATCAGGGCCAGCTCCCAGGAGTCCCGGGCGCGGGCCGGCGGCCCGGTACGGGGGTCGGGCTCGGCCCCGTACCGTACGGGCTCGACGTCCGCCCCGCCCGCGACGACCAGCCCGTCGAGCCGGGCCACCACTGCGGCGGCGGCGGCCGGCCGGTCCGGCGGGAGCATCGCCGCGAGCCCCCCACTCTCCCGTACCAGCCGGGGGTACGGGGCGGGGAGCAGCGCCGCCTCCATGTCCCACACCCCCCAGCGGGCCCGGTCCAGATAGGTGGTCACGCCGATCAGCGGCTCGGACACGAGGATTCCTCCAGAGGGGTCGGGGCGGTGTCAGCCGCGTTCGAGTTCGGCCTCGGCCGCGGCGAGCGCCGCGAACTCCTCCTCGGGCGCCTTGGCGACCAGGTGGTGCCGACTGTAGAACGCGAAGTAGGCGAGGGCGATCACGTACACCCCGAGCGCCGTGAACGCCGCCGTCCGGTCCACCAGGAAGGTCGCCACCAGGGCCGACAGGGCCAGGACGAAGGCCGTCGAGGAGGTCGCGATCCCGCCGGGCGTGCGGTACGGCCGGTGCAGGTGCGGCTCGCGGCGGCGCAGCACGATGTGCGAGAGCGCCATCAGGGCGTACGAGATGGTGGCGCCGAAGACCGCGATGTTCAGCATCCGCGCCCCGTCCCCGGTCCCGGCCGCGAGGGCGAAGCCGATCGCGCCCGGGACGAGGAGCCCCAGGTAGGGCGACTTGCGGCGGCTGGTCAGGGAGAGGAAGCGGGGCAGGTAGCCCGCCCGGGAGAGGGCGAACAGCTGGCGCGATCCCGCGTAGATGAGGGAGAAGAAGGAGGCGACCAGGCCGGCCAGGCCCGCGTAGTTCACGAACCGGCTGAGCGCCGTCGGCTCCCCGTCGCCCTGGAGCGCCACGACCAGCGGGTTCCCGGCCTCCTGGACGGCGGCCGCGCCGCGCGCCCCGGTGGCGGCGAAGAAGGTCATGACGGCGAGCAGCACCAGGACGCCGAGCGAGATCGCCAGCGCCTTCGGCATCGACCGGACCGGGTCCTTCGCCTCCTCGGCGGCCAGCGGCACCCCTTCGACGCCGAGGAAGAACCACATGCCGAAGGGGAACGCGGCCCAGATCCCGAGCAGGCCGAACGGCAGCCAGGAGTTCGAGCCGAACGCCTCGCCGTCCACCGGGATGTCGTTCAGGCCGTCCACGTGGAAGTCGGTGAACGCGCCGAACGCGAAGACGACCAGGGCCGCGACCGCGATCGCCGTCACGACCAGGCTGAACCGCAGCGCCTCGCCCACGCCCCACAGGTGGATCCCGATGAAGAGCGCGAAGCAGACCAGATAGACCGGCCAGCCGGACTCCAGGCCGAAGAGCCCCAGGGACTCGACGTAGTCGCCGATGAAGAGGGAGATCGCGGCGGGGGCGAGGACGTACTCGATGAGGATCGCGGTGCCGGTGAGGAAGCCGCCCCAGGTGCCGAGCGCCCGGCGGGCGAAGCCGTAGCCGCCGCCCGCCGTGGGCAGGATGGCGGAGAGCTCGGCGAGCGCGAAGACCAGACAGGCGTACATCGCGCCCATCAGGACGGTGGCGACGGCGAGCCCGCCGAAGCCGCCCTTCGACAGGCCGATGTTCCAGCCGGAGAAGTCCCCGGAGACGACGTAGGCGACGCCGAGGCCGGTGAGCAGCAGCCAGCCGGCGCTGCCGCGGCGCAGCGCCCGCCGCTTCAGGTAGTCGTCCTCCGGCGGGGCGCCGCTCCCGGGCGCCTCCCCGTCCCCGGGTGTCTTCCCGGACGTGCTCCCGGTCGTGTCTTCGAGCGTCATGGCAGCGTCAGCTCCCCGCAACGGGCCCAATGGATTGACGCCATACCTTTGCGTCGGTCCTGGCGGGAACGCAACCCCCGTGCGTTACTTTCGGGTTACGGGGGCCCTCCGTGCGGCCCGGGCGCCGCTCACCCGGAAAGCCCCGCCGCTCACGTCAGGAAGCCCCGCAGCAGCGCCGCCGTGCCCGCGCAGTGCTCCCGCATCACCTCGCGCGCCGCGTCCGCGTCCCCGTCGAGGACCGCCTCCACGAGCGCGGTGTGCTGGTGCTGGGAGTGCTCCAGGTTCCGCACGAGCAGCGGGATGCAGTCGAGCAGGTCGTTCACCGTCGCCCGGACCGCCGCGTACCGGGCCGTCAGGCTCGGCGAGCCCGACAGCTCCGCGAGCGTGAGGTGGAGCAGGGTGTCCTGGCGCCGGTAGTCGCCGAGCGGGGCGTCGTGGGTCGCCGCGAGGGCGGACCGCAGCCGCCCGGCGCCCGCCGCGTCCAGGCCGTGGGCGGCGCACAGCCCGGCGGCCCCCACCTCCAGGACCTCCCGGAAGCGCAGGGTGTCCTCCACGTCGACCGAGGCGATCCGGCGGCGCAGCTCGTCCTCGTCGCCCGTCCGCGTCCGGGGCAGCACGAACGTCCCGCCGTACCGGCCGCGCCGGCTCTCCACGAGCCCCTGCTCCTGGAGGACCTTCAGGACCTCGCGCAGGGTCACCCGGCTGATCCCCATCCGCTCGGCCAGCTCCCGCTCGGCCGGCAGCCGCTCCCCGTCCGGCACCAGGCCGAGCCGCACCACCTGGAGGATCTGCTCCAGGGCCTCCTCGAACCCGTTGCCCGCCCGCACCGGCCGCAGCACGGGCGTCAACCGGTCCGCCGATTCACTCGTACTGGCCACGTTCTCGTTTCCTTTCCGCCGGCACTTCCCAAGCAATGGTCTTGCGCAATACCTTATGGTTCCCGGCAGGCCGAAGGAGGAGCAATCCCGTGGCAGACCGCACACCCCCGCTCCGCGTCGAGGAGCTGCGCGCCCTCGTCGCGAGCGGAGAGATCGACACCGTAGTCCTCGCCTTCCCCGACATGCAGGGGCGGCTCCAGGGCAAGCGGTTCGCCGCGCAGTTCTTCCTGGACGACGTCCTCGGCCACGGCACCGAGGGCTGCAACTACCTCCTGGCCGTCGACACCGAGATGAACACCGTCGACGGCTACGAGATGTCCTCCTGGGACCGCGGCTACGGCGACTTCGCCATGCACCCCGACCTCACCACCCTCCGCCGCGTCCCCTGGAACGAGGCCACCGCCATGGTGACGGCCGACCTCGCCTGGGCCGACGGCACCCCCGTCACCGCCGCGCCCCGCCAGATCCTCCGCCGCCAGCTCGAACGCCTCGCGGAACACGGGCTCACCGCCCACGTCGGCACCGAGCTGGAGTTCATCGTCTTCAAGGACAGCTACGAGCGGGCCTGGGACGCGAACTACCGCGGCCTCACCCCCGTCAACCAGTACAACGTCGACTACTCCGTCCTCGGCACCGGCCGCGTCGAACCCCTGCTGCGCCGCATCCGCAACGAGATGACCGCCGCCGGACTCACCGTCGAGTCCGCCAAGGGCGAGTGCAACCCCGGCCAGCACGAGATCGCCTTCAAGTACGACGAGGCCCTCACCACCTGCGACCAGCACGCCGTCTACAAGACCGGCGCCAAGGAGATCGCCGCCCAGGAGGGCTGCTCCCTCACCTTCATGGCGAAGTACAACGAGCGCGAGGGCAACTCCTGCCACATCCACCTCTCCCTCCAGAACGCCGCCGGGGAGAACGTGATGGCCGGGGACGACGAGCACGGCATGTCGGAGACCATGCGGCACTTCCTCGCCGGACAGCTCGCCGCCCTCCGCGACTTCTCCCTCCTCTACGCCCCCAACATCAACTCCTACAAGCGGTTCCAGCCCGGCTCCTTCGCCCCCACCGCCGTCGCCTGGGGCCACGACAACCGCACCTGCGCCCTCCGGGTCGTCGGCCACGGACGCTCCACCCGCTTCGAGAACCGCCTCCCCGGCGGCGACGTCAACCCCTACCTCGCCGTCGCCGGCCTGGTCGCCGCCGGACTCCACGGCATCGAGCAGCGCCTCGAACTGCCCGAGCCCTGCACGGGGAACGCCTACGCCGCCGACTACGCCCACGTCCCCACCACCCTGCGCGAGGCCGCCGAGCTCTGGGAGACCAGCGAGATCGCCAAGGCCGCCTTCGGCCCCGAGGTCGTCGCCCACTACCGCAACATGGCCCGCGTCGAACTCGACGCCTTCGACGCCGCGGTGACCGACTGGGAACTGCGCCGCTCCTTCGAACGCTTGTGAGGCGAACGCTTGTGAGGAAAGAGTTGCTCCAGGTACTGAACCCGGCGACCGAGGAACACGTCGCCGACGTCCCCGCGGCCACCCCCGCCGACGTCGACGCCGCCGTCACCCGGGCCGCCGCCGCCCAGCGCGGCTGGGCCGCCGCCGCCCCCGCCGACCGCGCCCGGCTCCTCCGCCGCTTCGCCGCCGCCGTCGACGGACACGCCGAGGAACTGGCCCGGTTGGAGGTCACCGAGGCCGGCCACACCCTCGGCAACGCCCGCTGGGAGGCCGACAACGTCCGCGACCTGCTCGAATTCTCCGCCGGGGGAGTGGAACGCCTCAACGGGCGCCAGATCCCGGTGGCCGGCGGCCTCGACGTCACGATCCTCGAACCCCTCGGGGTCGTCGGCGTCATCGCCCCCTGGAACTTCCCCATGCCGATCGCCGCCTGGGCCACCGCCCCCGCCCTCGCCGCCGGCAACGCCGTGATCCTCAAACCGGCCGAGACCACCCCGCTCACCGCCCTCCGCCTCGCCGAACTCGCCCTGGAGGCGGGCCTGCCCGAAGGCCTCTTCCAGGTCCTCCCCGGCACCGGCCCGGTCGCCGGGAACGCCCTGGTCGAACACCCCGGCGTCGCCAAGATCGTCTTCACCGGCTCCACCCGGGTCGGCAGGGCCATCATGGCCAAGTGCGCCGAACGGGTGAAGCGGGTCACCCTCGAACTCGGCGGCAAGAGCCCCAACGTCGTCTTCGCCGACGCGGACCTCGAAGCCGCGGCCGCCGCCGCTCCGATGTCCTTCCTCGACAACAGCGGTCAGGACTGCTGCGCCCGCACCCGCATCCTCGTCCAGCGCAGCGCGTACGACCGCTTCCTGGAACTCCTCGCCCCCGCCGTCGAGGAGATCGTCGTCGGCGACCCCGCCGACGAACGCACCCAGATGGGTCCGCTGATCTCCCGCGCCCAGCTCGACCGGGTCCGCTCCTACGTCCCCGACACCCTCGAAGGCATCCGGGGCAAGGCCCCCGAAGGACCCGGCTTCTGGTTCCCGCCGACCGTCCTCACCGGCCTGCCCGAGGACGCCCCCTGCGCCGTCGAGGAGGTCTTCGGACCCGTCGCCGTCGTCCTCCCCTTCGAGGACGAGGCCGACGCGGTCCGCCTCGCCAACGCCACCGAGTACGGCCTGTCCGGCTCGATCTGGACCCGGGACCTCGGCCGCGCCCTGCGCGTCTCCCGCGCCGTCCGCGCCGGCAACCTCTCCGTCAACTCCCACTCCAGCGTCCGCTACTGGACCCCGTTCGGCGGCTACCAGCAGTCCGGCCTCGGCCGCGAACTCGGCCCCGACGCCCTGACCGCCTTCACCGAAACCAAGAACGTCTTCCTCAGCACGGAGGCCTGAACCGCATGACCACCGAAGAGATCATCTGCCGCCGTCTGGTCGGCCGCACCGCCGTCATCACCGGCGCCGGCAGCGGCATCGGCCTCGCCACCGCCCGCCGCCTCGCCTCCGAGGGCGCGAACGTCGTCTGCGGCGACATCGACGAGACCGCGGGCAAGGCCGCCGCGGAAGAGGTCGGCGGCACCTTCGTACGGGTCGACGTCACCGACCCCGAGCAGGTCGAGGCGCTGTTCAGGACCGCCTTCGACACCTACGGCTCCGTGGACGTCGCCTTCAACAACGCCGGCATCTCGCCCCCCGACGACGACTCCATCCTGGAGACCGGCCTGGAGGCCTGGAAGCGCGTCCAGGACGTCAACCTCACCTCCGTCTACCTCTGCTGCAAGGCCGCCCTGCCCTACATGCGCCGCCAGGGCCGGGGCTCCATCATCAACACCGCCTCCTTCGTCGCCGTCATGGGCGCCGCCACCAGCCAGATCTCCTACACCGCCTCCAAGGGCGGCGTGCTCGCCATGTCCCGCGAGCTGGGCGTCCAGTTCGCCCGCGAGGGCATCCGCGTCAACGCGCTGTGCCCCGGGCCCGTCAACACCCCGCTCCTCCAGGAGCTGTTCGCCAAGGACCCCGAGCGGGCCGCGCGCCGCCTCGTCCACATCCCCGTCGGCCGGTTCGCCGAGGCCGACGAGATCGCCGCCGCCGTCGCCTTCCTCGCCAGCGACGACTCCTCCTTCGTCAACGCCACCGACTTCCTCGTGGACGGCGGCATCGCGGGCGCGTACGTGACGCCCCTCTAGCAGCCACCCCTCCAGCAGCCACCCCTCCGACAGCCGGGCGTCGCAAGGCGCCCGGCTGTCCGCGTACCGACAGGAGCGTGTCCGTGAACCACCGCCTCCGCACGTCCGCCGCCGTCGCCGCGCTCGCCCTCGCCGCGGCCACCCTCGTCCCGGCCGTCCCGGCACAGGCGAAGCACCGCCCGTGCCCCACCCTGAACGTCTCCACCGGCTGGTACGGGGACAACAAGGCCCGGCTCGACCGCCTGATCGCCACCCACTGCGCCGACGGCGGAACGAAGGGCGGGAAGCCCCTCGCCGTCTTCGACTGGGACAACACCGTCATCAAGAACGACGTCGGCGACGCCACCCTGTACTGGCTCCTGCGCAACGACCGCGTCCGCCCGCCCCGGAACGACGACTGGTCCGCCACCAGCCGCCACCTCACCCCCGCCGCCACGACCGCCCTCCGCGCGGCCTGCCCCACCGGCGTGCGCACCCTGCCCACCGCCACCGACACCCGCTGCGCCGACGAGATCCGCTCCGTCTACTCCGACGGCGCCACCACCGGCGGCGCGGCCGCCTTCGCCGGCTTCGACCACCGCCGCACGGAACCCCGGTACGCCTGGCTGGCCCAGCTCCTGCGCGGCTGGACCACCCGCGAGGTGGAGTCCTTCGCGGCCGCCGCCCGCGCCGAGAACCTCGCCGCCCCGCAGGGCGCCACCCAGCGGGTCGGCACCGCCCGCGTCACCGGCTGGATCCGCCACTACGACCAGCAGCGCGACCTGATCCACACGCTCCGGCGGGCCGGCTTCGACGTCTGGATCGTCTCCGCCTCGCCCGAACCCGTCGTCGACGTCTGGGCCCGGGGCATCGGCATCGACCCCTCGCACGCGATCGGCATCCGCAACACCACCGAGCACGGCCGGCTCACCGCCCACTTCAAGGGCTGCGGAACCGTCCGCGACGGCGAGGACACGATGATCACCTACATCGACGGCAAGCGCTGCTGGATCAACCAGGAGATCCTCGGCGTCCGGGGCCCCGCAGCCGAACGCGTCCAGCCCGCCTCCCGCCGCCAGGTCCTCGCCGCCGGGGACTCCGACACCGACGTCTCCTTCCTGCGGGACGCCACGGGCCTCCGCCTGGTCCTCAACCGCAACAAGGACGAGCTGATGTGCCGGGCGTACGAGAACGGCGACGGGCGCTGGCTCGTGAACCCCATGTTCATCGAGCCGAAGGCCCGCAAGGCCGGCCCGTACCCCTGCGCCACCACCGGCCACACGGCGGCCGACGGCACAGCGGGTCCGGTCCGCCGCGCCGACGGCAGCGTGATCCCGGACCAGGAGGACACGGTGCACCCGTAGCCCCTGACCAGCAGGCCCTAGAGGAAGGTGCGGCCCTCGCCCCGGTACGTGGGCACGGTCGCCGTGATCCGGTCGCCCTCGACCAGGTGCAGGCTCTCGAACCGCTCGCACAGCTCGCCGGCCTTCGCGTGCCGGAACCACACCTTGTCGCCGATCCGCAGGTCGTCGGCCGGCGAGCCGAGCAGCGGGGTCTGCACCTCGCCGGCCCCCTCCCGCGGGTCGTACCGCAGCCCCTCCGGCAGGTACGGCACGGGCAGCCGGTCCGGACCCGCCGCCCCGGAGGCCGGATAGCCGCCGCCGAGCACGGTCACCACGCCGACGCCGGGCCGCCGGACCACCGGCTGCGCGAAGAGCGCGGCGGGCCGGCCGCTGAAGGACGTGTAGTGGTCGAAGAGGCGCGGCACGAAGAACCCCGAACCGGCGGCGATCTCCGTCACCGCGTCCTCGGCGGCCGTGTGCTGCACGCTGCCGGTGCCGCCGCCGTTCACGAACTCCAGGTCCGGCGCCACCGCCCGCACGGCCCGCACCACGACCGCCCGGCGCTCCGCCAGCTCCCTGCGGGCGGCGGACTGCATCAGCCGGACCGCCCGCGACCGCAGCGGCCGGCCCGCGACCGCGTCCCCGACCCCGGCGACGTGCCCCTCGTACGCCATGATCCCGACCAGCCGGAACCCCGGCCGCCGCACCACCGAGCGGGCCAGCTCCGCCAGCTCGGCGGGCTCGCGCAGCGGGGAGCGGCGGGCGCCGATCCGGATCCGGCCGCCGAGCAGGCTGAGCGCGGTGTCCAGCTCCAGGCAGACCCGGACCTCCTCCGTGCCGCCCGCGCGGGCGGCGTCGATCAGGTCGAGCTGCGCCACGTCGTCCACCATCACGGTCACGGCGGCGGCGAGCTTCGGATCCCGCGCCAGCTCCCCGAACCCGGCGCGGTCCGCCGACGGGTACGCGAGCAGGACGTCCTCGAACCCGGCCCGGGCCAGCCACAGCGACTCGTCCAGCGTGAACGACATGATCCCGGCGAAGCCCTCCCGGGCGAGCGCCCGCTCCAGGAGCGCCCGGCACCGCACGGACTTGCTGGCCACCCGTATGGGCTTGCCCCCGGCCCGGCGCACGAGGTCCGCCGCGTTGGCGTCGAAGGCTTCGAGGTCGACGATCGCCACGGGCGCGTCGAGATGAGCGGTGGCCCGGTCGTAACGGGCCCGGTCGCCGGCACGGGGAGTCATGGCCCGAGCTTGCCAGACGGGTTTACGGGTGGGTAGCCCCTGGGTTCCCGTACGGCGGGGAACAGCCCGTAGAGTGACGGGCATTGTCGACACGAGCGGGAGACGGGGATGACCAGCGAGCACCGCCCCACGCCCTCCCGCATCACCGACCTCCTCCTCCCACCCCACCCGACGCCGCCCGCCCCCGTGGAGAACCCGGCCCCCGGCCGCCCCGGCCCCACCGGAAACCCGGTGCCACCGGCTCCCGCCGGCCCGGCGCCGTCCGGCCCCACCGGCTCGACCCCCGGGCAGTCGGCGCCACCCGCCACCACCGACTCGCCCTCCGGCCACCCGACACCGCCGAGGCCCGCCGGAAACCCGCTTCCCGCCCGTCCGACGTCCCCTGGTCCTGCCGGTCCGGCCCCCGCCCGTCCGACGTCCCCCGGGCCCGCCGGCTCGGCTCCCGCCCCTTCGGCGCCGCCGCGCCCTGCCGGAAGCCCGGCTCCCGCGCGTCGGGGGATGCCCGGCCCTGCAGGGAACTCGGTTTCCGGCCCTTCGGCGCCGCCGCGCCCTGCGGGAAGCCCGGCTCCCGCGCGTCCGGTGTCATCCGGTCCCGCCGGTCCGGCTCCCGCGCACTCGGTGCCGCCGCGCCCCGCCGGCAGCCCGGCCCCCGTCCGTCCGACGCCTCCCGGTCCTGCCGGTCCGGCTCCCGCGCACTCGGTGCCGCCGCGCCCCGCCGGTAACCCGGCCCCCGGCCGTCCGGCGGTGCCCGGCCCCGTCGGAAGCTCCGTTTCCGGGCGCCCGGTGTCCGCCGCCACCGATCCGCCCGCCGTCGAGACGACGGCCCGCCTCCGTCCGATCCGTCCCGCGGAGTCCCTGCCCGCGCAGGGTGCCACCGGCCCGCGGACCGGCCCGGCGCGCCCGGCCGCTCCGCCCCGTCCGGCGTCCAGGCCCGCCGTACCGGCACAGCCGCGGGTCGCGCCGCCCTCACCGGGTGCGGGGGCGCCGAGGCCCCCCGCACCCCCCACCCCCTTCGTACCGGCGCCCTACGCCCTGCCGCCCGAGGCGCCCGTCGAGACCACCACGCGGCTGCGGCCCGTCCGGGAGCGGCGGAGCACCGGGCGGACGGCCGCGGCCGCCGCCTGCGCCGTGCTCGGGGCCGGGCTCATCGGCGGCGCCCTCGCCGGGGTGTGGCTGGCGGCCTCCGAACCCGGGAAGCCCGCCGAACCCGCCGGGTACGCCGAGGCCCGGGAGCTCTGGCACAACGCCCCCGTCGACGCCCTCTTCCCCCGCACCCTCCCCGGCCCCGGCGCCGGCCCCGGCGCCGCCGACCGCACCTGGACCCGGATCGTCGTCGCCCCGGACGCCCCCTGCTCGCCCACCGTCCTCGCCAAGGGCCTGCTCGCCGCCGTCGAGCCGCTCGGCTGCGAGCGCGTCCTGCGCGCCACGTACACCGACGCCACCGCCAGCAGCGTGATCACCGTCGGCCTCGTCTTCACCCGCGCCGACGCCACCGCGCAGCGCGCCCTCGGAGAAGGCCTCACCGCCCGCCTCGGCCGGGACCTCCCCCCGGCCCTCTCCGGCCCCACCACCGTCGCCGCCCGCTTCGGCGACCGGCAGCGCGCGAGCTGGTGGACGAGCGCCCCCGCCGACCTCCCCGTCGTCGTCACCGCCGTCTCCGGCTTCGCCGACGGGCGGACCGTCGACGCCCCCCGGCCCGCCGACGAGGCCACCGCCAAGGGCCGCACCGACGCCGTCGCCCAGTCCGGCCTCGGCCACGAGGCCAAGGGCATCACCGAGCGACTGGAACGCCTGCTGCGCACGACCGCCACCGCGGCGGCGAAGGAGAAGAAGGCCCGGTGAACCGATCCGTCCGCCGGCGGGCGCGCGGCGGCGCGGCCGTCCTGCTCGCCGCCGCCTTCTCCGTCCTGCCCGCCACCACCGCACCCGCGCACGCCGACACCATCCGGGCCCGGCAGTGGGGCCTCGAAGCCCTCCGCACCACCGAGGCCTGGCGCACCACCAAGGGCGAGGGGATCACCGTCGCCGTCCTCGACACCGGCGTCGACGCCGAGCACCCCGACCTGGAGGGCTCCGTCCTGCCCGGTCGCGACCTCATCGGCTTCGGGGCCGCCCGGGGCGACCGCGCCTGGGCCCAGCACGGCACCGCCATGGCCGGGATCATCGCCGGGCACGGCCACGGCCCCGACGGCGAGGACGGCGTCCTCGGCATCGCCCCCGGGGCCGAGATCCTGCCCGTACGGGTCATCCTGGAGTCCTCCGACAAGGCCCGCGACAAGGCCCGCAAGAGCCGGGGCACCGCCCTCGCCCAGGGCATCCGCTGGGCCGCCGACCACGGCGCCGACGTCATCAACCTCTCCCTCGGCGACGACTCCGAGTCCGCCCACCCCGACGCGGGCGAGGACGCCGCCGTCCAGTACGCCCTGTCCAAGGGGGTCGCCGTCGTCGCCTCCGCCGGGAACGGCGGCGAGAAGGGCGACCACGCCTCGTACCCCGCCGCCTACCCCGGCGTCATCGCCGTGACCGCCGTCGACCGCTACGGGACCCGCGCCTCCTTCTCCACCCGCCGCTGGTACGCCACCGTCAGCGCCCCCGGCGTCGACATCGTCATGGCCTACCCCGACCGCCGCTATTACGAGGGCTGGGGCACCAGCGCCGCCGCCGCGTTCGTCTCCGGCGCCGTGGCCCTCGTCCGGTCCGCCCACCCCGGCCTCACCCCGGCCCAGGTCAAGACCCTCCTCATCGACACCGCGCGCAGCCGGCCGGAGGGCGGCCGCAGCGACGCCAAGGGGTACGGGACGGTCGACCCGGCCGCCGCGATCGAGGCGGGCGCCCGGCTGAAGGGCGGCGACCCGAAGAACGCCGCCACCGGCTACCGGGGGCGTCACTTCGGGCCCGGCCCCACCGCCCCCGCCGAGGAGCCCCGCTCCTTCGGCCTGCTCGCCCCGCTCCTCGGCGGCCTCGGCGCCCTGCTGCTCCTCACCGCCGTGGCCCTCCGCCGCACCCACCGCGACGGCTGACCCCACCGCGACGGCCGACCCCACCGCACCCGGCGGGCCGGGCGCACCGGCCCGGGGACTAGGCTCGGGGCGTGGCGCTCAAGAACATCCCGGACCCCGGTTTCTCCGACGACGACGGCACCGCCGACCCGCGGCTCGCCGCGGCCCTCGCGGCCTGGGCGGAGGACAGAACCGCCCACGGACCCGTCCTCGAAGCGCTCCGGGGGGCCCGTCTCCTCGTCCCCGTGGTCGCCGTCCTCGGCGAGGTCGAGACCGACGAGAACGGCCTGCGCCGCGAGAAGACCAGCGACATGGCGGTCCCCACCCTCACGGCCGGCGACCGGCGGGCCCTGCCCGCCTTCACCTCGACCGCCTCGCTCGCCCTCTGGGACCCGCAGGCCCGGCCCGTGGCCGTCCCGCTGCACCAGGCGCTCCAGGCCGTCGCGCACGAGAAGGCGGACACCCTCCTCCTCGACCTCGCGGGCCCCGTGCCGTACCAGGTCACCGGCCCCGCCCTGCTGGCCCTCGCCGAGGGCCGCGCCAGCGCCGACCCGCTCGACGACCCCGCCGTACGGGAGGCGGTCCGGGCCGCCGTCGCCGCCGAGCCCGCCGTGCTCCGCGCCCACCTGGGCCCCGGCACCGCCGACGGCACCCTCGCCCTGGTTCTCGCCGGGGACGCCTCCCCGGCGGACGCCGCCCGGCGCGTGGCGCGCGCCCTGGCCGCCGACGAAACACTGAGGGCCCGCCTGGTGCGGGGCCTCGACCTGGCGCTCCTGCCGGCCTCGGCCACGCCTCCGGGCGAGCCCTTCTACGTGAAGAACGACGAAGAGAACGTCTAGCCGTACACCGGCCTCGCGGCTGTTGTCTTCCGGGGGGCGACCCCCGTACCCCCGCGACGGGGTCCTAGCCGTACACCGGCCCCGTGGCTGTTGTCTTCCGGGGGGCGACCCCCGTACCCCCGCGACGGGGTCCTAGCCGTACACCGGCCCCGTGTACTTCTCGCCCGGCCCCTGGCCCGGCTCGTCCGGGATCAGGGAGGCCTCGCGGAAGGCGAGCTGGAGGGACTTCAGACCGTCCCGCAGGGGCGCGGCGTGGAAGGAGGACACCTCCGTCGCGCCGGCGTCGAGCAGCCCCGCGAGCGCGTGCACCAGCTTGCGGGCCTCGTCGAGGTCCTTGTGCTTGTCGCCCTCCTCGGTGAGACCGAGCTTCACCGCGGCGGCGCTCATCAGGTTGACGGCGACGGTCACGATCACCTCGACCGCCGGGACCTCGGCGATGTCGCGGGTCATGGCCTCGAAGTCGGGGGTGTCGGAGGAGTCGGGGGACTCGTTCTGGGGCGTCTCGCTCATGCCCCACACGATATGCCGGTCCGTCCCGTGCGGGGAGCGGCCGTCCCCGTTCGCGAACCGGGACGGGTCCTGCTAACCTTGTGTAACGACCGGCCGGACATCTCTGTGTCCGGCCCACAAGTGGAGGCTCCGTACTCCCACCTGACCACCCTCGCGGGTGGCGGGTCACCGGTCAGGCGGTCCCCATCGTTCCGTACGGACGATGGAACCGCCCGAATGCGCGCCCCGCGGCCATCGCGGCGGTGCTCCGGTTTCCGTGGAGCCCCGCCTGTGTACCGTCCGGGGCATTTTTCATGTACCGGCCCGGTTGGTCTCAACTGTTTCACGTGACGTGTCCGTCCGCCAAGGCGGTCGCGTGGTGCTACCGAGGAGGATCCATCAGCGCCGAGCCCCGCATCAACGAGCGGATTCGCGTTCCCGAGGTGCGTCTTGTCGGCCCCAGCGGCGAGCAGGTCGGCATTGTGCCGCTTGCCAAGGCCCTGGAGCTCGCTCAGGAGTACGACCTCGACCTGGTCGAGGTCGCGGCGAACGCCCGCCCGCCCGTGTGCAAGCTCATGGACTACGGGAAGTTCAAGTACGAGTCGGCCATGAAGGCCCGTGAGGCGCGCAAGAACCAGGCGCACACGGTCATCAAGGAGATGAAGCTCCGGCCGAAGATCGACCCGCACGACTACGACACCAAGAAGGGTCACGTCGTACGGTTCCTCAAGCAGGGCGACAAGGTCAAGATCACGATCATGTTCCGTGGTCGTGAGCAGTCCCGGCCCGAACTCGGTTACCGACTCCTGCAGCGCCTCGCCGAGGACGTCCAGGAACTCGGTTTCATCGAGTCCAACCCGAAGCAGGACGGCCGGAACATGATCATGGTTCTCGGTCCGCACAAGAAGAAGACCGAGGCCATGGCCGAGGCGCGCGAGGCCCAGGCCGCGCGCAAGGCGGAGCGCCAGGGCGGTTCGTCCGAGGCCGCCGCCGAGGCCCCCGAGGCGACCGCCCCGGAGACCCCGGCCGAGAACGCCGAGGCGTGATCCGAGGGGGCTGCCCCGCAGGCGGCCCCCGGGTTCCGCCCGGTTCCCACCCAATCGAAGAATGACGCTCCCCGCCGACCGGTGCCCGCACCGGGGGGAGCGCCACTGACGAGGAGAGAACGGCGCCATGCCGAAGAACAAGACGCACTCCGGTGCCAAGAAGCGCTTCAAGGTCACCGGCTCCGGCAAGATCCTGCGGGAGCGCGCCGGCAAGCGCCACCTGCTCGAGCACAAGTCGTCCAAGCTGACGCGTCGCCTCACCGGCAACGCCGAGATGGCCCCGGGTGACGCCGCCAAGATCAAGAAGATGCTGGGCATCTGAGCTGATCTCCCGCCCTCGGCGACGAGGGCATCCGGCACAGACCGGGACCCATCCGTTTTCCGGGTCGTGTGAGGACCACCACGACCCCGCTACAAGGAGTTAAGAAGTGGCACGCGTCAAGCGGGCAGTCAACGCCCACAAGAAGCGCCGGGCGATCCTCGAGCAGGCCTCCGGCTACCGCGGTCAGCGTTCGCGCCTGTACCGCAAGGCCAAGGAGCAGGTCACCCACTCGCTGGTCTACAACTACAACGACCGCAAGAAGCGCAAGGGCGACTTCCGTCAGCTGTGGATCCAGCGCATCAACGCCGCTGCCCGCCTGAACGGCATGACGTACAACCGCCTCATCCAGGGTCTGAAGGCCGCCAACATCGAGGTGGACCGCAAGATCCTCGCCGAGCTGGCCGTCAACGACGCCAACGCGTTCGCCGCGCTGGTCGAGGTCGCGCAGAAGGCCCTCCCGGCCGACGTCAACGCCCCGAAGGCCGCCGCCTGATCTTCCAGGCCGCAGTACCTCCGCCCGGACCCGCAGTCGCCCACGCGCCTGCGGGTCCGGGTGCGTCGGCCCCCTGAACCACCCGGCCCGCGCCGTACCCGTATCCGCGCCGTGCCCGTACCCGTGGCGCACGCGTGACGCGTCCTCGTGCCCGTGCCGTACCGGGCCGCGACCGTCCCCGGCCCCCCGCAGCCCCCGGCCCCGAAGAGAGAACCGCCGCACGCCATGGTCACCCCCGAGCTGATCTCCCCGCGTTCCCCGCGCGTCGTCGCCGCCCGGCGGCTCGCCAAGCGCAACTTCCGGGGCAAGGACCGCCTCTTCATCGCCGAGGGCCCCCAGGCCGTCCGCGAGGCCGTCGAGCACCGGGGACCCGGCGGGGAGCCCACCCTCGTCGAGCTGTTCACCACCGTCGAGGCCGCCGAGCGGTACGCCGCCATCATCGAGGCGGCCCACGCCGCCGGGGCCCGCGTCCACCACGCCTCCGACGCCGTCCTCGCCGAGGTCTCCCAGACCGTCACCCCGCAGGGGCTCGTCGGCGTCTGCCGGTTCCTCGACTCGCCGTTCGAGGAGATCGTCGCGGCCCGCCCCAGGCTGGTCGCCGTCCTCGCCCACGTGCGCGACCCCGGGAACGCCGGCACCGTGCTGCGCTGCGCCGACGCGGCCGGCGCCGACGCCGTCGTCCTCACCGACGCGTCCGTCGACCTCTACAACCCCAAGTCCGTGCGCGCCTCGGTCGGTTCGCTCTTCCACCTGCCGGTGGCCGTCGGCGTCCCCGTCGAGCAGGCCGTCGCCGGGCTCAAGGCCGCGGGCGTACGGATCCTCGCCGCCGACGGGGCCGGGCGGGACGACCTGGACGACGAGCTCGACGCCGGCACCATGGGCGGGCCCACCGCCTGGATCTTCGGCAACGAGGCCTGGGGGCTGCCCGAGGAGACCCGGGCCCTCGCCGACGCCGTCGTCCGCGTCCCGATCCACGGCAAGGCCGAGAGCCTCAACCTCGCCACCGCCGCCGCGGTCTGCCTGTACGCCTCCGCGCGCGCCCAGCGCCCCCGAACCTCTCCCTGAGAGCCCCCGGAAGGCCCCATTCCGCCCCGCCCGCCCAGTAGAGTGACGCACTCGGGGGCCCACTGCGCTACACGGAGGGGCGGGGACGGGGATGACGGTCGGCACGGACGGTTCCGCGGAAGCACGGAGCCCCGAGCCGCACGCCCCGAAACGCCCCGAGCAGCACACCCCGAAGCACCCCGGTCCCGGCGCCACGGACGCCCCGGTCCCCGCCGCCCCCTTCGGCTTCGCCGGGCTGCACCCCGACGACCTGCCCGACGGCCTCGTCGTCGCCGACGGGACCGGCCGCGTCGTCTGCTTCAACGCCGCCGCCGCCCGCATCACCGCCGTCCCCGCCGACCGGGCCCTCGGCCTCCCCCTCGACCGGGCGCTGCCCCTGGAGGACCTCAAGGGCCGCCGCTGGTGGGCGCTGACCGACCCGTACGGCGGACTCGCCACCCGCAACGGACAGCCCGAGCGCAACCTGCTCCTGCCCGGCGGCCGCGAGGTCCTCGTCTCCGCCCGCTACGTCCGCGAGCACCCCACCGGCCCCGTCCGCCGGGTCGTCGTCTCCCTGCGCGGCACCGAGGCCCGCCGCCGCACCGAGCGCAGCCACGCCGAGCTCATCGCCACCGTCGCCCACGAGCTGCGCTCCCCGCTCACCTCCGTCAAGGGCTTCACCGCCACCCTCCTCCACAAGTGGGAGCGGTTCACCGACGAGCAGAAGCGGCTGATGCTGGAGACCGTCGACGCCGACGCCGGCCGCATCAAGCGGCTCATCGCCGAACTCCTCGACATCTCCCGGATCGACTCCGGCCGCCTGGAGGTACGCCGCCAGCCCGTCGACATCGCGGCGGCCGTCGGCCGGCACGTCCACGCCCACACCACCGGCGGCCAGTCCCCGGACCGCTTCTTCGTACGGATCAGGCCCCAGCTGCCCCCGCTCTGGGCCGACCCCGACAAGATCGACCAGATCCTCGGGAACCTCCTCGAAAACGCGGTGCGCCACGGCGAGGGAACCGTCACCATCGAGGTGGCACCCACCACGGCGGGCGACGACGGAGAAGAGGGGACGGAGGTCACCGTGAGCGACGAGGGCCCCGGCATCCCCGAGGAGTCCATGAGCCGCGTCTTCACCCGCTTCTGGCGGGGCAGCAAGCGCGGCGGCACCGGTCTCGGCCTCTACATCGTCAAGGGCGTCGTCGAGGCCCACGGCGGAACCATCACCGTCGGACGGGGCCCCCGCGGCGGGGCCGAGTTCCGATTTACCCTGCCCGTCGGCACCCCGGCCCACCTCCTCTGACGTCTCGCCCCGCGAGACCTCGGACGATCAGGAGCCGCCCGGCCTGCCCACGGGCTCATTCGCGTCCCCCCACCCCGTTAGACTCGACCTTTGGCACGTTTGCGCCCTTGACGTCGAGCGGGGCCGCCCAGCCAAGCCAACGGAAGCACGGGAAGAGATGTCCGCACCCAATAAGTCGTACGACCCGGTTGAGGTCGAGGCACTGAAACCGGAAGAGATCGAGCGCATGCGGGACGAGGCGCTCGCCGCCTTCGCCGCCGCGGGCGACCTCGACGCGCTCGCGCACGCGAAGACCGCGCACACCGGTGGCACCTCGCCGCTGGCGCTCGCCAACCGGGAGATCGGCGCCCTGCCCCCGCAGGCCAAGGCCGCCGCCGGAAAGCTCGTGGGCCAGGCCCGCGGCGTCGTCTCCAAGGCGCTCGCCGCCCGCCAGGCCGAGCTGGAGGCCGAGCGCGACGCCCGCGTCCTCGTGGAGGAGGCCGTCGACGTCACCCTGCCGTACGACCGCGTCCCGGCCGGCGCCCGCCACCCGCTGACCACCCTCATGGAGCGCGTCTCCGACGTCTTCGTCTCCATGGGGTACGAGGTCGCCGAGGGCCCCGAGGTCGAGGCGGAGTGGTTCAACTTCGACGCCCTCAACTTCGTCCCGGACCACCCGGCGCGCCAGATGCAGGACACCTTCTTCGTCGAGGGCCCCGAGGGCACGACCGGCGACGGGTCCGGCGTCGTCCTGCGCACCCACACCTCCCCGGTGCAGGCCCGCACGCTCATCGACCGGGAGCCCCCGGTCTACGTCGTGTGCCCCGGCCGCGTCTACCGCACCGACGAGCTCGACGCCACGCACACCCCGGTCTTCCACCAGATCGAGCTGCTCGCCGTCGACGAGGGCCTCACCATGGCCGACCTCAAGGGCACCCTCGACCACATGGTCCAGGCGCTCTTCGGCCCGGACATGAAGACCCGGCTGCGCCCGAACTTCTTCCCGTTCACCGAGCCGTCCGCCGAGATGGACATGCTCTGCTACGTCTGCCGCGGCGAGTCCGTCGGCAACCCGGACCGGCCCTGCCGCACCTGCGGCAGCGAGGGCTGGATCGAGCTCGGCGGCTGCGGCATGGTCAACCCGAAGGTGCTCGTCGCCTGCGGCGTGGACCCCGAGAAGTACAGCGGATTCGCCTTCGGGTTCGGCATCGAGCGAATGCTGATGTTCCGCCACAACGTCGAAGACATGCGAGACATGGTCGAGGGTGACGTCCGGTTCACCCGGCCGTTCGGGATGGAGATCTGATGCGGGTCCCGCTTTCCTGGCTGCGGGAGTACGTCGACCTGCCGGCGACGGAGACCGGCCGCGACGTGCAGGCCAAACTCATTTCGGCGGGTCTCGAGGTCGAGACCGTCGAGCAGCTCGGCGCCGGCCTGTCCGGCCCGCTGGTGGTCGGCAGGGTCCTCACCATCGAGGAGCTGACGGAGTTCAAGAAGCCCATCCGCTTCTGCACCGTCGACGTCGGGCAGGCCAACGGCACCGGCGAGCCCCAGGAGATCATCTGCGGCGCCCGGAACTTCGCCGAGGGCGACAAGGTCGTCGTGGCGCTGCCCGGCGCCGTGCTCCCCGGTGACTTCCGGATCGCCGAGCGCAAGACGTACGGCCGCGTCTCCCGGGGCATGATCTGCTCCGGCGACGAGCTCGGCATGGGCGACGACGGTACGCACGGCATCATCGTGCTGCCGCCGGAGCACGAGGTCGGCACCGACGCCACGGTCCTCCTGGAGCTGTTCGACGAGGTCCTCGACATCGCCGTCACCCCGGACCGCGGCTACTGCCTCTCGATGCGCGGCGTCGCCCGCGAGACGGCCACCGCCTACGGCCTGCCGCTGCGCGACCCGGCGCTGCTCGACGTGCCCGCGCCGAACTCGTACGGCTACCCGGTCCAGATCACCGACCCGATCGGCTGCGACCGCTTCACCGCGCGCACCGTCGTCGGCCTGGCGCCCGAGGCCCGCTCCCCGATCTGGCTCCAGCGCCGCCTCCAGAAGGCCGGCATGCGCCCGATCTCGCTGGCCGTGGACGTCACCAACTACGTGATGCTGGAGCTCGGCCAGCCGCTCCACGCCTACGACCGCACCCGGCTCGACGGCCCCATCGGGGTCCGCCGCGCCGAGGCCGGCGAGAAGATCACCACGCTCGACGGCACCGTGCGCGTCCTGGACGCCGCCGACCTGGTCATCACCGACAACCGCGGCCCGATCGGCATCGCGGGCGTCATGGGCGGCGCCAACACGGAGATCGCCGACCCGGTCACCGACCCGGAGACCGGTGTCGTCACCGGCACCTCCGAGGTCGTCATCGAGGCCGCGCACTTCGACGCGATCTCGATCGCCCGCACGGCCCGCCGCCACAAGCTGTCCTCCGAGGCGTCCAAGCGCTTCGAGCGCGGCGTCGACCCGCAGGCCGCCGCCGCTGCCGCGCAGCGCACCGTCGACCTGCTCGTGCTGCTCGCGGGCGGCACGGCCGAGGCCGGCGTCACCGAGGTCGTGGCCCCGTCCGCGCCCCGGACGATCGTCGTCCCGGCGGACCACCCGGACAAGGTCGCGGGCGTCGCCTACGGCCGCGAGACCGTCGTCCGGCGCCTCCAGGAGGTCGGCTGCGACGTCTACGGCCAGGACGAGCTGGTCGTCACCGTGCCGTCGTGGCGCCCCGACCTCAACGAGCCGAACGACCTGGCCGAAGAGGTCATCCGCCTGGAGGGCTACGAGAACCTGCCCTCCACGCTGCCCAAGCCCCCGGCCGGCCGCGGGCTCACCGAGCGCCAGCGCGTCCACCGCCGCGTGGGCCGCGCCCTGGCCGGCGCCGGCTACGTCGAGGCGCTGAACTACCCGTTCATCGGCGAGCAGGCCCTCGACAACCTCGGCCTCGACGCGGACGACGCCCGCCGCCGGCTGGTGAAGCTGGTCAACCCGCTCTCGGACGAGGAGCCCGCGCTCCGTACGACGCTGCTCCCGGGCCTGCTCGGGGCGCTGCGCCGCAACGACAGCCGGGGCAGCCACGACCTGGCGCTCTTCGAGACCGGTCTGGTCTTCCTGGCCGGCGAGCGGCCGGGCGTCGCCGTCCGCCTCGGCGTCGACCGGCGTCCCACGGACGAGGAGATCGCCGAGGTCAACGCGGTCCTGCCCGCGCAGCCCCGGCACGTCGCCGTCGTCCTCGCCGGCGCGCGCGAGCAGGCCGGCTGGTGGGGCAAGGGCCGTCCGTCCGACTGGGCGGACGCGGTCGAGGCGGCCCGCACGGTCGCCCGCGAGGCCGGCGCCGAACTGATCGTGCGCCAGGGCCAGTACGGCCCGTGGCACCCGGGCCGTTGTGCCGAGCTGCTGGTCGTCGTCGACGGCGAGGAGCGCACGGCGGGCCACGCGGGCGAACTGCACCCGCGCGTCGTGAAGGCCTTCGGCCTGCCGGCCCGGACCAGCGCCATGGAACTGGACCTCGACCTGGTCGAGGCGGCGTCCGAGGGCCCCCTCAAGGCCCCCCGGATCTCCTCCTTCCCGGTCGCCACCCAGGACGTCGCCCTGGTCGTCGCCGACGGCGTCCCGGCCGCCGAGGTCGAGGCCGCCCTGCGCGAGGGCGCGGGCGAACTCCTGGAGTCCATCCGGCTGTTCGACGTCTACACCGGCGACCAGCTCGGCGAGGGCACCAAGTCCCTGGCGTACGCACTGAAGTTCCGCGCCCCGGACCGCACCCTGACGGTCGACGAGGCCTCCGCGGCCCGCGACGCGGCCGTCGCCCTGGCCGCCGACCGCACCGGCGCCGTCCTGCGCGGCGCCTGACCTCGCGGCGCCACCCGGCGGCACCAGGAGGGCCGCCCCGGAGATCCTCTCCGGGGCGGCCCTCCGTCGTTTCCGGAAACGCCGGCACCCGCCGTCCGTCAGGGCTTCACGAGGGCTGGTCCCCTGTTTCCCCGACGGTGAAAGCACCGGTGGCGGGAGCCACGCACGCGGTCACCTCCGTCGCCTCGCCCGCCGCCGTGCCCACCTCGCAGAGCCGGCCGCCGCCCTCCCGCAGGTCGAGTCGGAAGCGCGTGGTCCTGCCGTCCTGTTCGAGGCCGTGGATGCGCTCGTCGATGTATCCGAGGCCGTTCAGGGTCTTGCGGACGTTCGCGGGGGTGGGGTTCGCGACCGCCTGGAGCGCCTCGACGATGCGCTGCTCGTGCTGGACGCTCGCGCACCAGTCGCGGGCATTCAGCACCGTCTCGGGCCCGCTGGGGGCGCCGGGCTCGATCGGGCCGGTGGGGGGAGCCTCGCCCGGGGCGAGGCTCTGCTGCCGCTGCGCCCCGGTCGGCTTCGGGGCGGCGGGGGCCGTGCCGGGCGGAGGACACGGACGGGTGACCTCGTCGAGCATCGCCGCGAACGCCGCTCGCTCGGCCGACGACGACGGAGTGCCCGCCTTCCCGGCCTCGGCACCCGGACCCGGCCCGTCCTGCCCTCCGCAGCCGACAAGGGCCAGGGAGGCGAGGGCGGCGACCACGAAGGCGCGTCCGGGCCGGGCGAACGGGCCGCTGAGCGTGGAGGCGTGTGTCATGCGGTCAGCCTCCCGGAGAGGTCCGTTCTCCACATGAGTACGCGTACTCATGTGGAGAGAGCGCAAGATCGTCAACTCTTGGGACGCGATCGAGCGCGCAACCGGAAGTCTCCAGAAGGCTCTTGCGCTGCGAGGCGATCTCGATCTAGCGTCCACACCGATCCGTTTGGATCTTCACATTTTCTTCACGAGGGGGGAACTCGTGCGCAGAAGAAATGCGCTTCCTGTGCTGGCCGTGGCGTCCCTGTCCCTGCTGCTCCCGCAGGAGCTGTCCTGGGCGGCACCCGCGGCGGCCCTGCCCGCGGCGGGTGCCGCGGCCGTCGATCCGCCGCTGGCGGGGGGCGAACTCCAGCAGGTCGGTCCCGGTGTCTACTCGACCGCGGACCAGGCGTTCGAGATCTACGAGACCGATGTGCCCTTCGGCCTGATGGGCCGCAGCCACACCGTCTCCGTCCAGTCGGGCGGCGTCTCGAAGCCGGAGTCCGCGCCCGTGTCCCGCAAGGACATGGGGGTCTTCGGCCCGGGTTGGGAAGCCGAGTTCGTGGGGGGTCAGCTCAACCGCAAGCTTGAGCTGAAGGGCGGCACGGTCGTCGTCACCGATCTCAACGTGAAGTCCGCGACGACGTACAGCCTGAAGAGCAGCCTCGACTACCCGGACGGCGGCTGGGTCCGGAAGTACACGACGCCCGAGGGCGACACCTTCACCGAGACCACCAGGTTCAACGCGGCGACGGGCACGATGGTGTCCACCGGCACCGAGACCCTCAACGCCTCCACGTCGGTCCCGGACGAGGACCTGTCCGCCGACACCGACGCCGGCACCCCGGTCGACTACAACGACCTGGCGCCCTCCTACACCTGGAAGCAGGTGGGCTCAGGAGCCGACAACTGGCGCGTCACCGGCGTGGGCACCGTCTCCGACAACGCCCTTTCCACCGTCACGTACGACACCGCGGGCCGGATCTCCACCATCAAGGACACCGAGGTCGGGGAGACGACGTCCCGCCTCCTGACGGTCAAGTACTCGACCGCCACGACGGCCACCGGCACGAAGCCCGGCGAGTACGCGGGCCGCGCCAGGGAGATCACCCTGACCGACGGCGCCACGGTGCAGACGCTCGCCCGGTACTCGTACGACGCCTCCGGCCTGCTCCGCACGGTGGCCAACCCCGCCGCGGGCGTCGACACCGCCTCCGCGTACGAGTACGACACCACCGGGCGGGTCTCCGCCGTCGCCTCGCCGTCCAACGGCGAGTGGGACCTGGCGTTCCCGGCCGGATCGGCCTCCCCGAACGTCCTCCCGGTCGGCCCCGAGCGTCCGGCCTCGAACGCGCCGCTCCAGGGCGCCCCCGGGATCGACGACCCCGCCGCCGCCGGCCCGCCGGCGACCGACTTCGTCAACGGTGAGATCACCGACCCGCAGGCCTACCCGCGCCACTGCTCCGCTGCGACGGACTGGCTGTGGTACCTCAAGAAGGGCTGCGCCGCCTGGGTCGCGCACTACGGCTGGAGGTCCCCGTACTGGAAGCAGACGCCGACCAAGCACTGGGTCGTGGGCATCAACTACGACGGCTGCAGCACCCCCGGCCCCAACATCAGCCGGCCGGGCGGCTTCAACTTCCGGACCGCGTGTGACATGCACGACTACGGTTACGGCCTCATCGGCAACACGTACAAGGGCTACGCGTACTACCTCGACCGCAGCAAGAAGTCGAACGTCGAGAACGCCTTCCACACCACGATGAGGACCTACAGCTGCAAGGCCTACTTCATCACCAAGCGGCCGGCGTGCAACGCCTACGCACTGGCGTACTACAAGGCCGTGAGCAGCAAGCGCTGGGGCGGCGACCCGAAGAACGGCGCCAACGCCACGAGGTAGGGGCACCCGTCCTGCGCGGCAGCGCCTCGCCCCCGGCGCACCGACCGCCCGGGCGCACCGGCCGGACCCGGTGCGCCCTGGCCGACGGGGCCGGGCGCGGGACCCCTCCGCCCCGGCCCCGTCTCTCCGACGGGCCCGTACGTCACATGGGCTCCGCCCGCCCCGGCCCGCACCCGTGCGGCCGGCCACATCCTTCCGTCCCGGTGCACGCCCGCACCTGTCACACGTTCCTGGAGCAGAAGTTGAAGAGACCCATAGGCGGCATGGTCGTCGTCGCAGCAGCAGCGGCGGCTGCCCTGGTGGCCACCGTCACCCCGGCGGGTGCCGGCCCGTCGTCCGGAACCGCTTCCGTCGCCGAGGACGGCGGTCCGGTCGCCCCCCTGCTGTTCGACGAGACGCAGAACGGCGGCACCGTCCGCGTCAACGTCGTCACCGCCCAGCGGACCGACCTGGAATCCGTCGCCGACGCGGGCCAGACCCTCGTCTCGTACGACACGCTGCCGATGACCACCCTCCGGGTGGACAGGGCGGGTCTCGAAGAACTGAATGCCAAGCCGGGCGTCATCAGCGTCACCGAGGACGTCGCGGTCAAGCCCGCGCTGAACGAGTCCACCGCCAAGATCGGCGGCGACCAGACCGTCGCCGCCGGGAAGACGGGCGCCGGCACCGCGGTCGCGATCCTCGACACCGGCGTCGCCGTCGACCACCCGTTCCTCTCGGGCCGGGTGAAGGCCGAAGCGTGCTTCTCCGACAACGACCCGATCGCCGGTTCCAGCAGCCTGTGCCCCGACGGCTCCCCCGCGCAGGAGGGCCCCGGCAGCGCCGACGCCGACAGCGGCCCGTGCGCCACCTCGGGCGTCGACTGCTCCCACGGCACCCACGTCGCCGGCATCGCCGCCGGCAACGGAGCGGGCCTCAGCGGGGCGCCCCGGTACGGCGTCGCACCCGGTGCGGACGTCATCGCCGTCCAGGTGTTCTCCAAGTTCGACTCCGAGGACGTCTGCGGGGCCGGCCTGAGCCCGTGCGTGGCCAGCTTCACCAGCTCCCAGGCCAAGGGCCTGGAGAAGGTCCTCGCACTGAAGAAGGCCGGGACCGACATCGTCGCGGCCAACATGAGCCTGGGCGGCGGACGCTGGACCACGGCCTGCGACCAGGACCTCCGCAAGCCGGTCGTGGACGCCCTGCGCGCAGCGGGCGTCGCCACGGTCGTCGCCGCCGGAAACAACGGTTACACCGACGCCGTCAGCGCCCCCGGCTGCATCTCCTCCGCGATCACGGTCGGCTCGACCACCGACGAGGACCAGCTCTCCTCCTTCACCAACCGCGGACCGCTGCTCGACCTCCTGGCCCCCGGCACGAGCATCGTCTCCTCGGTCCCCGGCGGCGGCTACAGGACGAAGAACGGCACCTCCATGGCCGCCCCCCACGTCGCCGGGGCCCTCGCCGTGCTGAGGCAGACCTACCCCGACCTGGGCATCGGCCAGCTCGAAGCGCTGCTCAAGAGCAACGGCAAGGCCATCACGTACACCGGCGCCACCACTCCGCGGATCCAGCTCGGCCAGAGCGCGGCGCCCGCCGTTCCCGGCGACATGAACGGCGACAGGAAGCCGGACCTCGTCGCGGTCGACGAGGACGGCAAGCTGTGGCTGTACCCCGGCACCGGCACCGGCGCGCTCGGCTCCCGGATCCAGATCGGCACCGGCGGCTGGAGCGGCGCCTCGGTGGCGCACCGCGGCGACTGGACCGGTGACGGCACGGAGGACGTCGTCGCCGTCGTCGGCGGCCAACTGCTGGTCTACGCCAACCGCGGCAACGGCACCCTCGCCGCCCCCGTCAAGATCGCCACCGTGCCCACCACCACCCGGATCGTCGTCCCCGGTGACGTCAACAAGGACGGGCACCCCGACGTCGTCGCCTCCTACGACAACAAGCTCTACCTCTACACGGGCACCAGCGGCGCCAAGCCGGCCGTCTCCGCCCCGATCACCATCGGCACCGGCGGCTGGGGCGTCATGGACCTCGCCGCTCCCGGCGACGCCAACAAGGACGGCCGCGTCGACCTGCTGGCCCGCGACACCCGTGACGGCATCCTGTACCACTACGCCGGACTGCCCGACGGAAAGAACTTCAGCGAGCGCACCGAGTACGGGCACGGGTACACCACCTCCTTCCGGCCCCTGATCGCAGGGGCCGCCGACGCCGACCGCAACGGCGTCGCCGACACCTGGGCCACCGCGGGCGACGGCACCCTGAAGTTCTACAAGGGCGGCGCCGACATCCACGGCCCCATTGACGGCCCGAGCGTCCAGGTCGGCACCGGCGGCTGGCAGACCATCAAGTCCCTCAGCTGAACCGGGCCCCCTCCCCGGCGACCGCGCGACGCTCCGCACGGTGAGCCGCGCCGAAGGCCCCTCGCCACGACCGGCGAGGGGCCTTCGGGCGTGACGGGCACGGGCGGTCCCGAACCGCCGGCATCCGCTTCGTGGGAGCGGCGCTCCCTTCCCGAACCACGCGCCTCTGTACGGAGTTCGCGCACCCGTGCCGATGGCGCACCCCTGGCGAAGGGCGGCGCGCCGGGGGCGCTCACTCCTTCGGGTGAGATCGGCGGGGGGCGTTCCGCGGGGGCGGGCGCGGTCGGGAGAATCGACGCGGCCGCAGGGGCGGACCTGCGTGCCGCAGGGCCTTCGGGCACTGTCGGGGCTCGGGAAGGGCCGTGCATGATCCGTACGAGGTCGTTGGACTCCGATGGCTCCCGGCTCCGCCGGCTGGCCCCGCTCGCTCTTCCCGCCGCCTGGGGCGCGGTGGCCGTGGCGTGGAAGTTCGCCTGTCCGCCGGCCAGGGAGCCGGGGCTGCCGATGCGGATCGCCACCAGCGTCGTCCTCCTCTCCGTCGGCATCGCGCTCGTCCTCGGCGTCCGGCGCGGGCTCGCCCGCGAGCTGGCACGGGCGCGGACCGTCGCGGAGGCCACCCAGCGGGTGCTGCTGCGGCCGCCGCCGGGCCGCCTCGAAGGGCTGACCCTGGCCGCCGGGCAGCTCTCCGCCTCCCGGGGCGCCTCCGTCGGCGGGGACCTGTACGGGGCCGTGGCCACCCCCCACGGGGTGCGGATCGTCGTCGGGGACGTCCGGGGCCACGGGCTCGCCGCGCTCGGCGCCGTGGTCGCGGTGCTCGGCAGCTTCCGCGAGGCCGCCCACGACGAGCCCGAACTCGCCGGAGTGCTGCGGCGGTTGGAGCGCGCCCTGGAGCGGCACCTGCGCGAGCGGGCCCGGGACGAGCACCCGGCGCGGGCCGGGACGGACCCCGAGCACCCGGTGGCGGAGGAGTTCGTGACCCTGCTGCTCCTGGAGATCGGGCCCGACGGGCGGCTCGCCGTGTTCGACTGCGGCCACCCCGCCCCGTACCGCCTCGGCCGGACGGCGCAGCGGCTGCCCGTCGGCGACCCGCTGCCCCCGCTCGGGGTGCTGCCGCTGCCCGCCGTCCTCACGCCGTACACGGCGGCCCGGCTGCTGCCCGGCGAGACCCTCGTCCTGCACACCGACGGCGCGGAGGAGGCCCGGGACCACCGGGGCCGGTTCTTCGCCCTCGACACCGCCCTGGCCGGGCCTCCCGGCGAGGCGCCCGCGGCGCTCGTCCGCCGGGTCCGGACGGAGCTGCTGCACCACACGGGCGGCCGGCTCGCCGACGACGTCGCCCTCCTCGTCGTACGGAACGACCGTGCCAGGGTGCCGGCGCAGCCCGCCGAACCCGGGCTGCGCCGGCCCCGCACCGCCCCCTCCCCCCACTGCTGAGAGGAGGGGGACGGTACCGGCGCCGCCCGCCCCGCCACGGAGTGTCGGGCAGATCAGCGGGGCGGGCGACGCGGACCGGGCGGCCGCACTGTACGAGGGGGAGCCGGCGGCCCGGTCGTCGCCTTGCGGCGAGAAGCACAGTCAACCGGGGGCGGGACGGGCGCGGCAGAGCGCGCGGGCCGGAAGAACGGGTGATTCGTTCACACCCCGTGCGAAATCCTCGCGCAGGCCTCCGGGACCCTCCGCGCGTACACCCCGTGCACCCGATTCCCCCCGTACGGGGCCACTCCGCGCCACTCCGCCCCGCACGAAATCGGCCACCGCTACGCTGAGTTCACCGAGCGACCGGAGCGGCCATGCAGCCCAACACCTTGCTCGACGCCCTGCTCGACGAAGCGGGCGTCTCGCACGCCGGCCTCGCCACCCGGGTGAACCGGGCCGGCCGGGCCAGGGGACTCACCCTGCGCTACGAACACACCGCCGTGGCGCGCTGGTTGAAGGGCCAGCGGCCGCGCGGCCAGGTGCCGGACCTGATCTGCGAGGTGCTCGCCGCCCGGCTGGACCGGCAGGTGACCCTGGACGACATCGGCCTCGGGGTGCCGGGCGGCCCGGTCCCGCCGCCCGGTTCGCCGCTCTCCGGCTTCGTGGAGCGGGCGGCGGCCCTCTGGCGCTCCGACGAGCAGCAGCGGCCGCACATCGTCGCGGCGCCCGCCCTGACCGGCACCCCCGCGGTGATGCCCGTCTGGGAGTGGGAGAACCCGCCGGAGGACACGGACGTCTCCCGCACCGGCCGGACCGCGGTCTCGGCCGCCGACATCGACGTCCTGGTCGCCGCCCGGACCCACTACGAGCAGATGTACCGCAAGGCCGGGGGCATCGCGACCCGCGCCCGGATCGTCGGCTTCCTCACCGCCGGGACGGCACCGCTGCTCCGGGGCAGCTACGGCGACGACCTCGGACGGAGGCTGCACCGCGCCGCCGGCGGCCTGGTGGCGGTGGCCGGGATCTGCGCCTACGACGCCGACGCGCACGGCCTGGCCCAGCGCTACTTCCACCAGGCGCTGCGGCTCGCCAAGGCGAGCGGGGACCGGGGGCTCGGCGCGTACGTGATCGCGCTCCTCGTCAACCAGTCGCTGTTCACGGGGGAGTACCGGCAGGCGGTGGCGTTCGCGGAGGCGGCGCTGCGGGCGGCGGGGCGGCAGATCACCCCGGCGCTCGCCGCCGACCTGACGGCGATGCAGGCGAAGGCGTACGCGCACCTGGGCGACGGCGCGACCGCGCTCGCCTGCATCCGGCGGGCCGAGGCGGCGGCGGAGCGGATCAGCCCGGGCGAGGAACCGGCCGAGACGGGCTATGTGCAGCCGGGGCTCGTCAACGTGCAGATCGCGGAGGCCCTCCTCGGCCTGGGCGACCTCCCGGCGGCCCACGAGCACGCCGTGGCGGCGGTCGGGGCGCCCTCGCACGACCGGGGCCGGGTCCACCGCCTCGCCATGCTGTGCCGGGTCCAGCTCCGGCAGGGGGAGGCCGACGGGGCGGCGCGCACGGCGGTGGAGATGACGGAGCGGGCGCGCGGGACGGAGTCGCGGCGGCTGCGGGACCGGCTGCGGGAGGTGCGGGAGCACCTGCTCGCGAGCGGCGCGGAGGACGCGCGGGAGGCGGCGGCCCTCATCGACGGGGCGCTGCGCGTTCCCCTCTGACCTGTTCCGGTCGTTTCCGGCCTCCTCCGGTCTCGGTCGATCTCCTGTGATCCCCTTCGGTCTCCAACTGCTGCGATATTGCCACCGAACAAGCTCCGATCAGTCGGAAGGTGGCAAGAACGTGCAGTGGACGAAACTGAGCGAACGCTCTGTCTATGAGAACCGTTGGTTCCGAGTGAACCTCGCGGACGTCGAACTCCCGGACGGCCGCCACCTGGACCACTACCTGATCCGGCTCCGCCCGGTCGCCGTCGCGACCGCCGTCAACGGGGCCGACGAAGTCCTGATGCTCTGGCGCCACCGCTTCATCACCGACAGCTGGGGCTGGGAACTGGCCGCCGGCGTGGTCGAGGACGGCGAGGACGTCGAGTCCGCCGCCGCCCGCGAGATGGAGGAGGAGACCGGCTGGCGGCCGGGGCCGCTGCGCCACCTCCTCACCGTCGAGCCCTCCAACGGCCTCACCGACGCCCGCCACCACCTCTACTGGGCGGACCGGGCCACCTATACCGGGCCGCCCGAGGACGCCTTCGAGTCCTCGCGGCGGGCCTGGATCCCGCTGAAGCGGATCCCCGACATGATCGCCCGGGGCGAGGTCCCGGCCGCCAATATGGCCGCCGGTCTGCTGATGCTCCACCACCTGCGCCTCGGCTGAGCCGGACGCGGCGACCGGAGGCGGGGAAAGGCCGGACGGCCCGTACCTGTGCGGGAGTACGGGCCGTCCGGGTGGTGCGGAGAGTGGTCTGTGGGGTGCCCCCGTGAGGGGACGGCGTCAGGCGTACGGGTAGAAGCCCGAGCCCGTCTTCCGGCCGAGCCGGCCCGCGTCCACCATGCGCTGGAGCAGCGGGGGAGCGGCGTACAGCGGCTCCTTGAACTCCGAGTACATCGAGTCGGCGATCGAGGCGATCGTGTCCAGGCCGATCAGGTCGGACAGCTTCAGCGGGCCCATCGGGTGGGCGCAGCCGAACTCCATGCCGTTGTCGATGTCCTCGCGGCTCGCGATGCCCGACTCGAACATCCGGATCGCGGAGAGCAGGTACGGCACGAGCAGCGCGTTCACCACGAAGCCCGAGCGGTCCTGGGCGCGGATCGCGTGCTTGCCCAGCGTCTTCTCGGCGAAGGCCTGAGCCCGGCTGATCGTGCCCTCGGAGGTGGTGAGGGCCGGAATCAGCTCGACGAGCTTCTGCACCGGGGCCGGGTTGAAGAAGTGGATGCCGATGATCTGGTCCGGGCGGGAGGTCGCCACGGCCAGCTTCACCAGCGGGATGGAGGAGGTGTTCGAGGCCAGAATGGCGTCCGGCCGGGTGATCACCTGATCGAGGACCTGGAAGATCTCGGTCTTGACCTGCTCGTTCTCCACCACGGCCTCGATGACGAGGTCGCGGTCGGCGAACTCGCCCAGGTCGGTGGTGAAGCTGAGGCGCGCGAGCGTCGCGTCCCGCTCCTCCTCGCTGATCTTGCCGCGTTCGGCGGCCTTCGACAGCGAGTTGTAGAGCCGCGTGCGGCCGATCTCCAGCGCCTCGCCGGTGGTCTCGGCGACCCTCACCTCGAGGCCGCTCCGGGCACACACCTCTGCGATGCCCGCGCCCATCTGGCCGCAGCCCACCACTCCGACGCGCTCAATGTCGGCCATGGAGTCCGTCACCTCGTGCCTTTCGCTCTCTGCCGGCGGCGGGGCCGTGCGATTCCGGTGCGTCCGCCTCTGTCCCACGACGTTACCGCTCATTAACCGATGATCGATCGCCCGGGGCGTGGGCATGCTCTCCCGGTGAGTGTGACGTATCCAACAGAGGAGGGGTACAAGTGCGGCCTATCGGGAGAAGAGGGTTCGTGGCCGGAGCCACCGGGGCGGCGCTCGCCGTGACGGGAACGACAGGAACGGCGGCGGCGGACGGAGCGGTGCGCGGAGTGACGGCGGCGGGTGCGGCGCCCGAGGTGAGGAGCCAGGCGCGGGGGAGGCCGTACCGCCGCCGGGAGTTCCGCGGCATGTGGATGGCGACGGTCAACAACATCGACTGGCCCTCCCGGCCCGGCCTGACCGCCGGGCAGCAGCGCTCCGAACTCCTCGTCCACCTCGACACGGCGGCCGAGCGGCGCCTCAACGCCGTGGTCCTCCAGGTCCGGCCGACCGCCGACGCCCTGTGGCCCTCGCCGCACGAGCCGTGGGCGGAGTGCCTCACCGGCACCCAGGGCCGCGACCCCGGCTGGGACCCGCTGGGCACGGCCGTCGCCGAGGCCCACGCGCGGGACCTCCAGCTGCACGCCTGGTTCAACCCGTACCGGGTGGCGAACCACGCCGACCCGGCCCGGCTCACCGCCTCCCACCCGGCGCGGCGGCACCCCGAGTGGGTGCTGCCCTACGGCGGGAAGCTGTACTACGACCCCGGGCTTCCCGAGGTCCGGCGCTTCGTCCAGGACGCCATGCTGGACGCGGTGCGCCGCTACGACGTCGACGCCGTGCACTGGGACGACTACTTCTACCCGTACCCGGTCGCCGGGCAGTCCTTCGCCGACGACGAGACGTACGCGCGCCACGGCGGGGACTTCCCCGACCGGGCCTCCTGGCGGCGGCACAACACCGACCTGCTGGTCTCCGAGATGTCCGCCCGAATCAGGGCCGTCAAGCCGGGGGTGGCCTTCGGCGTGAGCCCCTTCGGGGTCTGGCGGAACCGCGCCACCGACCCGGAGGGCTCGAACACCGACGCCGGCGTCCAGACGTACGACGACCTGTACGCCGACACCCGCAAGTGGGTGCGGGAGGGCTGGCTCGATCACGTCGTGCCGCAGCTGTACTGGCACATCGGCCTGCCCGCGGCCGACTACGCCGAACTGCTGCCCTGGTGGGACGAGACGGTACGGGGCACCGGTGTCGGGCTCTACGTCGGGGAGGCGCTCCACAAGGCGGGCGACCCCGCCCAGCCCGCCGCCTGGCAGGACCCGCGGGAGCTCTCGCGCCACCTGGAGCTCGCCAAGGGGTACTCCGGGGTCGGCGGGCACTGCTTCTTCTCCGCGAAGGAGGTCGCGCGCGACCGGATCGGGGCGATGGCCACCGTGGTGGCCGACCACTACCCGGCCAGGGTCCGCCCGCCGGGGTGACGGCCCCCGGCCGGCCCCGTCTCCCGCCCGGTCCTGTTTCTCGCCCGGTCCCGCCGCTCGGTGGGTCCTGCCCCTCAGCCGGCTCCCGCCTCCGGGTGGTGGCGCACGACGGTGTCGGGGCCGGGCGACATCAGGGCCTCGTGTCCGTCGTCGTCGAACTTCACGCGGTACGGGGGAGTGCCGTTCTCCCCCAGTACCTGAAGGACCTCGGCCGTGCGGTCGTGGTGGCCGACGGTCCGTCCGTGCACCAGCAGCTTGTCGCCCACGCTCGCCTGCATCGGGGTGACCTCCTCGCGACCGGACTCGTGCCGGTCTCCCGTTCCTCAAGGTCTCTGCTTCTCATTGTGACCCTTTTCGCCCGGTTCCGTCCCGCCCGACCTCCCCGGCCTCCGGCTCACGACGTCGACCGCTGGGTGACCGCGATGCAGACCAGGACCGCGACCGCCGCGACGGGGGCGGCCGGCGACAGGGTCTCGCCGAGCAGGGTGACCGACCAGACGAGGGTGAGGAGCGGCTGGGCGAGCTGGAGCTGGCTGGCCTTCGGGATGCCGATCGCGGCCATGCCCCGGTACCAGACGTACAGGCCGAAGAAGGTCGAGCCGGCGGCGACCCACACCAGGCCGATGACGCCGTGGGCGTTCAGGTGGACCGGCTCCAGGGACAGGGCGACGGCCGAGGCGGCCACCATCAGCGGCAGGCAGAGGATCAGGGCCCAGCCGATGACCTGCCAGCCCGGCATCAGTCCGGCGAGCCGGCCGCCCTCGGTGTACCCGGCCGCGCACACGAGCAGCGCCCCGAAGAGGTACAGGTCGCCGGTGGAGAGCGCCCCGCCGCTCTCCGCGAGCGTGAAGCCGAGCACCACCACGGCCCCCGATACGGCCGCGATCCAGAAGGTGCGGGAGGGGCGCCGGCCCGTCCGCAGGGCGGCGAAGGCCGCCGTGGTGAGCGGCAGGAGGCCCACCACCACGGCGGCGTGGGAGGTGGTGGAGGTCCGCAGGGCCAGGCTGGTCAGGAGCGGGAAGCCGACGACGACCCCGCCGGCGACCACCGCGAGCCCCGCCCAGTGGCGCCGCTCCGGCAGCGGCACCCGGCCGGCGAGCAGGAAGACGCCGGCGACGAGCGCGGCGAGGGTGGACCGCACGGCCACGAGCGACCAGGGGCCGAAGCTCTCCAGGCCCCAGACGGTCGACGGGAAGGTGAGCGAGAACGCGACGACGCCGAGCCCGGCGAGCAGGGTGCCGCGGCCCCGGGAATCGGCCGCGGAGGCCCGGGAGGCGGCTGCGGGGCCCGGGGCGCCGGACGGCCCGGCGGTGGGGGAGACGGTTCCAGCGGTCGGGGAGCCGGACGGCCCGGTCGTAGGGGTCCCCGAGGCGGTGACCGCTACCGCGGTGGTGGCAGTAGCGCTATCGTGTGCTCTCATGCATGAGCGTAGCAGTGTCGCGGAGCTGGCGAAATCCCTGAAGGCGGAGCTCGACCGCTACTCTCCCGGTGGAAAGCTGCCGTCGAGCAGGGCACTCGTCGAGCGCTACCGCGTCTCCCCGGTCACCGTCACCCGCGCCCTCGCCCAGCTCGCCGCCGAAGGCCTCGTCGTCACCCGCCCCGGCGCCGGCGCCTTCCGCGCGGAGCCCCGTACCGCCACCCCGGCCGCCGGGGACACCTCCTGGCAGGAGGTCGCCCTCAGCGCCGACACCGCCACCGAGCTCGTGCCCCGGGCCGTCGACGCCTCCGGCGTCCTCGTCACCCTCTCCGCACCGCCGCCCGGCACGATCGAGTTCAACGGCGGCTACCTCCACCCCTCCCTCCAGCCCGAGCGGGTCCTCTCCGCCGCACTCGCCCGGGCCGGCCGCCGCCCCGGAGCCTGGGGCAGACCGCCCGTCGACGGCCTGCCCGAGCTGCGCGAGTGGTTCGCCCGCGAGATCGGCGGCAGCGTCACCGCGGCCGGGGTCCTCGTCACGGCCGGGGGCCAGTCCGCGATCACCACCGCCCTGCGCGCCCTCGCCCCGCCCGGCACCCCCGTCCTGGTCGAGTCGCCCACCTACCCGGGCATGCTCGCCGTCGCCCGCGCCGCCGGACTCCGGCCCGTCCCCGTGCCCGTCGACGCCGGGGGGGTCCGCCCCGAACTCCTCGAAGCCGCGTTCCGCGCCACCGGCGCCCGCGTCCTCGTCTGCCAGCCGCTCTTCCAGAACCCCACGGGGGCCGTCCTCGGACCGGAACGGCGCCGGGAGGTCGTCCGGATCGCCCGCGCCGCCGGGGCCTTCGTGGTCGAGGACGACTTCGCCCGCCTCCTCGTCCATGAGGACGCCCCGCCGCTCCCCGCACCCCTCGCCGCCGAGGACCCGGACGGCGTCGTCGTCCACGTCCGCTCCCTCACCAAGCCCACCTCGGCCAGCCTCCGCGTCGGCGCCCTCGCCGCCCGGGGCCCCGTCCTGGAACGGCTGCGCGCCATCCAGGTCGTCGACAGCTTCTTCGTCCCCCGGCCCCTCCAGGAGGCCGCGCTCGAACTCGTCGGCTCCCCGGCCTGGCCCCGCCACCTCCGCGCCGTCTCCCAGGAGCTCAAGGCCCGCCGGGACGCCCTGACCGGCGCCCTCGCCCACCACCTCCCCGAACTCTCCCTGCCCCACGTCCCCTCCGGCGGCTACCACCTCTGGCTGCGCCTCCCCGACGCCCTGCCCGAGGCCTCCCTCCACGCCACCGCCCTGCGCACCGGGGTCGCCGCCGCCCCCGGCCGCCCCTACTTCTGCGCCGAACCGCCCGCCGGCCACATCCGGCTGAGTTTCGCGGGTGTCGCGGGCCCCACGGAGATCGCGGAGGGCGTGCGCCGCCTGCGGACGGCGGTGGACGAGCTCACCGGCTGACCACGACCGGCCACCGGGGCGGGGCCGTACGGGCCCCCGGCCCCGCCCCGGTCCGGCAACGGCCCCCGGCAAAACCACCTGACAAGCCCCCGCCCTCCTGGAAGCCTGCGCCCATGACCGACAGCAGCCTCCCGGAGGGCCCCGTCATGCACGGGGCGTACGAGATCTCGTCCGACCCCGCCCGGATCGACGCCGCCCGCGTCCACCACTGGATCTCCACCGACTCCTACTGGGCCCGGGGCCGACCTCGGGAGAAGCAGGACCGGGCCGTCGCCGGCTCGCTCAACCTCGGCGCGTACCACCGCGAGACCGGCGAGATGAGCGCCTACGCGCGCGTCGTCACCGACTACGCCACCTTCGCCTGGCTCTGCGACGTCTACGTCGACCGCCCGGCCCGGGGCACCGGCCTCGGCACCGCGCTCGTCACCGCCGTCCGGGACCTCCTGGAGCCGTACGGACTGAGCCGCATCATGCTCGCCACCGCCGACGCGCACGGCGTGTACGAGAAGGTGGGTTTCGCGCCACTCCGAAATCCGGACATGTGGATGGCTCTCGGGCGGCAGTGAGCCGCGCTCCCTCCGCCCCCTCGGAACGACCCCTTGACCAGTGGCGCCACCGGCCTCACGATCGCGGCCATGGGTCTTCGGGTGACGCTCGTCACGGCGGCACGCAGCTCCTCCCTGCTCGCCGAACGGTTCGACGACGACCGGCCGATGGACGAGGCCGGCTGGTACGAGGTGCAGCAGGCCGCGCCCGCGCTCATCCCGCTCGGCGCGGCCGAGCTGCGCTACTGCTCCCCGACCCCCCGCAGCCGCGCCACCGGCACCGCCCTCGGCTACGCGCCCCTCGTCCAGCCCGCGCTGCGCGACTGCGACATGGGCCGCTGGCGCGGCCTGACCCTCGCCGAGGTCGCCGCCCTCGAACCGGCCGCCGTCGACGCCTGGCTCACCGACGCCCGCACCGCCCCGCACGGCGGCGAACCGCTCCTCGCCTTCATCACCCGGATAGGGAACTGGCTCGACACCCGGCCCGCCGAGGACTGCGCCGTCGTCGCCGTCGCCGAACCCTCCGTCGTACGGGCCGCCCTCGTGTACGCCCTGAAGGCGCCGCCCGCCGCGTACTGGAACGTCGACGTCCGCCCCCTCTCCACCGTCACCCTCACCGGCCGCCCCGGCCTCTGGCACCTCCAGCTTGACGCGGCCCTGCGCTGACGGGCCGTGCCACCGGGGCGGGAGGCGGCCCGGCGGCGCGACCGGGAGGGAGAGGTGGCCCGGCCCCGCGACCGCGACGAGGGCGGCCCGGTCCCGCGACCGGCTAGCCTGAACCCACGATGAACCGTTTGAGCACGTCATGGGGCGCCTTCGCGCTGACCCGCCACCCCGAGGACCCGCGCGACCCGCTGCGCGCCTGGGACGCGTCCGACGAGTACCTCCTGGGGCACCTGGCCGACACCGGCACCGACCTCTCCGGCACCGTCGCCGTCCTCGGCGACCGCTGGGGAGCCCTCGTCACCGCGCTTCAGGCCGCGGGACCCGGCGAACTGGTCCAGATCACCGACTCGTACCTCGGCGGGCGGGCGACCCGGACCAACCTCGCCCGTGCCGGCGCCGCCCCGGACGCCGTCCGGCTGCTCACCACCCAGGACCCGCCGCCCGAGCGGATCGACGTGCTCCTCGTCCGCGTCCCCAAGAGCCTCGCGCTCCTGGAGGACCAGCTCCACCGCCTCGCCCCCGCCGTCCACGAGGGCACCGTGATCGTCGGCACCGGCATGGTCAAGGAGATCCACACCTCCACCCTGAAGCTCTTCGAGCGGATCCTCGGCCCCACCCGCACCTCCCTCGCGGTGAAGAAGGCCCGGCTGATCCACGCCACCCCCGATCCGGCCGCCGTCCCGGGCCCGAACCCCTGGCCGTACCGGTACGCCCTCCCCGCCGACGCCCCCGCGCCCGGCCTCCCCGGGCGGACCGTCACCAACCACGCCGGCGTCTTCTGCGCCGACCGCCTCGACATCGGCACCCGCTTCCTCCTCGCGCACCTGCCCCGCGACCTCGGCCGGGCCCGCGTCGCCGACCTCGGCTGCGGCAACGGCGTGGTGGGCCTCGCGGTCGCCCTCGCCGAACCCGACGCGGAACTGCTCTTCACCGACGAGTCGTACCAGGCCGTCGCCTCGGCCGAGGCGAACTTCCGCGCCCACGCGGGCGAGGGGCGCGCGGCCGAGTTCCGCGTCGGCGACGGACTCGCGGACCTGGCCCCCGGCTCGCTCGACCTGGTCCTCAACAACCCGCCGTTCCACAGCCACCAGGCCACCACCGACCGCACCGCCCGCCGCATGTTCGCCGACGCCCGGCGCGCCCTGCGCCCCGGCGGCGAACTGTGGGTCGTCGGCAACCGGCACCTCGGCCACCACATCACCCTCCGCCGTATCTTCGGCAACGGCGAACTGGTCGCGAGCGACCCGAAGTTCGTGATCCTGCGCGCGGTCCGCCGCTAGGGCCCGTCCGGCGGATCATGGCCGGGCAGGCCCCGGCAGGCACGCGGCGGGCGGGCCTGCCCCTGACGCGCGGGTCAGGGTCTGCGGTCCGGCCGACCCGCCCGCCCTCCTCCTGGAGCACGCCGTGGCCGCCCACCGCGAGATCCGGCTGCGCACCCGCCCCGCCCACGGTTTTCCGACCCCCGCCCACCTCGAACGCGTCACGACCGCCCGCCGCGCGTCCCCGCCGGGCCCGGCGAAGCGCTCAGCGCCCCACGAGTTCCCGGGCCGCCCGCTGCCGGGTGTCGGCGAGTTCCGCGTCGATCGCGGCGACCCTCTCCGCGTCCAGAACGATCAGGGCCCCGCCCGGTGCGCCTGCCGACAGCAGCCGGTGCCGCAGGTGGGTGGGCGGGTGCGTGGAGTCCACCTGGTGCCCGCGCCGCTCCGCGACCCGGCGCAGCCGCTCGTACTCGCGCTCCGGGACCGACGCGGCATGGGCGGCGATCCGCTCCCACAGCCCCTCGGCGGGGTCCTCGCGGCGCGCGCCACCGCCGCCGATCCGGGTCCGTGCCGCCACGGCCTCCCGGTGCAGCGCGCCCGTGACGCCGTCGGAGACCAGGATCCTGTCCATCAGCCCGGCCGCCGCCTCCGTACCCGCCGCGCGGGCGGCGGTGGAGTCCGCGAGGTACTCGGCGCGCTGCGACTCGCGCAGGGTCAGGTGCTCCAGGAGGACGAGGACGCCGTCGACGAGCCACCGGGGCGGGGCGGTCACCACGTTCACGAAGTGCTCGGCCAGGCTCTCGGCCCGCTGCGGGGCCAGCGTGTAGCGCCAGGTCTCCAGGGAGCGGAACGCGTTGCCGACCAGGAGGGAGCGGCGGGTGTCCCCGTGCGCGTAGTGCCCGAACTCGTGGCCGAGGAGCGCGATCCGCTCCTGCGGGGTCAGGACCTCCCAGAGCCCGAGGCCGAGGCGGAGCAGACGGTGCTGCCGGACGCCGTAGGCGGTGACGGAGGCGTTGACCTCGCTGTCGACCACCACGGCCCGTACGCCCGTCGTGCCGACGCTCCCCGCGACCTCGTCGAGCAGGGCGAAGAGCCGTGGCGCGTCCGGGCGACGCAGTACGGGCCGGTCTCCCGCCGCCTTCGCGAGGCTGCCGAACCGGGGCCGGAGCAGTACGGCGAGGGCGATCAGCAGCCCTCCGAGGAAGGGCAGGGCGCCGCTGCCCCAGCGCGCGACCAGCAGCCAGAGGCCGCCCGCGAGCAGGGCGGCGGTCACGCCGTGGACCGCGACCGCGAGCGCCGCGGCGAGCCCACCGGGCACCCCGCGCCGGGGCCGCCCCGCCCCCGTACCGGGTGTCGCCCCGGCGGCCGGCGCCGCGAACTCGGCGTGGAGCTGCTCTCCGTACCGCCGGGCCAGACGCCGCCGGATGCGCTCGACCCGCCCCGGCGGCTCCTCCTGGTGCCCGGGATCCACGTTCCAGTCGCACGCGGTGCACCACGTGACGTACTGCCCGCCGTCCGGCACGCGCTCCCCGCAGTCGGGACAGTCCCGCTCCACCGCCCGGGCGGTGTGCGCCGTCTCCGTCATTCCGTACCCCCCCGGCGGGCCTTCCGGGGCCCGCCCGTTCCGTCCTCCGCGCGGACCGTCCCGCACGTGCGGCCCGCCTCCGTCCGGAAACACCCGGAAACGCCGGACGCGACAAGGCCCGGACGCGAAAAGGCCGGTCCGGCACCGAGGGTGCCGGACCGGCCTTCCGTGGCTGACAGGACGCCGATCATACGTACCGCACGAACCGCCGTACGAACAACGGCCGCCGCCCGGCGCCCGCGCGTCAGTCCGTGCCGAACTCCATCGCGGCCCGGTCGAGCAGCTCGTCGTCGCCCGAGGACTCGCCGCGCGAGGCGATGGCCTCGGCCCCGCCCTCCGGCATGCTGCCGATCAGCCCGGTCGCGGCGGCCTGGGCGGCGCCGATGGCCGGACCGCCGCTGCCGATCAGGCCGAGGCCCGCGTACTGCTCCAGCTTGGCGCGGGAGTCGGCGATGTCGAGGTTCCGCATGGTGAGCTGGCCGATCCGGTCCGCCGGGCCGAAGGCCGAGTCCTCGGTGCGCTCCATGGACAGCTTGTCCGGGTGGTAGCTGAACGCCGGGCCCGTGGTGTCGAGGATCGAGTAGTCCTCGCCGCGCCGCAGCCGCAGCGTCACCTCGCCGGTGACGGCCGCGCCGACCCAGCGCTGGAGCGACTCGCGGACCATCAGGGCCTGCGGGTCCAGCCACCGGCCCTCGTACATGAGCCGGCCGAGGCGCCGGCCCTCGTTGTGGTACTGGGCGAGGGTGTCCTCGTTGTGGATCGCGTTGACCAGGCGCTCGTACGCGGCGTGCAGCAGGGCCATGCCGGGGGCCTCGTAGATGCCCCGGCTCTTGGCCTCGATGATCCGGTTCTCGATCTGGTCCGACATGCCCATGCCGTGGCGGCCGCCGATGGCATTGGCCTCCATCACCAGGTCGACGGCGGAGGAGAACTCCTTGCCGTTGACGGTGACCGGGCGGCCCTGGTCGAAGCCGATCGTCACGTCCTCGGCGGCGATCTCGACCGACGGGTCCCAGAACCGGACGCCCATGATCGGCTCCACGGTCTCGACGCCCGTGTCCAGGTGCTCCAGGGTCTTGGCCTCGTGGGTGGCGCCCCAGATGTTGGCGTCGGTGGAGTACGCCTTCTCCGTGCTGTCGCGGTAGGGGAGGTCGTGGGCGAGGAGCCACTCCGACATCTCCTTGCGGCCGCCGAGCTCGGTCACGAAGTTGGTGTCCAGCCACGGCTTGTAGATCCGCAGGTGCGGGTTGGCGAGCAGGCCGTAGCGGTAGAACCGCTCGATGTCGTTGCCCTTGAAGGTCGAGCCGTCGCCCCAGATCTGGACGTCGTCCTCCAGCATCGCCCGGACCAGGAGGGTGCCGGTGACGGCGCGGCCCAGGGGAGTGGTGTTGAAGTAGGCACGGCCGCCCGAGCGGATGTGGAACGCGCCGCAGGTGAGCGCGGCGAGGCCCTCCTCGACCAGCGCCGCCCGGCAGTCGACCAGGCGCGCGATCTCGGCACCGTAGGTCTTCGCCCGATCGGGCACCGAGGCGATGTCGGGCTCGTCGTACTGGCCGATGTCGGCGGTGTAGGTGCAGGGGATGGCGCCCTTGTCGCGCATCCATGCGACCGCGACGGAGGTGTCGAGGCCGCCGGAGAAGGCGATGCCGACGCGCTCGCCGGCGGGCAGGGAGGTGAGGACCTTGGACATAGGAAGAGTATGCATCATCGCGCATGGTCATGCAAAGAGGGCGTAGGGGAACCCCGTGGAAAGGACTCGGTGCGCGGAAGGGGCGACCGTATCGACATCGCCGGACCGAAGCTTCTGCGAGAGTACGGACCCGTGACGGAAGAGAAAGAAGAGGGGAAAGGGAAGGAGCGGAGGATGGGAGAGGCGGAAGCGGGCGCCGTCGACGCGATCCTGCGCGCGGCCGACCGTGCGCCGGCCCCTGCCCACCTGGAGTTCCCGTACGGCTTCGACCACCCTCGGGCCCTCGCCCGCGTCCGTGCCCTGGTCGACCGGTTGCAGACAGCCTTCGACTGCCGCTGTCCGGCCGACACCGGCGTCCAGGACGCGAGCTTCCATGCGACCGTCTGCGTCCCCGCCGAGGCGACCGGGGCGGGGGAGCGGATCGTGGTCCGGCTGAGCAACTTCGGGGATCTCGCCGTCGCCTCCGCGGATTTCCCCGGCTGCTACGGCGACCTGGACGAGGCTGAGGAGGCTGGGGCTCTGACCTCTGCCGACCGCCGCACGGTGGAGGAGGCGGCGCGCTCCCTCGGCTACGTACTGATCCCTGAGTCCGCCCTGCGGCGCCCCTACGACGGGGTCACGCGCATGGCGGAGTGGGCCCTCCGTGGTGAAGTCACCTGGTGGACCAGATTCTTCGACTATCTGTGATGTGGTGATCCGCGATGCGTACCGCGGTCGTCCCCGCCGGCACGCGCGTGGTGGACCGGGTCGAGCCGGACGATCGATGCCGGACACCAGGGCCTGTCCGGCGGATCATGGCCGGGGCCGCGACGGAGAGATCCACGCTTACGTCGTGGGCTCCGGCGCGCCGGGGCCGCTGGAGCCCGCGGGGGTGTTCCGTCCGCGGCGCGGGGACGAGGTCGTGGAGTCGGCGGTCCAGCCCGATCTGGAGCGCGTCGTGTACACGACGCCGAACGACGTCGTCTGCCTCGCGCGCCGGCAACCCCGTGTGGGCGTCGGATTCCGAGCCGCACTCCGACCGACCGCATGGTCATCGGCCCGGCTGCGCGCTGTCTCTCGACGGCCGGAGCGTGTGGGTTTACCGGCCGGACGCGATGGCGGGGCGCGGGGACGGGGGCCAGTGGGTCGTGTACGACGTCGACGGTGGGGCGGTGATCGCCCGCCGGGAGCTGGAGACGGCCGGGCACGGTGCCCTCCACCGCGTGCACCCGGTGGACGGCAGCGTCCACCTGGACGTCGGTGAGGGCCAGGACGGTTCGGTCGTCCTCAGGGGTAGGGCCGGAGTCGGTGGCGAGCCGGAGTTCGCGACGTACCCGTGGCAGGACCGCTGCCTGATCGACCTGTCGCCGGACGGCGAGCGGTTCATGACCTTCGACCGCGGGCGGGCGGATGTCGCCTTCCACCGCCACCCCGAAGGGGACGTGCTCCTCACCCTCCCCGTCGAGGCCTTCGGATACGACCCGGAGGAGACGTTCGTGGAGTGGAGCGGCGGCTACCTGACCCCGGAGCCGGCCGTCGTCACCCTGGGCGGCGAGGGCCGGTACGAGGAGGAGTGGTTCCGTCACCACTTGGTCGACGTGCGCACGGGCGTCCTCCGCGGCGAGATCGACCTGAAGCGGCCCGCCCGTACGACCTGGTCCCCTTGGGTGATGGCTCCTGGCTCACCGGCGACCCCGGAGGCCACCCCGTACGCCGGTCGCACGCCACCTCGGCTTCCGCGCCCTCGGAACCGGAGGCTGACAGGGCGGCGCCGCACCCGACGAAGCGGCACGTCGGCCCCCGAGTCGGCACCCGCTTTTCCTCCGGCCCGCCTCCCCGGGCGTGCGGGTGCCGGCCGGGGCGTCCGGGTCCGGCAGGAGGCCGGCGCCCCCGCGGCTCGTTGCATAAAAGTGCAGGCTTGCGTATAGTCATGCCATCCATGAGGAGGGTTTCGATGACGGTACGAGTAGCAGTGGCGGGCGCGAGCGGATACGCGGGCGGAGAGCTCCTGCGTCTGCTCCTGGCGCACCCCCACGTCGAGATCGGGGCCTTGACCGGCCACTCCAACGCCGGTCAGCGACTCGGGGCCCTCCAGCCCCACCTGCTCCCGCTCGCCGACCGCGTCCTCGTGCCCACCGCCGCCGAGGAGCTCGCCGGGCACGACGTCGTCTTCCTCGCCCTGCCGCACGGCCGGTCCGCGGCCGTCGCCGAGCAGCTCGGCCCGGACGTCCTCGTCGTCGACATGGGCGCCGACTTCCGGCTGAAGGACCCGGCCGACTGGGAGACGTACTACGGCTCCCCGCACGCCGGGACCTGGCCCTACGGCCTCCCCGAACTGCCGGGCGCCCGCGCCGCCCTCGAAGGGTCCAAGCGCGTCGCGGTGCCCGGCTGCTACCCCACCGCCGTCTCGCTCGCGCTCTTCCCCGCGTACGCGAACGGCCTCGCCGAGCCCGAGGCCGTGATCGTCGCGGCCTCCGGAACCTCCGGCGCCGGCAAGGCCGCCAAGCCGCACCTGCTCGGCAGCGAGGTCATGGGCAGCATGTCCCCGTACGGGGTCGGCGGCGGCCACCGCCACACCCCCGAGATGATCCAGAACCTCAGCGGACCGGCGGGGGAGCGGGTCACCGTCTCCTTCACCCCCACCCTGGCCCCGATGCCCCGCGGCATCCTCGCCACCTGCACGGCCGCCGCGAAGCCGGGCACCACCGCCGAGGCCGTACGGGCCGCGTACGAGAAGGCCTTCGCGGACGAGCCGTTCGTCCACCTGCTCCCCGAGGGGCAGTGGCCGGCGACCGCGTCCGTCCACGGTTCCAACGCCGTTCAGATCCAGGTCGCGTACGACCCCGGTGCGAACCGGATCATCGCGATCAGCGCCATCGACAACCTCACCAAGGGCACCGCCGGCGGCGCGGTGCAGAGCATGAACACCGCCCTCGGGCTCCCCGAGGACACCGGACTTTCCACGATTGGAGTCGCTCCGTGAGCGACGCACGCGCAGCCACCGGTCTGCAGACGACGACGAAGCCCACACCCTTGTGCCGCGCGGGCGGAGACGGGGGCACCTCCCAGGCGTCGGCCCTGGGGGAGAACGGAGAAGCACAGTGAGCGTCACCGCAGCGAAGGGATTCACGGCGGCGGGCATCGCCGCCGGGATCAAGCAGAACGGCAACCCGGACCTGGCCCTCGTGGTCAACACCGGGCCCCGCCGCGCCGCCGCGGGAGTCTTCACCTCCAACCGCGTCAAGGCCGCCCCCGTCGTCTGGTCCCAGCAGGTCCTCGCCGACGGCGAACTGACCGCCGTCGTCCTCAACTCCGGCGGCGCCAACGCCTGCACCGGTCCCCAGGGCTTCCAGGACACCCACGCCACCGCCGAGAAGGCCGCCGAAGTCCTGTCCGCACGGGGCGAGGAGGTCGGCGCCGGTGAGGTCGCCGTCGCCTCCACCGGCCTCATGGCTGGACGGTCGGCGGCATGGCCAAGGGCGCCGGCATGCTCGCCCCCGGCCTCGCCACCATGCTCGTCGTCCTCACCACCGACGCCGACGTGGACGCCCAGGGCCTCGACGGCGCCCTCCGGAGCGCCACCCGCACCACCTTCGACCGGGTCGACTCCGACGGCTGCATGTCCACCAACGACACCGTCCTGCTCCTCGCCTCCGGCGCCTCCGGCCTCACCCCCGCCCAGGACGAGTTCGCCGAGGCCGTACGGGCCGTCTGCGACGACCTCGCCCGCCAGCTCATCGGCGACGCCGAGGGCGCCAGCAAGGACATCCGCATCGAGGTGGTCAACGCCGCGACCGAGGACGACGCCGTCGAGGTCGGCCGCTCCATCGCCCGCAACAACCTCCTCAAGTGCGCCATCCACGGCGAGGACCCCAACTGGGGCCGGGTGCTCTCCGCCATCGGCACCACCTCGGCCGCCTTCGAGCCCGACGAGCTCAACGTCGCCATCAACGGCGTCTGGGTCTGCCGGAACGGCTCCGTCGGCGAGGACCGCGACCTCGTCGACATGCGCTACCGGGAGGTCACCATCACCGCCGACCTCGCCGCCGGCACCGAGTCCGCCGTCATCTGGGCCAACGACCTCACCGCGGACTACGTCCACGAGAACAGCGCGTACTCGTCGTGACCGGCGCCACGCGGAAGCACACCGCGCTCCCCAAGGCCCAGATCCTCATCGAGGCCCTGCCCTGGCTCACCCGCCACCACGGTAAGACCGTCGTCATCAAGTTCGGCGGCAACGCCATGGTCGACGAGGACCTCAAGGCCGCCTTCGCCCAGGACGTCGTCTTCCTGCGGCACGCCGGCCTCAGGCCGGTCGTGGTGCACGGCGGCGGCCCCCAGATCAACGCCGCCCTCGACCGGCACGGCCTGGTCAGCGAGTTCAAGGCCGGCCTCCGGGTCACCACCCCCGAGGCGATGGACGTCGTACGGATGGTGCTCGCCGGCCAGGTCCAGCGCGAGCTCGTCGGACTGCTCAACCAGCACGGCCCGTTCGCCGTCGGCATGACCGGCGAGGACGCCCGCACCATCACCGCCACCCAGCACCGGCCGCTCATCGAGGGCGAGCAGGTCGACATCGGCCGGGTCGGCGAGATCACCGCCATCGAGACCGGCGCCATCGAAGCACTCCTGGAGGACGGCCGGATCCCGGTCGTCTCCTCCATCGCACGCTCCCAGGACGACGGACATGTCTACAACGTCAATGCTGATACGGCGGCTGCGGCACTCGCTGCGGCGCTGGGTGCCGAGACCCTGATGGTCCTGACCGACGTCGAGGGCCTCTACGAGGACTGGCCGAACAGCGACGAGGTCATCAGCAGGCTCACCGCGAGCCAGCTGGAGAAGCTGCTGCCCGAGCTCTCCAGCGGCATGGTCCCCAAGATGGAGGGCTGCCTGCACGCCGTACGGAACGGGGTCACCACGGCCCGCGTGATCGACGGCCGCGTCCAGCACTCGATCCTGCTGGAGATCTTCACCGACGAGGGCATCGGCACGATGGTCGTACCGGACGACCACCACGGACGGGGGAACCGATGAGCGGCACCGACACCAACGACAGCACCGGCAACGCCGAGTTGACCCGCCGGTGGCAGGGCTCGCTCATGAACAACTACGGCACGCCCCGACTGCCCCTCGTCCGCGGCGAGGGCGCCAAGGTCTGGGACGCCGACGGCAAGGAGTACCTGGACTTCGTCGGCGGCATCGCCGTCAACGCCCTCGGCCACGCCCACCCGGCGGTCGTCGAGGCCGTCTCCCGGCAGGTCGGCACCCTCGGCCACGTCTCCAACCTCTTCGCCGCCGAACCGCCCGTCGCCCTCGCCGAACGGCTCCTCGGCCTCTTCGGCCGGCCCGGCAGGGTCTTCTTCTGCAACTCGGGCGCCGAGGCCGTCGAGGGCGCCTTCAAGCTCGGCCGGCTCACCGGCCGCCCCCACATGGTCTCCACCCACGGCGGCTTCCACGGGCGGACCATGGGCTCCCTCGCCCTCACCGGCCAGCCCGCCAAGCAGACCCCCTTCCTGCCGCTGCCCGGCGACGTCACCCACGTGCCGTACGGTGACGCCGAGGCGCTGCGGGCCGCGGTCACCGAGGACACCGCGCTCGTGATCATCGAGCCGATCCAGGGCGAGAACGGCGTGGTCGTCCCGCCCCCGGGCTACCTCAAGGCGGCCCGGGAGATCACCCGCGCCACCGGCACCCTGCTCGTCCTCGACGAGGTCCAGACCGGCATCGGCCGCTGCGGCCACTGGTTCGCGGCCCAGGCGGAAGGCGTCGAGGCGGACGTCGTCACCCTCGCCAAGGGCCTCGGCGGCGGCCTCCCGATCGGCGCGACCGTCGCCTTCGGTCCGGCCGCCGACCTCTTCGGCCCGGGCCACCACGGCACCACCTTCGGCGGCAACCCGGTCGCCTGCGCCGCCGGACTCGCCGTCCTGGACACCCTCGCCGCCGACGCGGCCCTCGACCACGTGAAGGCGGTCGGGGAGCGGCTGCGGCAGGGAATCGAGGCCCTGGGCCACCCGCTGGTCTCCCACGTCCGTGGCGCGGGCCTCCTGCTGGGTATCGTGCTCACGGAGTCCCTCGCGCCCCAGGTGCAGCAGGCGGCTCAGGACGCCGGCCTCCTGGTGAACGCGCCCGCCCCCGATGTCGTACGGATCATGCCTTCGCTGCTCCTCACCGACGCCGAGGCGGACGCCTTCGTCCAGGCCCTGCCCGGAGTCCTCGACGTGGTGAACGGGCAAGGACGAAGCGGAGAATGAGACGACGATGACCGACGCGCAGGAGAACGAGCACGGAGGGCCGTCCGTTCCGCAGACCCGCACCGCACGCCACCGCAGGATCGTCGACATCCTCAACCGGCAGCCGGTGCGCTCGCAGAGCCAGCTGGCCAAGCTCCTCGCGGACGACGGGCTGAGCGTCACGCAGGCGACGCTCTCCCGCGACCTCGACGAGCTGGGCGCGGTGAAGATCCGCAACACCGGCGGCGAGCTGATCTACGCGGTGCCCAGCGAGGGCGGCTTCCGCACCCCGCAGGCCCCGCTCGGCGAGTCCGCCAAGGAGGAGCGCATGCGGCGCCTCTCCGGCGAGCTGCTGATCTCCGCCGAGGCCTCCGCGAACCTGGTGGTCCTGCGGACCCCGCCGGGCGCCGCCCAGTTCCTCGCGTCGGCCATCGACCAGGCCGAACTGCACGCGATCCTCGGCACGATCGCGGGCGACGACACCCTCCTGCTGATCAGCCGCGACCCGGTGGGCGGCCAGGCCCTGGCGGACCACCTCCTGAAGCTGGCCCAGAAGTAGGCCCGCCCGCGGTGCGGACCCGTACGGCCCGTCCCGTACGGGTCACCCGCCCGCGGGCAGCGGCGGCAGGGGCAGCGGCAGCGCGGGCAGCCCGTCCAGGCTGCTCGCGATGTGCTCCTTGCCCTCGCAGTACGCGTTGAACTCCTCGTCCGTCTTCCGGTTGAAGTACTCGGCGTGCAGCGTCCGTTCCTCCCGGTACTCCATCAGCGGGACGGCGAACCCGCACGAGTCGCTGATCCGGTGCGCCCGCACCAGGACGATCGCCCGCGCACTGCCCTGCCCCTCCACGGCCTCGGCCGGGAACCGCCCGAACAGCTCGCTCCAGCGCGGGTCGTCGCGGAGCACCGCCTCCCCGGTCCCGTGCACCCGGACCACCGTCGGCGGCCCCGAGAACGCGGTCCACATCAGGGTGATCCGCCCGTTGCCCGGCTCCCGCAGGTGCGCGAGCGTCTCGGCGCTGCTGCCGCCGAAGTCCACGTAGGCGAGGGTCAGTTCGTCGAGCACCACGAGGGTGCCGTACCGGCCCTTGGGGGAGAGGTTGACGTGGCCGTCGCCGGACAGGGGAGCAGTCGCGGTGAAGAAGACCGGCTGCTCCTCGATGAAGGTGCGCAGCCGTCCCTCGATACGTTCGTATGTCTTTCCCATGGTCCGCATTCTGCTCACCGCCACCGCGGGGGGCGACGCCTTGGCGAGTCCCTTGCGAAAGAAGGCGTTCATGCCCCCGCTGCCGCACGTGCCCGGGCACGCAGCTTCGGGTCCGGGTCGTCGGCGAGCACCCGGACCGCCTCCCGGAACGCGGCGCCACCGGTCTCGGCGAGCAGCCGCAGCGCGCCCTTCCGCACGTGCGGGGCCGGGGCGGCGGTCGCGCGCCGGAGGAGCGCGTCGGCCGGAAGCCGGCGGGCCCATGGCAGCAGCGCCGCCACGACCTCCCGCACGACCCGCGCCGAACCGTCGTCCAGCAGGGGTACGAGGGGCTCGACCCGTACGGCGTCGAGCCGGCGCAGTCCCGCCACGGCGCTCGCCCGCACACGGGGCCGCTCGTGGCCCGTCAGCACCCACAGGGCCGGCACGTCCACGGACCGGTCGCCGCACTCGGCGAGCCCGAGCGGCGCGTCGTCGGGCACCCCGCCCCCGGCGGCGCAGGCCGCCCGGTAGAGCGGCAGCGGCTCGGTGCCCGCCTGCCGCAGCACCCAGCGGGCGCAGGCGCGCACCGACGCGGAGCGGTCGTGCAGGAACGGCTCGGCCTCGGCGGCCCGTCCCGCCCGGCGCAGCCCGGTGACCCCGGCGGCCCGTGCCCGGCCCTGCCGGGAGCGCAGGAGCGGGGCGAGGACGACCCCGTGGTCCCCGTCCCCGCCGTCCCCGATCGTCGCGAGCGCCGCGTTCGCGCACAGGTCCTGGACGACCACGTCGGGATCGGTGGCGGCGATCTCCGCGAGCCGGCCGGGGGAGAGCAGACCGCGCTCCAGCCCGATCCGGTGGGCGAGCCGCCGGACCCTCCGGTCGCCGCTTCCGAGCAGCGCGGTCACCCGGCTCCCGGGCCCCTCCCACAGGAGTCCGGTCAGCAGTTGCCGCGCGGCGTCCCCGTGCCGTCGCCCGGAGAGCAGCAGGGCGGCCGCCAGGAGGTCGCCGAACGTCCCGTGCGGCAGCCCCGGCAGCTCCGAGCGCAGGACGGACCGCGCCCGCTCCCGTACGGGGCCGGCCCAGTCGGCGCACCGGACGACGACCAGGGGGAGGAGCCCGGGGACGCCGCGCACGTAGGAGAGGGCGACCTCCCGCGTCCGCCCGTCGGGGCCGCACAGGGCGACGGCCGTCTCGGCGGCGGCGGGCCGCCGACCCGGGGCGCCGGGGAACCAGGTGTGGACGGGCGGCAGGGAGGAGCCCCACCGCAGCTCGGCGCGGACGCCCTCGTCGAAGCCGGCCCACGCCTCCGCGCCGGCCCCCTCCGGTATCCGGGCGAAACGGCCTGCGAGCTCTTCGAAAACACTGGTCGGCATGGGCGGATCCTAGGGCCTGTCCGGCGGATCATGGCCGGGGCCGCGGCGTCCGGCACGGCACCTCGCCGCGTTGCCGAAACGCCCCGACAGCTCCGCTGTCGAACCGCTCCGGCGCCTTGCGAGCCACCGCACCGGACGCCGCGGCCCACCCGACCCTGATCCGCCGGACAGGCCCTGGAGACGGACGGTCGGGGGTGCCGCCGGATATCGAGCCGGAGCCGCGCGCCCCACCGCACCCGCCGCAGCGCGTTGACAAAACATACGGAGGATTGCATAGTTATGCCATCGTCTTCTCCGGGCCACCGCTTCTTCCGGCCCGCCGCGAGGCCCCCGGGCCGGGAAGGCGACGGTCCACCCACCCTCCCGAGGAGCAGCAGCTGTGAGCAGCAACAACGGTGACGTACGGCTCTGGGGCGGACGGTTCGCCGACGGTCCCGCCGAGGCCCTGGCGAAGCTGTCCGCGTCGGTCCACTTCGACTGGCGTCTCGCCCCGTACGACATCGCCGGCTCCCGCGCCCACGCGCGCGTGCTGCACGCGGCGGGTCTGCTCACCCAGGACGAGCTGACCCGCATGCTGGCCGGACTCGACCGATTGGAGGCGGACGTCGCGGACGGCTCCTTCGTCGGGACGATCGCCGACGAGGACGTCCACACCGCCCTGGAGCGGGGCCTCCTGGAGCGCCTCGGCCCGGACCTCGGCGGCAAGCTGCGCGCCGGCCGGTCCCGGAACGACCAGGTCGCCACCCTCTTCCGGATGTACCTGCGCGACCACGCCCGGATCATCGGCGGCCTCCTCGCCGACCTCCAGGACGCCCTCGTCGGCCTCGCCGAGGCGCACGCCGACGTCGCCATGCCCGGCCGCACCCACCTCCAGCACGCCCAGCCGGTGCTCTTCGCCCACCACGTCCTGGCCCACGTCCAGTCCCTCTCCCGGGACGCCGAGCGGCTGCGCCAGTGGGACACCCGGACGGCGGTCTCCCCGTACGGCTCCGGCGCCCTCGCCGGCTCCTCCCTCGGCCTCGACCCGGAGGCGGTCGCGAAGGACCTGGGCTTCGAGCGGGGCAGCGCGGGCAACTCGATCGACGGCACGGCCTCCCGCGACTTCGTCGCCGAGTTCGCCTTCATCACCGCGATGATCGGGGTGAACCTCTCCCGGATCGCGGAGGAGGTCATCATCTGGAACACGAAGGAGTTCTCCTTCGTGACCCTCCACGACGCCTTCTCCACCGGCTCGTCGATCATGCCGCAGAAGAAGAACCCCGACATCGCGGAGCTCGCCCGGGGCAAGTCCGGCCGCCTCATCGGCAACCTCTCCGGTCTGATGGCCACGCTCAAGGCGCTTCCGCTCGCCTACAACCGGGACCTCCAGGAGGACAAGGAGCCGGTCTTCGACTCCTGCGACCAGCTGGAGGTCCTGCTGCCCGCCTTCACCGGGATGATGGCCACGCTCACCGTCAACCGGGAGCGCATGGAGGCCCTCGCCCCGGCCGGCTTCTCGCTGGCCACGGACATCGCGGAGTGGCTGGTCAAGCAGGGCGTGCCGTTCCGGGTGGCGCACGAGGTGGCCGGCGAGTGCGTGAAGGTCGCCGAGTCCGAGGACAAGGAGCTGGACGAGCTGACGGACGAGCAGTTCGCCAAGATCTCCGAGCACCTCACCCCCGAGGTCCGCACGGTCCTCAACGTCCCCGGCGCCCTCGCCTCCCGCAACGGCCGGGGCGGCACCGCCCCCTCCGCCGTCGCCGTCCAGCTCGTCGAGGTCAAGGCGGACCTGGTGATCCAGCACGCCTGGGCCACCGCCAAGCACTGACCGCGTAGCCCCGCAGCGCCGCCGCCCGCTCCGCGAGCGCGTCGAAATCCGGCCGGATCGACCCGATCCGCTCGTCGACGCGCGGGAGCAGGCGGCGGCGAGGTGTTTTCCGCTCCGTGCGGCCGCGTGCGCCTCCGCCGCCCCCGCGGGCACGAGGCCGTGACCACGGCGCCTCGTCCCCGCACCGGACATCCCCGATGAGGCGTCGATTTATCGAATGAGACACTGATGTCTCATAGGGTGTATGATCGTCTCATGTCAGTCGACCGCACCCAGGTGCTCCGCGCCGCCGCCGCCCTGCTCACCCGTAAGGCGACCGCCACGATGGACGAGGTCGCCCGGGCCGCCGGGATCGGCCGGGCCACGCTGCACCGGCACTTCGCCGGGCGCGACGCCCTGGTGCGGGCGCTCGAAGAGCTCGGCCTCCAGGAGCTGGAGGCGGCCCTCGACACCGCCGCGATCGACGAGGGACCCGAGGACGACGCCGTACGCCGGCTCGTCGCCGCGGTCGAACCCGTCGGCCCCCTGCTCTCGTTCCTCGTCACCGAGAACCAGCTCTTCGAGGGCGACCAGCAGAACGAGGGCTGGGCGCGCATCGACGCCCGGATCTCCGCACTCTTCCGGCGCGGACAGGAGAACGGCGTCTTCCGTATCGACCTGACCCCCGCCTGGCTCACCGAGGCCCTCTACGGGCTCGTCGGGGCCGGCGCCTGGGCCGTGCAGGACGGCCGGGTCGCCGCCAAGGACTTCCAGTACATGATCGTCGAGCTGCTGCTCGGCGGAGCGCGCAGGAGCGTGGAGAAGTGACCACCAGCACCTTCAAGAACACGGGCCATACCGAGGGCGTGCGCCGCCCCGGCCGGTGGCTCGCCCTCTCCGTCCTCGTCCTGGCCGTCCTGCTCGTGGCGGTCGACGCCACGGTGCTGGGCCTCGCCACCCCCTTCCTCTCCGAGGACCTGAAGCCCACCGGCACCCAGCTGCTCTGGATCGGCGACGTCTACTCCTTCGTCATCGCCGGACTCCTGGTCTCCATGGGCAGCCTCGGCGACCGCATCGGCCGCAAGAAGCTGCTCCTCATCGGTGCCACCGCCTTCGGCGCCGTCTCCGTGCTCAACGCCTACGCGACCAGCCCCGAGACGATGATCGTCGCCCGCGCCCTCCTCGGCGTCGCCGGCGCGACCCTGATGCCGTCCACCCTGGCGCTCATCCGCAACCTCTTCCACGACCCGCGCGAGCGCAGCCTCGCCATCGGCATCTGGGGCGCCATGGCCTCCGCCGGCGCGGCCGTCGGACCGGTCGTCGGCGGCTTCCTCCTGGAGCACTTCTGGTGGGGCTCGGTCTTCCTCATCAACCTGCCCGTCATGGCCGTCCTCGTCCTCGTCGGCGTCAAGCTGATCCCCGAGTCGAAGAACCCGAACCCGGGCCCCTGGGACCTGCCCAGCGTCGCCCTCTCCCTCGTCGGCATGATCGGCGTCGTCTACGCGATCAAGGAACTGGCCTCGCACGGCCCCTCCCCGGACGCGGGCCTCGCCGCCCTCGCCGGTGCCGGCGCGCTCACCTGGTTCGTCCGCAGGCAGCTCACCCTGCCCGCGCCCCTCCTCGACATGCGCCTCTTCCGCCACCGCGGCTTCTCCGGCGCCGTCCTCGCGGACCTGCTGACCATCCTCGGCCTCTCCGGCCTGGTGTTCTTCCTGTCCCAGTTCTTCCAGCTGGTCCAGGGCCGCCAGCCGCTGGAGGCCGGACTCGCCGAACTGCCCGCCGCGGTCGGCGCGGTCACCGCGGGACTGGTCGCGGGCGTCGCGGCCCGCCGCTTCTCCGTACGGTCCGTGGTGACCGCCGGCCTCGCGGCGGTCGGCCTCTCCCTCGCCGTCCTGACCGGTCTCGACCAGCACACCGGCTACCCGCTGCTCGGCGCCGCCCTGCTCGTCGTCGGCATCGGCGCGGGCTTCGCCTTCACCGTCACCGCCGACGTCATCCTCTCCAGCGTCCCCAAGGAGCAGGCCGGCTCCGCGTCCGCCGTCTCCGAGACCGCGTACGAACTGGGCGCCGCGCTCGGCATCGCCGTCCTCGGCTCCATCGTCACCGGGGTCTACCGGGGCTTCACCGTCCCGGCCGGCGTCCCCTCGGACGTCGCCTCGGCCGCCCACGAATCCCTGGGCGGCGCCGTCGAGGCCTCCGCGTCCCTCGCCCCGCAGACGGCGACGGCCCTCGTCTCGGCCGGCCAGGAGGCCTTCGTCGACGGCCTGCGGATCGCGGCCGGCGTCGGCGCGGCGGTCCTCCTCGCGACGGCGGTCGCGGCCTGGTTCCTGCTCAGGGGCCAGAAGCTGGCCGACGGCATCGAGCACTGACGCGCGGCCCCGGGCCTCCCGCAGCCGGGCCCGCCCCGCGCACGGAAGCGCCCCCGTACGGCGGAAACCGTACGGGGGCGCTTCCGTGCGCGTACGAGCGGGACCTACGCGGCCTTCGCCTTGGTGGCGTACATGTCCACGTACTCCTGTCCGGAGAGCCGCATCACCTCGGCCATCACCGAGTCCGTCACCGCCCGCAGGACGTAGCGGTCGCGGTCCATCCCCTCGTACCGCGAGAACTCCATCGCCTCGCCGAAGCGGACCGTCACCCGGCCCGGGCGAGGGAAGCCCGCCCCGCCCGGCTGGATCTTGTCGGTGCCGATCATCGCGAACGGCACCACCGGCGCGCCCGTCATCAGGGTCAGCCGCGCGATGCCCGTACGGCCCCGGTACAGCCGCCCGTCGGGGGAGCGGGTGCCCTCCGGGTAGATCGAGAAGACCTTGCCCTCCTCCAGGACCCGGCGCCCCGTCATCAGCGCCGCCACCCCGCCCCGGCCGCCGTCCCGGTCCACCGGGATCATGCCGACGCTGGTGAAGAACCAGGCCATCGCCCGGCCCTTGATCCCCTTGCCCGTCACGTACTCGTCCTTGCCGATGAAGTGGACCGGGCGGTCCAGGCAGATCGGCATGATCATCGAGTCGATGAAGGTCAGGTGGTTGCCCGCGAGGATCACGGGACCCGTTCCCGGGATGTTCTCGGCGCCCTCCACGCGGGGGCGGAACATCAGGCGCATGACCGGCCCGAGCACTGCCTTGATGATCGCGAGACGGGACAACGGTTCCTCCGGTGGGAAGCGGGTCGGGCGAAGGCGGCCGCACCGACGGTGCACCCGGCGACGATACTCGCGGGTCACCACCGCGCGCACATCGGGTTCACCGAGTGGATACGCAGTGTTGACGCGTGTTTCCGCCATGTTCGGCGCAGGTCTGCCGCCCGTAGGGGCTCTGTGCCTAGCGTCGGGTCCACCGCCGACAGGTGCGGGACATCACATCACGGTCCACTCAGGAGGATCCCTCATGACCCAGGGCGAACGCCGGACCCCGGCGCGGCGGACGGTTCTCGGCGCGGCGGGCGCCACCGTCCTCGGCGCCTCCGCGGCCCTCACCGCCGGCACCGCGCAGGCCGCCGACCGGGCCCCGCGGACCGCCCCCGGGGCGAGCGGCGCGCACGGCCGCGGCCGCGGCTACCGCTCCCTCCCCGTCCCCACCGTCATCGGCCACCGCGGCGCGAGCGGCTACCGCCCCGAACACACCCTGGGCTCCTATCGGCTGGCCCTCGACCTCGGCGCCCACGTCATCGAGCAGGACCTCGTCCCCACCCGGGACGGGCACCTGGTCTGCCGCCACGAGAACGACATCACCGGCACCACCGACGTCGCCGACCGTCCCGAGTTCGCCTCCCGGAAGACCACCAAGACCGTCGACGGGACCAAGCTCACCGGCTGGTTCACCGAGGACTTCACGCTCGCCGAGCTCAAGACCCTCCGCGCCAAGGAGCGCATCCCGGGCAACCGCCAGGAGAACACCCTCTACGACGGACGCTGGACGGTCCCCACCTTCGAGGAGGTGCTGCGCTGGGCCGACGAGGAGGGCCGCCGCCGGGGCCGCGAGGTCTGGCTGTACGTCGAGACCAAGCACCCCAGCTACTTCCGCTCCCTCGGCCTCGGCCCGGAGGAGCGGCTCGCCAGGCTGCTGCGCCGGTACGGGCGCCACCGCGCTCACTCCCCGGTCATCCTCCAGTCCTTCGAACCGAGCAGCATCCAGCGCCTGGCGAAGCTGGTCGACGCCCCCGGCGTGGTCCTGCTCTCCGGCGCGGGCACCCGCCCCTGGGACTTCACCGAGGCCGGGGACCCGCGCACGGTCGCGGACCTGATCACCCCCGAGGGCCTGCGGTGGATCTCCTCGTACGCGAAGGGCATCGGGCCCACGCTCGACCTGGTGATCCCCCGGGACGCGGCCGGCCGGCTCGGCACCCCGACCACCCTGGTCCGCGACGCGCACGAGGCCGGGCTCGTCCTCCACCCGTACACGCACCGCAACGAGAACGCCTTCCTGCCCGCCGAGTTCCGCCGGGGCGCCGACCCGAACGCCTACGGCGACTCCTTCGGGGCCCTGAGGAAGTACCTGGAGACGGGCATCGACGGCATCTTCTCCGACAACCCGGACACCGCCCTGCTCGCCGCCGCGGACTTCACCGCCCGCGGCTGACGAACGCGCCGCCCCGTGCGGGCCCGAAGCCAGGAACTCCGGGCCCGCACGCCCCTCCCGGGAGGACTCCAAACCCGCACGACCCCCTCCCGGGTGGTTTACGCCCCGTACCGCAACCACGCGCGCGTGCCCCGGCATCGTGCGGGGCATGACCACCCCCGACACCCTCGCCGAGCCCGTAGCTGCACCCGCAACCGCGGCCGCACCCGCACCCGCGCCCGTACCTCCCGCTCCCCTCGCCGGCCCGTCCGCGACCGGCCTCCTCGCCGAACTCGCCCCGCTCCTCGCCGCCGAGTCGGACGCCGAGGCGCCGGGCGCCGGCGTCGACCCCGGCGACCTGGAACAGGCCGTCTGGCTCCGCCTCCTGGAACGCCTCCGGGAGGCCGGCGCCCCCGCCCGGCCCGCCGCATGGCTGCGCCGGGCGGTACGGGCCGAGGCCCGCCGCGCCCGCAGGACCAGCGACCGCGAACGCCCCTACCCGGACGAACCCGCCCAGGAGCCGTGCGGCGCCGAGCCCCACGGCTCCCCGGAGCACTCCCTGCTCGCCGCCGAGGGCCGGCGCACCCTGCGCGCCGCCGTCACCCGCACCCCCGGCCGCTGCCCCGGCGTCCTCGCCGCGATGCTCGACCCGAAGGACCCCACCTACCGCGAAATCGCAGGAGAGTTGGGTATCTCACAGGGGAGTCTGGGGCCGATGCGTTCCCGTTGCCTGGGATGCCTGCGCAGAATGCTGGCGGCAGAGGTTCCCGCCCCGGGTCGTCGGGGAAGGGTGTGTTGAACCGATGATCGACAGATGAGCGGGAGGCGTGCACACATGGGCCTGAGTGTGACCATCTCAGCGGCGGACGCGCGGGACGCGGAGCACATCCTGAAGCTGCAGTACCTCTGCTACCAGAGCGAGGCGGAGCTCTACGGGGACTGGTCCATCGAACCGCTCACCCAGTCGCTCGACGCCCTGCGCGCCGAACTGGAGGAGGGGCACGGGCTCGTGGCCCGCCTCGGCGACGAGGTCGTCGCCTCCGTACGGGCCCGCATCGACGAGGACGGCACCGTACGGATCGCCAAACTCATCGTCCACCCCCGGATGCGGCGGCACGGCCTCGGCGGCCGGCTCCTCGACGCCATCGAGCGCCACTTCGCCGCCGCCCCCGAGGCGACGTCCCCCGCCAAGCGCTTCCAGCTCTTCACCGGCCACCGCAGCGAGGTCAACCTGCGCCTCTACCGCAGCAAGGGGTACGCCCAGGTCGCCACCAGGGAACTCGGCCCCAGGCTCACCCTGGTCACCCTGGAGAAGGCCGCCTAGGGGCACCCCCTGCACGCGTTCTAGGCGGTGGTCCTGGCCCTCCGCAGCCACCAGATCCCGGTCAGCGGCAGCAGCACCGGAATGAAGACGTAGCCGTAGCCGAAGTCCGACCAGACCGTCGAGTCCGGGAAGGCGGACGGCTCGACCAGCGTCCAGGCCCCCACGACCAGCACGCCCGCGAGCTCGGCGGCGCAGCACGCCAGCGCCGCCCTGCGGGCCTTCTCCCCGCCCCGTACCAGCGTGTACGTGATGAAGACGTAGACGACGGCCGCCACCGCGGACAGGGAGTACGCGAGCGGCGCCCGGTCGAACTCGGTGGAGATCTGGTAGATCGAGCGGGAGACCGCGCCGACCGACATCACGCCGTACAGCCAGACGAGGAGCATGCCCGGCCCCTTGACCAGGCGGGTCGTTCCCTCGGTCGCGGTCATGGTCAGCCCACCGTCCAGATGTCGTGGAGACGTACTTCGAGCACGGCCAGGACGACCGCGCCGGCCGCCACCGTCGTCGAACCCCACCGGCTGCGCTCCGCGAGCGACATGAACCCGGCGATCGGCACCGCGCACAGCGCGCCGAGCAGATAGGCGACGAAGATCGTCGTGCCCTCCTCGGCCTTCTCGCCGCGCGCCAGCTGCACGATGCCGACGATCAGCTGGACCAGGACCAGGAAGGTCACCACGGCCATGCCGATGAAGTGCCAGTCCTTGGTCGGCTGGTCGCGGAAGGCGGCGAAGCCGCACCAGGCGGCGAGGGCGAGCGCGGCCACGGAGACCGCGACCGTCAGGGCGTCGAGCATGCGCCCGAGGGTATTACGGTCCGAATGACCCGATGCGCTCGCCCCTCCCCACCGCCCCCCCACCGCCCCCCGCCCCCGCGTGGCCTTGGCCACAGAAGGCGCCCCGCCCGGACCCCCTCCGCACCCGCCCCTCACCCCTGTCCCTCCAGGCCGCACAAGGGAGAGAAGCGGAACGAGCACTTCCAGGCTGTCCGCATGGCATCTCAGTGACGTCCGCTATTCGGACAGCTCCCTTTCGTCCCCGACCGTGCGTGCTTTACTTGCACACATGACCACGACGAGCAGCCGCACCCTTGCGACCGAGGCGATCACGACGCCCGGTGCTCGTTGTACGTGTCGAATGTGCGCCATCTGAGGGCCCCCGCTGCGTTTCGCGCCCCGAAGCGAGACCGACGGCCGCACCGGTCCCACCCGCCCACGGCGGCGGACCGTGCCTGCCCCGCGCACCTGCCGACGCCCGGCCACCCGCCGGACCGGCCCCCGTGCGCCTGACTGTCCGATGACGAATGCCCCGTGCGTGACGGACCCCGCGTCGCGCACTCGACAGTGACGGAAACCCCTGTGATCACCACTTCGGGCCTGACCAAGGTCTACGAGTCGCGCGGCCGGCGGGTCACCGCTCTGGACGGCGTCGACCTCCACGTCCGCGAGGGCGAGGTGTTCGGCGTGATCGGCCAGAGCGGCGCCGGCAAGTCCTCCCTCATCCGCTGCGTCAACCTCCTGGAGCGCCCCACCTCCGGCACGGTGACCGTCGACGGCGTCGACCTCACCGCCCTCGCCGGCAGGGGCCGCCGCGCGGGCAGGGACCTGCGCCGGGCGCGCAGCAGCATCGGCATGGTCTTCCAGCACTTCAACCTGCTGTCCTCCCGCACGGTCAAGGACAACATCGAGCTCCCCCTGGAGATCCTCGGCATATCCGGCGCCGAGCGCTCCCGCCGCGCCCTGGAACTCCTCGACCTCGTCGGCCTCGCCGACAAGGCCAAGGCCTACCCCGCCCAGCTCTCCGGCGGCCAGAAGCAGCGCGTCGGCATCGCCCGCGCCCTCGCCGGCAAGCCCAAGGTCCTCCTCTCCGACGAGGCCACCAGCGCCCTCGACCCGGAGACCACCCGCTCCATCCTCCAGCTCCTGCGCGACCTCAACCAGCAGCTCGGCCTCACCGTCCTGCTCATCACGCACGAGATGGACGTCGTCAAGACCATCTGCGACTCCGCCGCCCTCATGCAGCACGGGCGCGTCGTCGAGTCCGGCACCGTCGGCGAACTGCTCGCCACCCCCGGCTCCCAGCTGGCCGCCGAGCTCTTCCCCGTCGGAGGCGCCCCCACCGGCCCCGACCGCACGGTCGTCGACGTCACCTTCCACGGCGAGGCCGCGACCCGGCCGGTCATCTCCCAGCTCTCCCGCACGTACAACATCGACATCTCGATCCTCGGGGCGGCGATGGACACCGTCGGCGGCAGGCAGATCGGCCGGATGCGGATCGAACTGCCCGGACGGTACGAGGAGAACGTCGTCCCGGTCGGCTTCCTGCGCGAGCAGGGCCTCCAGGTCGAACTCGTGGAAGACCCCGAGAACCCCGAGAACGCCGAGGCCGCGCCGCAGTCCGCCGACGCGTCCGCACTGGTGAAGGAAGGTGCGAAGTGACCTGGTCCGAGATGCAGCCCCTGCTGGAGCAGGGCACCGTCGACACCCTCTACATGGTCCTGTGGGCCACGTTCGTCACCGTCCTCGGCGGCCTGCCGCTCGGCATCCTCCTCGTCCTCACGGACAAGGGCGGACTGCTGCAGAACCGGCCGGTGAACAAGGTCGTCGGCGCGATCGTGAACGTCGGGCGCTCGCTGCCCTTCATCATCCTGCTGATCGCCCTGATCCCCTTCACCACCTTCGTCGTCGGCACCTTCATCGGCCCGACCGCGATGATCGTGCCACTCGCCATCGGCGCCATCCCCTTCTTCGCGCGCCTCGTCGAGACCGCGATCCGCGAGGTCGACCACGGACTGGTCGAAGCCATCCAGGCCATGGGCGGCGGCATCCCCACCATCGTCCGCAAGGTCCTGCTCCCGCAGGCCCTGCCCTCCCTGGTCTCGGCCGTCACCACCACCGTGATCGTGCTCATCGGCTACTCCGCGATGGCCGGCGCGGTCGGCGGCGAGGGACTCGGCTCCAAGGCCGTCACCTACGGCTACCAGCGCTTCGACACCACCTTCATGCTCGTCACGGTGGTCGTCCTCGTCGTGATCGTGACCGTGGTCCAGCTCATCGGCGACGGAGTCGTCCGGCTCCTCGCCCGCCGGGGCCGCACGGCCTGAGCCGTCCCGCCCCGCCCCCCGGCTTCGTCCTTCGAAGAACAGTCCGGACTTGTTGTCCAGACGACTACCACTCCACCTGAAAGAGGCACTCTTCGTGCGCAAGAACATCAAGCTCACCGCCGGCGTCGCCGCCACCGCAGCCCTCGCCCTCGGCCTGAGCGCCTGCGGCACCTCCTCCGACCCGTCCTCCTCCAAGGACCCGGCCGGCGCCGCCGACAAGCCCCTCGTCGTCGCCGCGTCCCCGACGCCGCACGCCGACATCCTCGACTACGTCAAGGACAACCTGGCCGAGAAGGCCGGCCTGAAGCTGGAGGTGAAGGAGTTCACGGACTACGTCCTGCCGAACACCGCCACCCAGTCCGGCCAGGTCGACGCCAACTTCTTCCAGCACAAGCCGTACCTGGACGACTTCAACCAGAAGAACAAGACCACCGTCGTCCCCGTGGTCAACGTCCACCTGGAGCCCCTGGGCCTCTACTCCAAGAAGCTCAAGTCGCTGAAGGACATCAAGCCCGGCCAGACCATAGCCGTCCCCAACGACACCACCAACGGCGGCCGCGCGCTCCAGCTCCTCGCCGAGAACGGCCTGATCGCGATCAAGGACGGCGTCGGCACCAACGCCAAGCTCTCCGACATCACCGACAAGAAGGGCCTGGAGTTCAAGGAGCTGGAGGCCGCCACCGTGCCCCGCGCCCTGAACGACGTCGACGCCGCCGTCATCAACGGCAACTACGCCCTGGAGGCGAAGCTGGAGCCGGCGAAGGACGCCCTCGCTCTGGAGAAGGCCGAGGGCAACCCGTACGCCAACTTCCTCGCCGTCAAGGCGGGCAACGAGAAGGACGCCCGCGTGCAGAAGCTCGCCCGGCTCCTCAACTCGCCCGAGGTGAAGAAGTACATCGAGGACACCTACAAGGGCTCGGTCGTCCCGGCCTTCGGCGCCCCCCAGAAGTAGGCGCCGCCCGAGGAGCCGTCAGAACGGTTCCCCCGTACGTTCCTTGAACGGAAGGCCCCCCGCACCCCGTCCGGTGCGCGGGGCCTTCCGCCGTACCCGACCCGGCCATGCGCACCGGCGGTGGCATGCTGCATGCTGTGCGTTCACGGTCGATTCGGACGGTCCACGGCATGGAGCTGCGCATGACTACCACCTTTCCGGACATCTCCATCAACACGGACCGGTTGGTGCTGCGCGCGCTGGAGGAGGCGGACGCCCCCGCGCTCGCCGAGATGATGAACGACGAACTCGTCGGCGCCTGGACCGCCGTGCCCCAGCCCTTCACCGAGGCCGCCGCCCACCACTGGATCACCCACTACGCGCCCGCCGAGCGCGCCGCGGGCCGCGGACTCGACCTCGCCGTCACCGAGTTCCTCACCCAGCGCCTCGTCGGCATCGTCCAACTGGCCCACACCGACTGGCGCGTCCGCTCCACCGAACTCTCCTACATCGTCGCCCCCTGGGCCCGCGGCGAGGGCTACGCCTCCGAAGCCGCCCTCGCCACCGCCCGCTGGCTCTTCAACGACCAGAAGTTCGAACGCCTGGAACTGCGCACCGCCGCCGACAACACCGCCTCCCAGCAGGTCGCCCAGAAGATCGGCTGCATCAGCGAGGGCGTCCTGCGCAACGCCTGCATAGCCCGCACCCGGACCGAGGACGGCGGCTGGACCGAGCTGCGCACCGACTTCATCCTCTGGGGCCTCCTCCCCGAGGACCTGGACGACGCCGCCGACCAGATGGCCGACGCCGGATACTCCTCGTACACCGACTGGAGCTGAGGACCGGGTACGCTCGGCACGCCCCCGACCTGCGACAACACCACAGGGAGACAGACGACGATGGCCGACCGCGTCACGGTGATCGGCTGGGACGGCTCGCCCCTTTCCCCGGCGGCCCTGTCCGCGCTCTCCGCCGCCACCCTGGTGGCCGGAGCCGGCCACCACCTGACCCGGCCCGAGGTGCCGCCCGCCGCCGAACGCATCCGCCTCGGCAGCGTCGACCTCGCCGCCCGCCGCATCGCCGGCCACCGCGGCACCGCCGTCGTCCTCGCCGACGGCGACCCCGGCTTCTTCGGCGTCGTCCGCACCCTGCGCGCCCCCGAGCACGGCCTGGAGGTCGAGGTCGTCCCCGCCGTCTCCTCCGTCGCCGCCGCCTTCGCCCGCGCCGGCATGCCCTGGGAGGACGCCCGGACCGTCGTCGCCCACCAGCGCACCCTGCGCCGCGCCGTCAACGTCTGCCGCGCCCACCCCAAGGTCGCCGTCCTCACCTCGCCGGGCGCGGGCCCCGCCGAACTCGCCCTGCTCCTCGACGGGGTCCACCGCACCTTCGTCGTCTGCGAGGAACTGGGCACCGACCGCGAACGGGTCTCCGTCCTCACCTCCGACAAGGCCGCCGACCACACCTGGCGCGACCCGAACGTCGTCCTCGTCATCGGCGGGGGCGGCGGCACCCCGGCCGTCCCCTGGCTGGCGGGCCAGGACCCCTCCGTCCGCCCGGTCCGCGGCTGGGGCCTCCCCACGCAGGAGTACGACTCCGAGGGGCACGCCACCGGAACCGATCAGGTCCGTCCGAAAGCGGGTGAGGACCCCGCCCTCCGCGCCGCCCAGCTCGCCCGTCTCGGGCCCCGCACCGGCGACCTCGTCTGGGACATCGGCTGCGCGGGCGGCGCCTTCTCCGTCGAGGCCGCCCGCTTCGGCGCCGCCGTCATCGCCGTCGACCTCGACCCGGCCGCCTGCGCCCGTACCGAGGCCGCCGCCCGCCGCCACGGCGTCCTCCTCCAGGCCGTCCGGGGCCGCGCCCCGCACGTCCTGGAGAGCCTTCCCGAACCCGACGTCGTACGGATCGCGACCGGCGGCGTCCCCGTCGTCACCGCCTGCGCCGACCGGCGCCCGGAACGCATCGTCGCCCACGCCTCCACCCGCGACGAGGCCGAGGCGATCGGGGCCGCCCTCACCGCCGCCGGGGGCTACGCCGTCGAAATCCTCCTCCTCCAGACCGTCGGACTCGACCCGGACACCTGGTCGGAACGCGATCGTTCGGCGGTCTTCCTGCTCTCCGGACGCAGGATCGAACGCGCCCCGTGATCCGCCCGCCCCACCGGGCGAGGTAGGCTGGCCGATTGTTGTACCGCGTCCGGACGTTCGTCACTTCGTGTGTCGATGTCCGGAAATGGTGGCCCTTCGGAGTCACCCGTGTGGTACGCGACAAGGGGGGACCGCGCGACGTGGCGCAGTCCACAGCGCACCGTGGCGAATCTTCCTGCCACGGAGGCCGAGGGCCGGGACAATGTGCAGGTGCCCGCGTCCTTCGTGCCGCGCGGCGCGCACGCTCGTTCTTGTCGACGGGCACAGGTCTGAAGGAGCACAAGCGATGGGCGAGGGGTACGCATGACGGACACCGGCCAGGTCCCGGGCGAGGGACTGCCGGAGAACGCAGGCATGGTCGAGCAGCCGGGCATCCCCGCACCGGACGCGTACACCTTCCTGGACCCCTCCGAGCACACCGCCGAGGACGACGACCTGCTGCTGATGCCGGGCGCCCAGGGCGCCTGGAGCGAGCACCCGCCGGGCGTCGTGCCCGCGCCGCCGGTCGCCGTGCCGCCCCCCCCGGCGGCCCCCGCGGTCCCGCACCAGGGCGTCCCGCACGCCGCCCCGCACCAGGAGGCCCCGGCCCCGACGGGCGACCCGCTGACGGACCCCCTGCCGGACCCGCTCACGGACCCGCTCCCCGAGCGGCCCGTCGCCCTCGGCGACGCCCTGACCGCCCCGCAGGGCCAGACCCCGCCGCAGGGCGTACCGATCGCCCCGTACCCCGGCACCCCGGCACACGGCGTCCCCGTCGCGGGCACGCCCGCCCACGGCGTCCCCGCCGCCCCCCACGAGCCGGTCGTCACCGACCACGGCTACGAGCCGGGCATCCTCGACACCGGCGCGCACGAGCCCGCCGGCCACGACTCGGGCTCCGTCGACCTCGGCGGCGCCCCCGTGCCCCCGCCGGCCGTGGCGCAGACCCCGCCGCCCGCCCGCCGCCCCCTGCACATGGGCCCGCCCGTGCCCGAGGGCACCGGCGGAGTCGTGCGCTCGCTGGCCGACCGGGGCCCGGCCACCGCGCCCGCCCCGGCCCCGCAGCCCGCCCCGGAGCCCCTCGTGGCCACCGGCCCCGCCCCCGTCCCGGTCCGCACCCCGGGCCCGCCGACCACGGGCCCCGAGTACTTCGACATCGCGCAGGAGCAGCAGCTCGCGCCGCAGGGCGCCGAACCGTGGACCGCGCAGGAACCGGTGGCGCAGCCCCCCGCAGAAACGGTCGTCCCGCAGCCGGACCACTCCGGCCGGTTCGTTCAGGTGGAGGGCGCCGTCCCGACGGCCCCGCACCTGGCCCCGACGCCGACCGGGGAGCAGCCCCCGGCCCCCGAGCCGGTTCCCGCGCCCGAGGAGCGGCCCGAGGCGCCCGCCGCCGCGGCGGAGCCGGCGCCCGAGGCCGCCCCGGAGATCTGGGAGGAGCCGACCGGTCCCGAGGCGATCGTCGTGCCCGCCCCGCGCGAGCCCGAGCCGGTGGCACCGGAAGCCGCCGAGCCGGAGCCCGCCCCGGTCGCCGCCGCACCGGACGGGCCCGAGCAGGCCCAGGAGCCCACCGCCGAGCCCGAGGCCCCGGCGGAGCAGCCCCCCGCCGAACCGACCGCGGAGACCGCCCCCGGACAGCCGCAGGAGCAGGAGACCCCGGAGCCCACCGCGACACCGGAACCGCCCCAGGGCGAGGCCCCCGCCCCGGCCCAGGAGGCCCCCGCCCCGGCCCAGGAG
>NZ_JNXJ01000037.1:0-66471 GCF_000716625.1 Streptomyces bikiniensis | reverse complement strand
GGTGCCCTCGTAGGTGGAGTAGAACCACATCACCTTGAGCGGCTTGTCCCGCTTCTCGACGGCGCCGACCGCCTTGTCCACCATGGCCTTCTGCTCGGTCGCCAGCTTCTCGCCGGCCTCGGGCACACCCATGATCCTGCCGAGGCGACGGTACTCCTCGAACAGCATCGTGAAGTCCGCGTTCGTCACGCTCTCGTGGTACGTGCAGTCGAACTCGGTCAGATAGGTGGGGACGCCCAGGTCGTGGAGCTGCTTGCGCTCACCGGACTGCTCCTTGGTGAACATGCTGGCGAAGGAGCCGTAGACGAAGTCCGGCTGGGCCTCAAGCAGCTTCTCGTGCTTGATCTCCGCGCCGGGAGCGGACAGGACGGGGATCTTCTCGTACTGCGCGGCGATCGCCGGCGGCGTCTTCTCGATCTCGTAGCCCGTGCCGGCGATCCGGCCCCCCACCCCGAGGTGGATGAGGATCTCCGCGGCGGTCTGGTTCAGCGTGACGACCTTCTGCGGCGCGGCCTTGTAAGTGACGTTGGTACCGCAGTTCTTGAGAGTGAACGGGTAGGTCGTCGCGCTCGTCGCCGTCGTCGTGCCCTTGGCCTTCGCGTCGGCCTCGGAGGACGCGTCCGTTCCGCATCCGGTGGCCGTGAGGGCCGCCAGAGCCGTGACAATTATGACAATCGTTTTCGTTCTCATCATGAGGAGGCTACCAGTCCGTGAAGAAGAGGAGAAAGGTGAAGAGGGGAAAGGGAGTTGATGACTCCGGGCGGGCTCGGGGCGTCAGGCAGACCGTCCTGACGCCCAAGTTGCGCGCCTACTGCAGCAGTGCGGCCAGCCGGTGGACGACCTGCTCGTCGAAGAGGCCGTGGGTGGCCATCCAGTCGTCGTCGAAGACGGTGTGGAGGTACTTGTCGCCGCCGTCGCAGACCAGCACGACGATGGTGGATCCGGGCGGCGCGCTCTGCGCCTGCTCCAGGGCCTTGAACACCACCCCGCCTGCCGAACCACCGATCAGGAGACCGAAGTTCCTGGCCAGATAGCGGCAGGTCTCGAAGGCTTCCGCGTCGCTGACCTTGAGCCCCTGGTCGATCACTTCGTAGTCGACGACGGGGCCGATCTCGGAACCCTCGGGGGTACCGGTGCCGGACTGGTGGTAGGGCGCGCCCTTTCCGCCGAAGAGGACGGAGCCCTCCGGTTCGACTCCGATGATCTTGAGGTCGGGGATGCGTTCCCGCAGGAAGCGGCCGGTGCCGCAGAGCGAACCGCCGGTGCCGACCGCCCCGTACAGGTACTGGATGTCGTCGCCGAGATCCTCGTGGAGTTCACGCGCGAGCGGCCGGTAGCCGTTGGGGTTGCCCTGGTTGCGGTGCTGGGCGGTCCAGTAGGCGCCGTGTTCGGCCGCGAGGCGCTCGGCCGTGGTGTCGCGTTCGGCGGTGGCGAGGCCGTCCTCGTCGCCCGCGACGTTGAGGATGTCGGCGCCATAGGCGCGCATGCCGCGCAGCTTGTCCGTGCTGGAGTGGTTGTCGACCACGGCGGTGAACTTGTAGCCGCGTTCGGCGGCGATGAGCGCGAGGCCGAGTCCGGTGTTGCCGGAGGTGGACTCGACCAGCCATCCGCCGGGGGCCAGGAGACCGGCCTCCTCGGCCTCGTCGACCATGTTCCTGGCCATCCGGATCTTGGCGGTTCCGGTGGGGTTGAACTGCTCCAGCTTCAGCAGGACGGTGGCTCCGCCTTCCGCGGTGTGCAGCTTGAGCAGGGGCGTTCGCCCCACCAGGTCGGAAATCCTGGTCTTGATCACGTCGTGTCCTTCGCGCAGATCTCCGTCAGGCACCCCACGAAGACGTCGTTGTCCTCAGGGGTGGACAGGGAGGCTCGGATGTAGGTCTCGTAACCCGGCTCGCGCCACGCCTTGACGATGATTCCGGCCCGGTGCAGCTCATGGGCTACCCGGTCGGAGCGGCGGCCGGTGTCGATGAAGAGGAAATTGGTCGCGGACGGGGCCACGCGCAGACCCGCGTCGCGCAGGCGGCCGGTGACCCTGGCGATCTCCAGCGCAGTCAGACGAACCGTTTCCGCCAGGTGTGCCCGGTCGCCCAGTGCCGCGACGGCGGCGTCCTGGGCGGGCCGGTTGACGTTGTACGGGGTGCGCACCCGGTCCAGTGCCCGGATCAGGGCCGTGTCGGAGGCGATGCCGTAGCCGACGCGGAAGCCCGCGAGGCCGTACGCCTTGGAGAAGGTGCGCAGGACGATCCACGGCCGGTCCAGCGCGCGGAGCGCCTTCAGCCCGTCGGGGTACTCCGGGTCGGCGCGGGCGAACTCGCCGTACGCCTCGTCGAGCACCAGCAGGGCCGACTCGGGGGTGGCGGCCACGACCTGCTCCAGCTCGCCGGCGGTGAGCGCCGCGCCGGTGGGGTTGCACGGGTTGGCGAGGAAGACGAGCTTGGGGCCCGCGGCCAGCGCGTCGCGCCAGGCGTCCGCGTCGAACCCGAACTCGGCGGTGACCGGGACCTTGTGGACCCGGGCGCCCATGACGCGGGGGAAGGTCTCGTGCAGGCTGAAGCCGGGCGCCTGGGTGACCACCAGGTCACCGGGGTCCAGTACGGCCCGGCACAGCAGTTCCAGGATGTTCTCCGAGCCGTTGCCGAGCACCACCCGCTCGGCCGGCACGTTCAGGCTCGTCCCGACGGCCTCGGCCAGGCGCTTGCCGGTGGGGTCCGGGTAGCGGGAGACACCGCCGGCCAGCGACGCCCGGACGGCCTCGTCGACCGCGGGGGAAGAGCCGTACGGGTTCTCGTTGTTGGAGAGCTTGATGACGCGGTCGGAGCCGCTGAGGGCGGCGACCTCGTCGGGGTCGGCGCCGGGATCGTAGCCGGGCAGGCCCGCCACCTCCCCGCGTATCAGGGAAGCCGAGGCGACCGGCGCGAGGATGGGGTTCATGACGACTCCGGTTCGGGGGCGGGTGCGCCGGACGTCTCCCGCCGGAGCCGCTCGGCCCGGCGCAGGAAGGCGGTCAGCAGGATGGTGGCGGTGGCCGCGAGGCCGATGGTCTGGCCGATCCAGACGCCCTCGACGCCCCAGTCGGCGGTCACCCCGAGCAGGTAACCCGAGGGGAGACCGATCAGCCAGTACCCGACGAGGGAGATCTTGAAGGGGCCGGCGGTGTCCCCGATGCCGCGGAGGATGCCGTTGCCGATGTTCTGGGTGGCGTCGAAGACCTGCATGAGGGCGGCGATGAGCAGTCCGGTCACGGTCAGGGCGATGACGTCCGCGTTGTCGGCGTGCTCGGCCGAGACGAACAGCGACACGATCGGTTCCGGGATCACCAGGTACACGACCGCGACGACCAGGGTCGTGATCACACCCCATGCCGTGGCGAGGAGGCCCGTTCTGCGGGCCGTCACGTAATCGTTGCGGCCGTCGGCCTCGCTGATGTGGATCGACGCCGCGTGGGAGAGGCCGGCGGAGATCATGAAGACGATGTAGACGATCTGGTTGAGCACCGTCTGCGCGGCCAGGGCCTCGACGCCCAGGGAGCCGATGACCAGGGTGAGCACGCTGAAGAACCCGGCCTCCGAGGCGTACGTCCCCGAGATCGGCAGGCCCAGGCGCCAGACCGACCGGACCGCGTCCCCGTTCCAGCGCCACGCGTGGAGCGAGGTGAGGTACGGGCGGAGGACGCCGTCGCGCAGGATCACCGCGACGAACGCCAGGAAGGACAGCAGGAACACGGTGACGGTGGCGATCGCCACGCCCACGAAGCCGAACTCGGGTAGCCCGAACTTTCCGTAGATGAGTGCGTGGTTGAGGCCGATCGTGGCTCCGACCGAAGCCAGCGTGATGGCGAGGAGCGGGCCGGGGCGCTTGAGGCCGGTGGTGAAGTGCCGCAGGTTCTGGAACCACAAGCAGGGCAGCATGCCCGGCGCCAGGACCACCAGGAACTCACCGGCCTTGTCGACCACCTTCGGGTCCTGGCCCAGCAGGACGAGCAGCGGTCCGATCAGCAGCAGCGCCGCGCAGAAGACCACACCGCAGACGGTCGCCCAGAAGAATCCCGCGAACAGCAGCGCGCCGATCCGTGCCTTGTCGTCCCGGACGCGTGCCTCGGCCACCAGGTTGCTCACGCCGGTCACCAGGCCGGTTCCGGTCGTGCGCAGCTGGTTGAAGAGTGCGATGGCCAGGCCGGCGGCGGCGATCTCCAGCGCGCCGAGCCGTCCCAGCATCACGATGTCCACGGTGGTCAGCGCGACGTAGGCGAAGTTGGTCAGGACCAGCGGGAGCGCGAGTCCGAGGAGCGCGCGCGAGTTCCTGACCCACCACCCGGCGCCCGCCTGTTCGGCTCGGGTCGCGCCGGTCGTGTCGGTCGTGTCGGTCGTGTTGCTCACCAGAAGTTGACCTTTTCCCCGCGGCCGCTCGCCAACGCGAGGTCGGCTACGTACCGGCCCAGTGCGGCGTCGGTGACCGCCATGCCGCTGTTGTAGGCGAAGACCACGTCCTCCGGACGGCGCCGGGCGGGCGCCCGGCCGAGCAGGATGTCCGGCAGCTGGGCGTCGACCGGGGGCAGGCTGCCGTCCGGGCCGCGCAGGTCGTCGCAGGTGGCGTGCATCTGGGCGGTGTCGGTGGCGATCCGGTAGTCCGCTCCGTGGCACACGTCGGCGTGCACGCCGTACCCGAGGAGCACGGCGACCGAGCCGGGCTTCATCCAGTCGCGCCGGACCTCTTCCGTGACGGAGAGGCCGGCGGCACCGATGACGATGTCCGCCTCACCGGCGGCCTTTCTCAGGTCCGTGACGACCTCTACCTCGCGGCCGCCGGCGCTGTTCCGGACGGCGCGCAGCCCCTCCGGGTAGGTGCCGAACACCTGCAGCCGCTCCAGCTCCGGCAGGCCCGCGACGAGCATCGGCAGCGCCGCCTGCCCCTGGACGCCGGTGCCGACGACGAGGGCGGTCCGCGCGTCGGGGCGGGCCGCGCGGGCGAACAGGGCGGTGGTGGCGGAGGACCGCAGGGGGCCGAGCTTCACCACGTCCATCAGCGCGATGGGGGCGCCGGTGGTGTCGTCGACCAGGAAGACGAACGAGTGGAAGCCGTAGGCGTCCCGCGTCCGCCGGGGATCGAACTCGTAGACGGCCTTGAAGCAGACGGTGCCGCTGCCGGCGTCCCTGGCCACCATCGAGTAGCTCAGCGAGCGGTGGTCGGGGTCGTCGATGATCGTCTTGACCGGGTTGTTCGAGCCGCCTTCGCGCAGCGCGCGGTAGGCCTGTTCGACGACCGCGATCACCTGGCGGTGGTCGAGGTCGAGGCCCTCCTGCTGCGCCTGCGGCAAGAGCCACAGCTGCCCGGGCGGGGCGTAGCTCGGGGACATAAGAGTCTTCTCCTTCAAGGGTGTTCGCGTCGGACGGGTCAGAGGTCTCAGTGGATTCCGTCCAATCGCCAGCGCGGCGGAGCGCCGTCGGCGCCGAGGTCGCCGCCGAACCGGAGCACGACCTTCGACGGCAGGGGGGCGTCATGGAACGGGGACTCGTTGGAGTCCATCTGGTAGCCGGCCGTGTTGAGGTAGACCAGGTGGTCACCGCGGTGCACGGGTCGCGGGAAGCCGATCTTCCGCCAGGTGACCATGTCGCTCTCCAGACAGGTCGAGCCCGCGACGCACGCCGGGAAGGGCTCGTCGGCGCCCGACTCGGCGGAGATCAGCAGGGGATCGGGGAGGTAGTCGCTGCCGAACCACTGCTCGGAGAGGCTGAAGCTGCTGCCCGCGACGGTGACGATCGCGTACCCGTCGGACTCCCGCCGGTCGTCGACCTGCTGGACGCGGTACATCGTGAACCCGGCCTGGTCCAGGAGGGCCCGGCCGGGCTCGACAACGAACCGGATGCCGTGGCGGTTCGCCTTCGCGGACAGGCTCTCGCCGCCGCCGAGCGGGTGCGCCATGATCGCCCGCGCGGCCTGGGCAGCCGACCGTCCCCCGTACGGGTAGAAGTCTTTGAAGTCCTTGGCGGCGTGGTAGTGGGCGGGCTCGTTCTGCGCGAGGAACTCGTTCCACAGCCGCGGCTCGACGTAGCGGACGGGCAAGCCGCCGCCGATGTTCACGAGGTCGGCGGAGGGCGAACCGTGCCGCCGGGCGTCGAGGCAGTGTTCGATCATCTCGTTCGCGGCCGTCGCGCGCTCCGCCGGGGAGTAGCCGTTGAGGTGGAAGGAGAATCCCCGGAGGACGAGATGGTCGGCGAGTTCCCCGCACAGACCCACGGCGGCACGGCGCTCGTCGCCGGACAGGCCGAAGCGGCTGCCCGTCTGTCCGGCCGTACGGGACCGCAGCAGCACCGCGGCCCGGCGTCCGGCAAGTCGCGCCGCCCTCGCGAGTCTCCTCAGTTCACTGATCGAGTCGACGGCGACCAGGCAGTCGTGCCGGACGGCGAGAGCGTGCAGCGCGTCGTCCTTCTCCGGGCCGGATATCCCGATCCGCCGGCCGGGCACTCCCCCGGCCAGTGCCTTGACCAGTTCGGGGGCACTGGCGACGTCGACGCCGACGCCGAGGGCGGCAGCCGAAGTGACGAAGCAGTCGGCCTTGTTGGCCTTCTTGGCGAACAGGATGTCGGCGGTGACACCGGTCTCGGCGAACACCCGGCGGAGTTCTCCGACGTTCTCCTCGAAGACCTCGGGCAGCACGGCGTGCAGCGGTGACCCCAGGCCGTCCAGGAGGTCGCCAAGCAGGGCGCGGTGGTCCGCCAGGAGCTTGGAGACCGCGGGATGCCGGAGTGCGGTGAGCGCGAAGGGCCGGACTCCGGCCTTCGGTCGCTCCGGCCGCTTTCGGGAGATGAGCATGTCGCACTTCTATACGATGATGACACTCATTTTCAATACGGTGCGGGTGGAACGCCCCGCCCACCGGGGTCGAAAGGGCATCGAACGCCACAGATCAGGCGTCCGGTCCAGAGAATCCGACGCACTTCGGGGCGAGCGGTTCGACGTAGACCCCGCCGGGGGGCGACAAGCTCCTCGTGGGCGCCGGCTTCCGCGACGCACCCGCCGGAGAGGACGACGATCCGGTCGGGGGTCAGGATGGTCGAGAGGCGGTGGGCGATGACCAGGGCGGTGCGGGCGCGCCGCGCCTCGGCGACCGCCCGCTCGCCGACCGCGTCGAGGTTGCGATCGCGATACGTTGCCGCTGGCCGCTGGACATGAACGCGCCGAGTTCGCCGGCGACGGTGTCGTGCCCTTCCCGCAGCGCCGCGATGGGCTTGTGCGCCTCGGCGGCCCGCGCGGCGGCTTCGGCCTCGACGTCGGAGGCGTGCGCACGGCCGAGACGGATGATGTCGCGCAGGGTCGCGTGGAACAGGAAGGTGCCCTGGGGTACCAGGGTGAACGCCGAGGCGTACCGCGTCAGGCGCTTCGACGCGCAGGATGTGGCATGGCGCCACGCCATCCGGCTCGCGGGGTACGCAAGCGCCGTGCGCGCCCGGGTCGAGGTCACGCCCTCAGGTCGGGCCAGGCCAGGAGCGGAGCCGAAGCACGGATCGACTGGGCGGCAGCACGCGCGGAGCATCTCCACCCGCTGAACACGCCGCCCCGGCCGGTCCAGCCACCGGTAGCAGGGCTGGCGGGCCAGTGCGAGCACCCGGCACGTCGCCGCCACCGGCACCCGGTGAGGGGCAGCGGCGGCGGCCGGCTCGCGGACGAGCGGGCACGTCGTTTTGACGGCAGGTTCGCCTGCGACAGATACGCCGCAGCCCTCCGGAACACCTCGTTCTCCTGCTCCGGTAGCCGGATGCGTTGGCGGGCCTCGCGCAGCTCGGCCGACTCACCCGACACCGGTGCGACCACCGTCCTCAACCGCAGGGCCTCCTGCGCCGGCGGCGGCAGGTGCCGCGCATCCCCCACCAGATCGCTCGCCCCCCTACAACGGCCCAGAACCCGAACCGTTTCTGATCAATACCCGGCCTTGGGGCAAGCCACGTCATCGCCCGTCCGGACGGCACCCCCTGTGGTTCTCGCGTGCAACGCCGGGCCGCACCCATGACCTGACCGCGGCCCGGACCCACGGTGTCGTCCAGGCCTGCCCGACCCGGCGGATCCTCGTCCTGGCGGACCGTGCCCACCAGGGTGCCGGCGTCACCGTCCGCACCCCGTACAAGAACCACCGCGAACAACCCGATGAAGTGCTGGTGCGTCCTCCGCCGAACCCGATGCTCCACCTGACGCATCGGTACCATCGTCCAAGGCGTTCACACCCGGCTGAAATGCGACTGTTCAGGGCGAAAAAGGCTCCGTGAAGATCCCGTCCCCGCGCCGGCCGGGAGCGGAGGTCGCCGTGCGCACAGTGGTGGAGGAGCCCGGTTCGCTGATGGTGACGGCCTCGGCCGGGCACACCCCGGCCGCGATGCGAACGGCTGCGTGCCGGTCTTGCGGCGGCCTGGGATCCAGCAGGAGGACCAACCCCTCGTCCTCGTCCTGATCGAAGACGCCGGGGGCGGTCAGAACGCACATGCCGGCACCCAGGCACCGGTCCCGGTCAGCTTGGACGTCCACGGAATCAGCCCTCGTCCCAGACGACCGGCAGACGGTGGACGCCGTAGATGTTCATGTCCGTCCGCAGCGGTATCTCCTCGGCCGGTATGCCGAGTCGCAGAGTGGGGAACCGGTCGAACAGTGCGGGAAGGGCGACAGTCAGTTCGACGCGGGCCAGTTGCTGGCCGAGGCACTGGTGGATGCCGTGGCCGAAGCCGAGGTGTCCGGTGGCTTTGCGGTGCAGATCGAGGACATCCGGGTCGGGGAAGCGCTCCGGGTCGCGATTGGCGGCTTCGAGCGAGAGGGCGACGCTCTCACCTGCCCTGATCGTCCGGCCGCCCAGTTCCACATCCTCCAGTGCGGTCTTCACGGTGGTGTGGGCGATGGTCAGGTAGCGCATCAGCTCCTCGACGGCATGCGGTGCAAGCGCCGGGTCCGCGCGCAGAGCCTCGATCCGGTCGGGGTCGGCGAGCAGCGCGAACGTTCCGTGAGCGATCATGTTGGCAGTCGTGTCGAGCCCCGCGGCCAGCAGGAAGCCTCCGATGCCGACGAGTTCCTCCTCAGTGAGGTCGGAGTTCCGGACGAGGTCGCCGAGCAGGTCGTCGGAGGGCGCGGTGCTCTTCGCGGCTACCAGTTCAGCCATGTACTCCTGGAGGCCGACCATGGCGTCATGACGCTCCTCGGGCGTGGCGTCCTGGGACATCAGAGTGTGGGCGTGGTTCTGGAAGCGCCTGCGGTCGGCGTAGGGCACACCGAGCAACTCGCAGATCATCAGCGCGGGTATGGGCCGGGCGAACACCTCGACCAGGTCGGCCCCGGGGCCGACCCGCTCCAGCGCGTCCAGATGCTCAGCAGTGATGTCCTTGACGCGCTCGGTGAGTTCACGCATGCGGCGCACGGTGAAACTTCCTGCGAGGAGGCGCCGGAAGCGCGTGTGCTCGGGCGCGTCCATTCCGGTCATGTCACCGACGGGCGCCGGCGGGAGCGGCCCCTCGGGGCCGCCGGGGAAGGGGTAGTGCATCAGCTCGTAGCGGGAGCTGAAGCGGGGGTCGCCCAGGACGGCGCGAACGGTGGAGTGACCGGTGGCGAGCCAGCCGAGGTGTCCATCGGGGTACCTCATCCGGGCCAAGGGCGTCACGTCGCGCAGGTGTGCCAGGCCGGCGGGCGGGTCGAAGGGGCAGCCGGCGGTGCGCCGCAGCGGGAGTGTGACGGGCTCGGTCACGCGGCGAGTCGTCGGTTCGTTCTGCATGGTGTCCTCCGGTGGAAGAGCGTTGCGCGGTGAACTCGCGAGAGGGAGCAGGGCGTGTCGTTCGGTGATGCTGTCGGCGGCCGGCAGGGCCCGCTCTCTGCGGCTCGAGGTCAGCGGCACGGTCCGGTGCCACGTAACAGATCGGGGCCGAGGTACGCGGGGCGACGGTGTGCAAGGTCTGGAGCGCAGGGGCACTGGTCGCGGTCCGCGGGCGGTCCTGCGCGAAGACGACCGTGCGCAGTGCGGCGAACCGTCCGATGCCGGCGCCAAAGGTGAAACGGGCGTGCGGCTCGGTGGCGAGGAGCGTGGAAAGCACTGCAATCAGGGCATTGGCCAGGACCCAGGGGATCCGCGCACCAAGGGCTGCAACGGCGAAGCCGGAAGCCACCCCCACGCCGCCACCGCAGAATACGAAGCGGGTGAGGGCGGTGAGGGTACTGGGTACTGCCTGCTGATGACTTCGCGTCGTCTGCACGGTCCACCCCCTTGATGCCGAACTTCGCAAGATGCACATCCCATGGCCCAGAACGCCAAGGAAGCGCCACCGATGGCACCACCATGGCACATAAATGGCGCCAGCAACATACACATTGGCGTCATCCCGGTGGAGCGTGCGGCCCCCCATAGGCGTGATCCAAGACCGACGCCATCGGAGCCACGGAATGCAATCCAGCAACCCCTCCAAGAGGAGGAGCACGCGCCTTGGCGGCGAAGGGGACGCGATTTCATCGCATCGACACAGGTCAAAATGCCCACTCGAGTGACGAGTCACTCAGGTTGGCCACTTGAGCTTGCATATGGCGCCATAGTGGTGCCACTCTTGCGCCATGGACCTCACCCCGTATGTCGACACCCTTCGCCGCGAACTTGCGGTGGCCGCCGAGGCCGGCGGGGAGGACGCCCGCCGACTGGCCGAGCGGCTCACCGCTCCTCTGGAGTCGGCGACCCGGCTGACCCTGCTCAATGTGCTCTCCGCCGCGATGGACGAGGTCACTCGCGAAATCGCCCCGGGCTCGGTCGACGTACGGCTGCGCGGACTGGACCCCGACTTCGTGGTGACACTGCCGCCCGCCGACCGCGGCACCCCGGTAGAGCAGGCCATGCCCTCCGAACCGCCCAGGTCCATGACCCCGGCCGAGGGCGACGAAGGTGGCACCGCACGCGTCAACCTGCGTCTGCCGGCACATCTGAAGGCCCGCGCCGAGGAGGCCTCGGCAGCAGAAGGCCTGTCGGTCAACGCGTGGCTCGTACGAGCCGTGTCGCTCGCAGTCCAGGGCGGAGTACGTCCGCGGCCCACGGAGACGACCCGGACCATCGGGCAGAGCGTCACGGGCTGGATGCGCTAGTCGCACCGGTCCGCCCTTCACTCACATCACGTCCCACCAGCGGGGACGCCCTGAAGACCCAAGAGGACGGGACAGCCATGGCTTCTTTCGACACTCCCGAGCCGGTCTCGGTCACCGCCCACATCGAAGCCGGTTCCATCCGGTTGACCGCGAGCGACCGCACCGACACTGTCGTCCTGGTACAGCCCCGCGACCCGGAGAAGGACAGGGACGTGCGGACCGTCGAACAGACCGAGGTCCAGTACGCGAACGGCACGCTGACCGTCCGAACGCCCAAGCCGCGCAATTCGCTTCGCCGCCCCGGCACCGTTGACGTGACGGTCGAACTGCCCACCGACTCACACGTCGATGTGACTGGCGCCTGGACCCAAGTGCTCGGCGAAGGCCGCCTCGGCGAGGTTCGCGTGAAGACCTCGTCCGGCGACGCCCGCCTCGATGTGACCGGCCCGCTGCACCTGAAAGCCTCACACGGCTCGATCACCGTGGATCGGGTCGAGGGCTCGGCCGAGATCACCACCAGCTCCGGCAGTCTGCGCGTCGGCCTCGTCGACGGATCCGCCGTCCTGAAGAACTCCCACGGCAGCACCACCGTCGGCACAGCAACTGGTGAACTGCGAGTAAGCGGTGCCAACGGCGACATCGACATCCGGCGGGCCGAGAACTCGGTCACCGCCACCACCGCCCACGGCACCCTGCGCGTAGCCGAAGTGACCCGTGGCACCATTCAGCTGGAGACCTCCTACGGCGCCATCGAGGTAGGTGTTCGCGAGGGCACCGCCGCCTGGCTCGACGTCAGCTCGACCAATGGCCAGGTCCGCAACGCCCTCACCTCTTCCAGAGCTCCCGAAGAGACCGAGGACACGGTCAAGATCCGCGCCCGCACCAAGTACGGCAACATCGACATCCTCCGCTCGAAGAACTGACACGGCGAGACTCGACGCGTCGAAGTTCGGCGTTCCCGGACACCGCCTCTCCCCCTCCAGCGCACAAGGAACTTCAGCCCCCCGAAGGGACGGACCACGTGCACGCGGCGGTCCGAGCTCCTGCCCCGGCAGAGTCCGAGTCGTGTGCCTTGCACAGGCTCACGGCCCCCGAGCACCCGTTCATGGATGCCAGAGGCGGAACATGCCGGGCGGCCCGCACCATCACCCAGTGGTGCGGGCCGCCCGGCAACCCGAGAGCCTGCCGGAAGGGGGGAGTACCGGCAGGCCCTGCCCTTTTCGGAGCGGTCCCATTCGCTCCACCCTCGCATGCCCCCTGTCCCAGCGCCCACACACCTCGACGGCTGTTTTTCTCGTCCGGGGACTGTGAATCGTTCGGTGCAACTCCCGATCAAGGAAGACGCATCGATGAGGTGGTGTTCCGGGCCCAGGCCGAGGACTTGCAGTCGACCGGCGAGGCCGGACCGCTCCAGCAGCTGACGGAGTGGGTGCTGGAGTCCGCCCTTGAGGGCGTGATCACCGGTCATCTCGGCCATGACGAACACGACCCGGCCGGGAAGAACAGCGGCGACAGCCGCAAGGGCACCCGCGCGAAGACCGTCCTGACCGACGTCGGCCCGGTCGAGACGGCAGTTCCCCGCGATCGCGACGGCTCCTTCGAAGGGGCACGACCGGTCGGTGCCGAGTGCCCGCAGGGCGAGGTTCTGCCATCCGGTGGCGGCGTGGTCGCGGCTGTATCCGTAGGGGCCTTCGAAGGGAACGCACCGGCCCGCGTTCCCTTTCTCGACGATGAGGTCCATGCCGTCGGCGTCCTGCAGTTCGACGTACAGCCGCGGCGTCATGGATCCGGTGAGTCCGGTGTCCACCGTGACCGTCCAGCCGGAAGAGGCTCCTGACCGGCGGACGTGGGAGGAAAGCGATCCCGAAGCGGTCGGCGGGATGGCGGGTCGGCGGCAAGACCCTGGGCCGTGAGGTACGCGGGGGTCCAGCGGGTGCGTTCCAGCGGCCAGGTCTCCTCGTTCCGTACCTCCACGGTGTGGTCGGCACGGTCGCGGATCTCCGGCCGGATCCGGGGCGGCGAAGGCAGGGCCGGTGTCCAAAGCCGGACCGGTACCCCAGGGTGCCCCTTCGCCGGCGCCTCGGCCGTCACACTTCCCGGCGCACCGGCGCGGCGGCCCGTGCGACGCCCATCAGGAACAGCCCGCAGGCCGCCACCAGCAGCCAGCCGGGACGTGCCGCCCGGGCCAGTGCGTCCGGCCCGGCTCCGGCGATCAGGGCCCCCGCGACGGCCACCCCGACGGCGGAGCCGACCTGGCGGGCGGTGGACGTGATGGCCCCGGCCACGCCCGCCCGGGAGGTGGGGAGGCCGCTGATCGCGGTATTGGTGAGGGGCGCGTTGGCGAAGCCGAACCCGATCCCGAGCAGCAACTGGGCCGTCAGCAGGAGGCTTATGCCGGTGTCCTGGCCGAGGTCGGCCAGGCACAGCCCGCCCGCCGCGGTGAACGCACCGGCCAGGAGCAAGGGGCGCCGTGGCCCGAGGCGGCTCACCAGGCTGCCGGCCCAGGGCGCGCACAAGGTGGCGCCGAGCGCCATGGGCAGGGTGGTGAGCCCGGCTGCGAGGGGGGACCAGCCGCGGGCGTGCTGGAGGTAGAGCGTGTTCAGCAGCAGGGCCGTACTGAGGGCGACGAACACGGCGACGGCTCCCAGCACCGCTGCAGTGAACACCGGCCGCCGGAAGAGCCCGAGGTCCATCAGCGGTTCGCTCCGGCGAGTCTCGACCCGGACGAACGCGGCCGTGGTGACGGCGATCAGCGCATATCCGGCCACGGCCACGGGAGAGGTCCAGCCGATGCGCGGGCCCTCGATGAGTACCCAGACGCTTGCCCCCAGGGCCAGTATGAGGAGCACCTGCCCAGGCAGGTCCAGGCGGCGCGTGCGCTGCCCGTGGGACTCCGGCACGAACACCGCGACCAGCACCAGCGCGACCACGACGACCGGGGCGTTGACCCAGAACACCGCCCGCCAGCCGAGCGCCGCGACGAGCGCCCCGCCGGTGACCGGCCCCGCCGCCATGCTCAGACCGAACACCGATGCCCAGATCCCGATGGCCTTGGCCCGCTCCTTCGGATCGGGCATCGTGCTCACCACGATCGCCAGGGCCACCGGGCTCAGCATCGACGCGCCGACTCCCTGCGCGGCCCGCGCCGCGATCAGGACACCCAGCGACGGTGCCACCGCGCAGACCAGCGACGCGGCCCCGAAGACGACCAGGCCGACGCGGAACACCCGTCGGCGTCCGAAGCGGTCGGCGAGCGCGCCGGAGGTGATGAGGAGCGCTGCCAGGACGACGGTGTAGGCGTCCACCACCCACTCCAGGCCCCGCGTACCGGTCCCCAGGCCTTCCCCGATCGCGGGGAGTCCCACGTTGACAATGGTGGTGTCCAGCCCCACCAGGAACATGCTCAGCGCGCAGACGGCGAGGACCGTCCAGCGCCGGCGCGCACCGAGTCCGGTTTCTGCCGGCAAAGAGGTCGTGGTCATCGGCGAGCGCCTTCCGTCGGGATCATGTGCCGCCATGCTCCGACCAGGCGGCCGCCCGCACCCAGCGTCTTTGCGGAGACCGCAAAATAGGGGCCATGGACGCCGAACTCACACAGATCCTCGACGGCATCGGGCCCCGGCTGCGCACCCTGCGCCGCGACCGAGGTCTCACCCTGGAGGCGCTCGCCCAGGACACCGGCATCTCCGTGAGCACCCTCTCCCGCCTGGAGTCGGGCATCCGGCGCCCCACCCTCGACCTGCTCATCCCGCTGGCGCGCGCCCACCGCGTCGCCCTGGACCAGCTCGTCGCGGCCCCGGCCACCGGCGACCCACGGGTGCACCTGCGCCCGCACCGCAAGGACCGCGGCAGCGTGCTGGTCCCGCTCACGCAGTACCCGGGCCGTGTGCAGGTCTTCAAACAGGTGCTCGCCCCGCGCGAACCGAAGCTCGTCACCCACGCCGGCTACGAGTGGCTCTATGTCCTCGCCGGTGAACTCCGCCTGATCCTGGGCGACTCCGACGTCACGCTGCGCCCCGGCGAGGTCGCCGAGTTCGACACCGGCGAACCACACTGGTTCGGGCCCGCGGGCGACAGCGCGGTCGAGATCCTGCACCTGTTCGGCCCGCACGGCGACCAGGCCGTCGTCCGCACCGGACCGGAAGCCTGAACAGCAGAGGCCGAAGCCGCTTACCGGTCGGGCGGCCAAGTGGGCGATGCACTACGCCGCCCGCCAGTTCCACGGACGCGAGGGACACCTGACCGTTCCCGGGAAGCACGTCGGAACCATCGACCTCGACGAGGAGGGACAGGAGCGGCAGGAGGTAGCGCTTGAATTCGGAGCCTGGATCAGCGACCTACGCTCCCGAGCGGCGTCGCTGACGCCGGAGCGGATCGGGCAACTCTCCCGAATCGGCATGAGGTGGACGTGACGCGCGTGGGCGGTTGCATCAGCGGCTGAAGATCATGAACAGGATGACAGTCGCCACCACGCTGATGAGGAGAGATCCCAGGCAGCCGATGCGGTTGCTGAAGAAGAACATGGCACCCGTCTACCCGCGCACTCCTTGATCACAACGAAGCTTCGGATTCTGGATCTTCGTTCCGAGGCTTGTGGACCGGCGATACAGTCCGCGCCGTGGACACACCTGATTGGTTCGTCTGGGTCGCACTGGGCATCATCGTCGTGCAGCTCCTGGGCCTCGCGCCCGTCACCCGCCGCATGCGCGATCCCGACCCCGCAGTGCGTTCCAAGGGACTCCTTGACCTTCTGGAGACCCTTGGCTGCCTCCTGCTCTTCGGCGGCTTGCTGCTGAGCGTGGCGGTAGCGGAACCCTTGGTCTGGCTCACTCCCGCCGGCTTCGTGCTCATGGCCGCCGCCTACGTGGTGAAAGGCGTCCGCCTGCTCCGTACCCACCGCCCCGCGGCTCACCCGGAGAACACCCCGTAGACGGCCGACGAGTCCCGGCCCACCGGACCGTGGGTGCTCGGCGCCTGAGGCCGGTGACCGACGCACCCGAGCCGCACCGCTCTCCTGCGAGCCGGTGGTTCACCTCTGAAAAATCGCCATGCGACAGGCACCATGGGCGTGATTGCCGCTGTGGTCATGGCCCAGCAGGCCGCCTCGCGCCAGGCGCTTCGCCAGGCGGCCCGGGCCGAGACGAAGATCGCAGCGATGGCGAAGACGCCTGGGAAGACCGATCCGGTCCAGTGGCCGGGCATGATCACATCATTTCATGCCCAGCTCCACAGCTCCAGAACGGTCGGGGATCACCCACAGCTCCTGGTCGGCGTGAGGCGAACGGGACGGCCCACGGGCGTCTCGTCTGCCAGGGCGCGCAGCCGCACGACGGCCTCCCTGACCGCAGGGCATTGTCCTTGGAGACGGTGCGCCGCACGTCTCGTCGCCGAAGGGACTCACGGCCGGGCCTTGCCCCAGGCCGTACTCCACGCACACCGGCGGGCTCCCGCCCAGTCCGGTCCTCTCCGGCGGTGGCCGCCGGTCAGACGGTGCCCAGTGACCATCCGCAGACATCGCTGACCCGCCCGCGCCATACGGGGGAGGTCAGGGAGCCGGGAACGGACATGAAGGTGACGTCCACCAGGTGCAGGAAGGGATGCAGGCCGTTCTCGGAGGTCTCGCCGTGCAGTTGCGTCGACTGGACCATCTGCGGCAGGTGCGCCATCACCTCGGCCTGCCGCTGTTCGTCGGCTTGGCCGACGGTCTCCTCCCAGCGTTCCGCCCATGTCCGCGCGGCCACCAGATGGCCGGCTACGACGCCGCCCCGTGTGGTCAGGCAGATCGCCATCCGGGCCCCGGGCTGTGCTTCGACCATGCGAAGCAGGATCTCCAGGTGCGCGTCGACCGCGGGAGCGAGCGTCTCGTCCACGGTCTGGTGCCGGTCCTCGGTCAATGCGGGTTCTCCTTGCTTACCGCGTCCAGTACTGCGCAGGGGATGGCGGGCCGGCGATCGCTCGGGGGTGCGGGGCCTGCCGGTGCGCGGGCGAGGGTCTCAGCCGGTGGTGAGCATGCCTTCGCGCAGGCGGTTCAACGTGCGTGCCAGCAGTCGTGAGACCTGCATCTGGGAGCGGCCCAGCCGCTCTCCGATCTGGGCCTGGGTGAGTTCGTCGACGAACCGCCAGTGGATGATCTGTCGCGACCGCTCGTCCAGCTCCGCGATGAGAGGTGCCAGGGCGTGGAAGTCCTCGACCAGTTCCATGGCGGGGTCCTCGACGCCGATGAAGTCGGCCAGGACCGCCTCGCCGTCCTCGTCGCCGGAGAGGGTGGCGTCCAGGGAGGCGGAGTTGTAGCCGTTGGCGGCAATCCTCGCTTCGATGACCTCCTGCTCGGACAGGCTCATCAGCTCGGCCAGTTCCTTGACCGTCGGACTGCGGTCCAGGCGGGAGCGCAGCTCTTCGGTGGCACGGGCCAGTTCGATGCGGGCTTCCTGGAGGCGGCGCGGGACGTGCACGGCCCAGGAGGTGTCACGGAAGAACCGCTTGATCTCGCCGACGATGTACGGAATCGCGAAGGTGGTGAACTCCACCTCGCGCGACAGCTCGAAGCGGTCGATCGCCTTGATCAGACCGATCGTGCCGACCTGGACGATGTCCTCCATCTCATCCGCCCCGCGGCTGCGGAACCGGCCGGCCGCGTAGCGGACGAGAGAGGTGTTCATCTCGATCAGCGTGTTCCGCGCGTACTGGTACTCGGGCGTGCCTTCTTCCAGCACCGCCAACCGCTCCAGGAACCGCTTCGAGAGCGAGCGCGCGTCCTTCGGCGCCACCTTCGCCGGATCAGGGACCACCGGCAGCTCGACATCCCATGCTCTCGTGGCCCTCGTGCCGGTCCCCGCCACCGTCGTCATGTTCCCCACCCCTCGCCCAGCGGACTCGCCCGCCCCACTCCCGGCGGCGGCAGCACCCGCCTACCCCGGACGGGGCTCAGCATGCACACGAAGTGGACCACACGGGCAGACGGACGATCACCCCGGCCACGCCGCCCGTTCGACACTTCGGCGGCCTTCGCCCCGGTGGTGTCCGCGAACACGAACGGCACCGGCCCCTCCCGGCCGGTGGGCGGGTGGACCCGGTGCCACAGCCGCCGCTCGTGGCCGACGTGCTCGACCGCGTGCGGTCGGGAGCGGACCGGGTCCACGGTGCACCGGGCCGCGTCCTTCGGCAGCGGCCGACCCCGCTCCCGGTACCGGCGCAGCTCGACGACCAGGTCGTGGGCGCCCTCGGTACGGCGGTCGATCTCCGGCAGCATCACCGGCACCCCGGCCTCCGGCGTGCGCGCCGTCAGGTCCGCGCGCCTGACCGGGGACAGTCCGAAGAGGTCGCCCGGGAAGTCATGATCGAATCGTGGCGACGGGCAGCCCGCCGTCGGCGCGACGCCGGGAGCGTCAGCACATGGGCTGCGTGGCCGGGGTGGTAGCACCGTCCTCACCGCCGGCGACACCGCCGGCGCGAAAGCGGTCGGACTCGCCTTCGAACCTGCGGGCGGATCGCTCCAGCCCGTCACCACCCGGTGCTCCGGATGTCCCTCCCCGCCCGATCCGCCGACACGGCCGTGCGGCCCGCCCTCCGGATCATCACCCAATCCAACCGTCCGACGGCTGCGAAGTACGGGTGAATCGTGCCGCGGTCGCGGCGTGTCGGCCAGCGGGAGAGTCGTGTGGAACAACGCAAGGTGGCAGTGATCCGGGAACTGGGGAAACCGTCGGCGACCTGTCACCGTGGCCGACCGGTCACCGGTGACGCTTTCGCCGCTTCCCGTACCCCATGAGCGGGGGATGCGAGAGGCGGTCGGTCGCACGAGCTGCTCTTCCCTGACGGAGCCTGCTCCTGCGCCGCCGCCCAGATCCCGGGTGCTGTCATGTGTCCGGCCGGGATCTGGGCGGCCCTTCCCCGCTCTTCTTGCCGCCGGATGACGGGCCGGGGCGGACCATGGTGCGGGAGGGTTCCCCTTCCGGGGCGCCCGGGCGACGGCACGAAGACTCGGGAGCCGAAGCGTGCGGGCCGGCGCACCGGCGCCCTGCGGCTGTCCCGGAGCTTTCGGAGCCGGCTCGTGCCGGTGGCCCCGCACCCCTTGTGAGGGGGTGCGGGGCCACGGGCCGTTCTGGACAGAGCCGCACGGGAGCGGTCCGGGGACTACTTGGGCATGAGGACGGTGTCGACGATGTAGACGTTGGCGTTCGCGGTCTTGACGTTGCCGCAGACGACCTTCGAGGAGTCGTTGACGGTGTAGTCCTGGCCGGAGCCCGTGGTGGTGACCATGCCCTTCTGCAGGGTCTCGAAGGAGCCGTTCTCCAGCTGCTCGGGGGCGAGCTTCTGGCCGACGACGTGGTAGGTCAGGATCTTGGTGAGGGTGGCCTTGTCGGCCAGGACCTTGTCCAGGTCGGCCTTGGGGAGCTTGGCGAAGGCGTCGTTGGTCGGGGCGAAGACGGTGATGTTCTGGGCGTTGTTGAGGGTGTCGACCAGGCCGGCCTTCTTGACGGCGGTCACCAGGGTGGACAGGGCAGGGTTGTTCGAGGCCGCGGTGGCGACGGGGTCCTTGGCCATGCCGTCGAAGGAGCCCGCGCCGTCCTTGGGCACGCCGGCGCAGGCGGGGCCGAAGGGCTCGTCCATGGCGACGGAGTCCTTGTCCGGCTCCTGGCTCTCCGTGGTGGGGTCGGCGGCGGCCGAGGTGGGCGAGGTCGTCTTGGCGTCGTTGCCGGAGTCCGAGCACGCGGTGAGCGCGAAGGGCAGGACGGCAGCGGCGGCCACGGCGATCGCGCCACGACGGATGCGCAGGGAGTTCATTTCGTTGCTCCTTGAAAGAGGGTCGGACTTCCACGGGGGAAGCCGGGGGTCGTCCGAGTACGCGAAGGCGTTCTCGGATGGTCGGGTGGTCCGGGGCCTGTCCGGCGGATCAGGGTCGCGGCCCCGGCCGTGATCCGCCGGACAGGCCCTAGGTGACGGTGACGAATACGCTGTGCCAGCCGCTCGCCCCGTCCGGGACGGTCCTGGTGCGCTGTTCGGTCTGGACCTGGCCGGTCGCGTCGGTGGCGCGCACGGTGAGGTTGTGTCCCCCGGAGGTGGCCTGCCAGCGGTAGGACCACTGGCGCCAGGTGTCGACGGTGTCCTGGGCGGCGAGGTCGGCGTCCCGCCAGGGGCCGTCGTCGACACGGACCTGGACGCGGGTGATGCCGCGGCGCTGGGCCCACGCGACCCCGGCCACGGTGACCGTGCCGGCGGCGGGGCGGGCGAACGGCTTGGGGGTGTCGATGCGCGACTGGGTCTTGATCGGGGCGCGACGGGCCCACTTCCGCTTGACCCAGTAGGCGTCGTAGGCGTCGAAGGTGGTCAGCTCGATGTCCTCGATCCACTTGCAGGCCGAGACGTATCCGTACAGACCCGGAACGAGCATGCGCACGGGGAAGCCGTGGTCGAAGGGGAGCGGCTCACCGTTCATGCCGACCGCGAGCATGGCGTCGCGGCCGTCCATCACGTCCTCCACCGGCGAGCCGAGCGTCATGCCGTCCACGGAGCGGGCGACGAGCTGGTCGGCCGCGCCGCCCTTCGACGGCGGCTTCACTCCGCACTCGGCCAGCAGGTCGGCCAGACGGACGCCCAGCCAGCGGGCGTTGCCGACGTAGGGGCCGCCGACTTCGTTCGACACACAGGTCAAGGTGACGTCCCGCTCGATCAGCGGCCGGGCCAGGAGGTCCTCGAGGGTGAAGGTCCGGGCGCGGGAGACGCCCATGCCGTGGATCCGCAGGCGCCACGTTCCGGCGTCGACCTTGGGGACGACCAGGGCGGTGTCGACGCGGTAGAAGTCCTTGTCGGGGGTGGTGAAGGGAGTGATGCCCGCCGCTTTCACCTGGGTGCCCCTGGGCACCGGCGGGGCAGGTGACGTCGGTGCCGGAAGGACCAGGGTGTTCCTGGAGGCGACAGCACCCTGGTTCTGGCGACCCGTCAGGTACCTGCCGAGCAAGCCGGCCGACGTGGCGCCGACGACACCGGCGCCGGCCAGGACGAGGAACCCCCGCCGGTCCCAGCCGCCACCGCCCGTACCGTCCGTGCCGCCGGAGACCGCCGCGGCCTTTCCAGCCAGAAAGCAGAGAAGCACGGCGCCCGCCGCGGCACCGACGAGCGAGGGCAGCACGTCGGCCACGCCCCCGGCATCGGGACGGCTCAGCGCCGCGGCCGCGCCGACGAGTCCGAACAGCAGAACCCCCGATACGCCGGCCCACCTGTGCCGAAGGGCGAGAACGCCGAGACCGGCGGCGATGACAGCGAGAACGACGAGGATGCCGAGCTGGAGAACGGTCTTGTCGTTCTCCCCGAACGTACGGATGGCGAAGTCCTTCACCGCCGCCGGCGTCCGGTCGATGACCGCACCGCCGACGACCGTGACCGGCCCGGCAGCGGGCCGGAACAGCCCGGCGACCAACTCGGCCACCGCCAGAGCCGTGAAGCCGGCCACCAGACCGGTCGCCGTGCCCAGGGCGGTACGGGAGAGGATGCTGCGGAAACTGTTCACGCCCGGGTATTCGTCAAGATCCGCCAGACGGATTGGTCCGCCACCCGAAAGAATGACGATCCGGCGTGGTTGCCCAGGTCGCAAGCGGAAGAGGGAGCCACGGGCAAGGCCGAGCGCGTGATCGTCCGACCAGATCTGGTCCTATGGAGCAGGTACCGGGGCGTGCAGCTCACCGGATGCCACCTCCAGGACCGCTTTTCCGGAGATCCGACGTCCGCGAAGCGCCTCGGCCGCCTCGTCGAAGCGGTCCCAGGATCCTTGCCAGCCGATCTCGACGCCGAGGGCCCCCTCAGCGGCCAGCTCGGTGAGAATCGCCAGGTCCGCGCCGACATCGCCCTCGATGACGAAGGACGTCAGCGACTTGGCCGGGCCGACGGTCGCATACGGCGGAAAGACCGCCGACTCCCCGGATGTCCAGCCGACGCTCTGCACGCTGCCCCCGGGGGCGAGCAGGTTCCATGCCGCGACCAGTTGGGGGCCTCCGACGCTGTCGACGACCACGTCAACCGGTCGCTGGAGGCTCTCCAGTCCAATCAGCACCTCGTCGGCGCCGATCTCGGCCAGCCCCTCCCCGCGGGCGGCCGAGCCCACGGACGCGATCACGTGGGCACCGGCCCGCGCCGCCAACTGGACGGCGAACCGTCCGACCCCGCCGGAGGCCCCGGTGACCAGGACCCTCTTGTCCGGTCCGAGCCCGGCGGCCCGCAACGAGCGCAGTGCCGCCACTCCGGCGACGGGCAGGGCCACCGCCTGCGCCAGGTCCAAGCTCTTCGGCACCTCGGCGAGCGCAGCCACGTCGATCGCGACGCGCTCGGCGAACGCCCCCGAGGTCAGGGCCACCACCGGGGTGCCCACCGCCGGGCCGGTTCCGTCCGCTGCGGCCTGAACGACCACTCCGGCCGCGTCCGAACCGAGCACCGCACCGACAGGGATCCGCCCGGAGCGGGCGTCGTTGAGGTCGCCGTAGTTCAACGAGGCGTGGGAGACGTCCACCAGGACCTGACCCGGCCCGGACACGGGGTCGGAAACCTCGGCGAGGCGGACGGCCGCGGATGCGGACGGATCGACGACGAGAGCACGAACAGACATCCGTTTCCCCCTTGGTTGACGACTTGTAACAACAGTCATCATCGATAACCTTGCTGCTCGTCGGAAGGAGGCACTTTCTTGTCACGCAGTCACACCCGTGTCACCGAAGCGCTGAGGGACGAAGCCTGCCCGGTCACCGAGGTACTCGACCGCGTGGCGGGCAAGTGGAGCATCGGCATCCTGATCGCCGCCGCCCATGGCCCGGTCCGCTTCACCGAACTCGAACGCGCCATCAAAGGCATCAGCCGGCGGATGCTCACCCTCAACCTGCGCAGGCTGGAGCGGGACGGGCTGCTCGTCCGCACCGTGTATCCGACCGTGCCGCCCAGGGTCGAGTACAGCCTCACACCGATGGCCCAGGAGCTCCACGTTTCACTGACCGGGCTGGTGAACTGGGCCGAACGGCACCGGTCCGCCATCGCCGAGGCGCGGGCCGCTTATGACACCTCGGCCGAGCAGAGACCCGACGCCGGCTGAACGGGCCCGGACAGCTCGCGCTTCCGCGGGTCCGCGACAGCCGGCGGGGGCGGCGAGCCCGCCGTCCACATCACCGGACCTGCATGACCGGCCGGACCTCCTGAGCTTTGCCCCGTAACGTCGTCGGCGCCACCGGGCAGGGCGTCCACCGGATCAACGACAACCCCACCGGCCCCGGTCCTTCCTCGCCCGCACCGGTCGGCCCTGCAACGCCTGGGGCGCCACCCGTCCCTGGTGTCCGCGTTCGCGTGAACGGTTCACGGGCCGGGATCGCTCAGGGTGCGGAAGCCTTCTCCACCTGGTCTTCCGGTGTGGTGCCGGCAGCGGTGTGGGGAGTGCGGGCGTCCTGGGTGAGGTGGTCGGCGATGCCGGTGAGCTCGAGGATGCGCGTCATGTGAACGGGTCGGTGGTCCAGGTGCAGGGTGACGCCCGCGGGGTGGGTGCGACGGTGCAGGAGGAGGAGGGCGCTCAGGGCACTGGAATCGATGCCGGTCAGGCCGCTGAAGTCCAGGTGGAGGTCCCGTAGGAGCGGTCCGTGCTCTTGGTGGTGGGAGTCCAGTGCCTGGTTGGTTTCGTGGGTGAACTGCCTGGCGCTCTCGTAGTCGAGGTCTCCTGCGACGGCCAGGTGCAGCGCGTGCGGGTGGGTGCTGCAGACGGTGACGGTGAGGTCGGTGGGCAGGTAGGTCATGCGGTGATTCCCGGGCCGGTGTGATCGGAGGTGGTGTGCAGCGCATCGGTGGCTGCTGTGAGGAAGGTCAGAGCGCGGGGGAAGTCCCGTAGGTGTCCGACCAGTACGTCCAAGCCCAGGCGCAGACTGGTGACGGGGACGTTACGGGCGGAGAGGATGCCGGCCGTCCAGGCGATGAAGGTGGTGAACAGCCTGGCGTCGTCGACGTAGAGGGCGGTGGCGAGGAAGCCGATGATGTGGGCGAGGTCCTCGGTGGTGCGGTCACGCTGCGCGGTGCTGTAGGCGCGCATGGCCGGGAAGCGCTCTTCGAGGTCGGCGAGGGTCTGTTTGACCAGTTGGGCGCGGTTCTGGATGACGAGGGTGTATTCCTGGTCGTCCAGGTGCGGCAGGTCGTCGATGGTCTGCCGTATCGCCGCGGGTGCGGGCCGGTCGAGTCCTGCTTCGAGGGCGGTGGCCGCGGTGCGGGCGTCGGGAGCCCAGTGGTCGGCGCCGAGCGCACGGGCGTAGCGGCCGTCGGGGCCGAAGGCGCGGCCGCCGGCCATGACGGGAACGCCGATGGCCTGGCAGGCGGTGATCGCCGCGTGGGCGGCGGGCAGGTGGGTGGGGAGGGAGCAGGAGAGGAGCGCGGCGTCGGAACCGGTGCGGTGCAGGTGGGCGATCAGGTGCGGGGTGGGGGTCTGGGCGCCGAGGTAGTCGACGTGCCAGCCGCGCAGGCGCAGGGTCTCGGAGACGAGACGGGCGGGGAAGGCGTGCCATTCGCCGTCGATGCACGCGACAGTGATCCGGCCGCGTCGGGCCGGCTGCGACGGGCGGGTCGGATGGCGGTGGGCGAGAGCGGCCATGGCCCGTTCGCTGATGGCGGTGGCGGCGTGTTCCTGGGCGACGGTGATGCGGCCGGCAGCCCATTCGGTGCCGACCTTCTCCTGGACGGGAGCGATGACGTCCAGCAACAAGGTTTCCTCGTCCAGGCCTTCGTCCATGGCGTCGTACAGAACGGCGATGGCCGCGTTCTCGTCCGCGTCGGCCACGGCCTGCCACAGAAGAGCCTGCGCCGCCGATGTGGTCGTGCTCACCTTTCCTCCCAGTTCTTGCCCGAAACGTGCCCGTCGACCACGGACAGGGTGGCCGTCTTGGGTGCGCTGATGGCGACGACCGCCATGTCGTCGTGCTGTCCGGTACCCAGCCACTGGGCGGCCAGCATCTGCACCCGCTCCACCAGGGCCTCCACGGGTATGCCCGCGCACTCCGACAGGGCCCGCCTCAAACGCTCCTCGCCGAACATCTCGTCGCCCAAGGGGCCACCGCGGGCCTCGGTGATGCCGTCGGTGTACAGCAGGCACGTCTCCCCCGGCTTCAGGACCGTCTCCACCGTGTGGGAGGTGACCCTCGGCAGGGCGCCGACCACCGTGCCGCGGGTGGCGGCCGCCTCCACTTCGCCGTCGGCGCGGATGATGAGCGGTGGCATGTGTCCAGCACTGGTCAGCCGCAGATGTGCCTTGCCGCCGCGACGGCGCACCGAGGCCAGGACGAGGGTGGCGAAACGGGTGTGGTGGAAGGAGAGCAGGGCTCCGTTGAGCAGTTCCAGGACACGCTGGTGATCACCGGCCAGGGGAAGCAGGGCGTGCAGGGTGTTGCGGATCTTGCCCGTCAGGACCGCGGCCTCCAGGCCCTTGCCCGCGACGTCCCCGAGGACCACGAGGGTTTCCTGGGAGCGGTCGGCGCCGGGGTGGACGTCGTAGAAGTCGCCGCCGACGTGCTCGTGGTCCTTGGCCGCCCGGTAGTTGCCGGCGTAGTCGACTCCGTGGACCCGGGTCAGGGAGGGGGGCATCAGTTCGCGCATGAGCGTGGCGGTGACGTCCGCCTGCTCGGTGTAGAGGCGGGCCGCCGACAGGGCGGCCCCGGCGCGGGCGGCGAAGAGACGGGCGAAGACCTCCTCGCCCTCGGTGAACCTCTGTTCGGTGCTGGAACGCAGCAGGATCAACGCGCCCGCGGGTACTCCGTGACCGGGCAGGGGCGTGACGATCACGGAACCCAACGGTTTGGTGAACCCGTCGGGAAGAACCCAGTCGGGGATGCGGGCGGGGTCGATCCAGCGCGCGGGCACGGGGGGAAAGCCCTGCAGCGCCTCGGCCAGGCCGGGCACGCTGTGCGGGTCGATCGGCTGGGAGATCTGTGTGACGGGGCCGCCCTGCACCGCGTAGGTCATGGGATGGCGCCGGCCCTGGGCGGGGGCGATGAGAACGGCGGCTTCCGCCAGGTGCTGTGCGGCCATGAAAGCGGCCACCTCCATGCAGCGTGGCACGTTCAGCGTCGACAGCAACGTGGCCGACACCTCGGACAGCGCCTCGGAGCGGTCCTGCGCCGTACGCAGGGCCGTTACGGCCAGGCGGCGGTCGGTGTCGTCGATCAGCCACCACACCACATCGCCGTCGGCGCCCGGCGTCGCATGGGCCTCGAAGAACCGATCGTGGACGGGTCCGCCCAGTACGTCGGCGTCCATGCCGCGCAACCCGTCACTGATGTAGGTATGGGCGTCCGACAGCCACGAAGGCACGGCCTCGTGCAGCCAGTCGCCGCGCGACGCCTGGGGCCACAGCAGCTGCGCGGCCTTGTTGAGGTAGGCCAAGCCGCCGTGCCGATCGGCCACTACGACGGGATAGGGGGCGTTCCCCCAGGCGTCGGCGGCCGCACCACCGGCGCTGCGGGGGCGGGCGGGAAAATCACGGGAAGCAGTCACAAGCGGGGACACGCGGCGCGTGCCCCACCACCTTCCTGCTCTGGAAAACAAGTTGTCGTCCGGCAACCGTCCCGCATCCACCCATTCGATGCAAGCCGCCCCGCGAACCCGCACCCGAGCATCACAGTCGGCACACAAGCCGGCCGCGCACGACTACAGTGGAAGACGCAGCACCGGGAATACCTGACCGCAGGATCACCGGCCCACCAGGCAGGGGACCTTGCTGTGCTCCACGTCACCACACGCGCCGGCGACCGGGTCACCGCCCTGCTGCCCGAGAGCGTGGACCTTCACACCGTTCCCCTGCTGCGCGCCGTGGGGAACCGCATCATCGACGAGGGCTGCCGCCACCTCACCTTGGACGCCTCCCGGAGCCGTTTCCTCGATTCCAGCGGCATCACCCTGCTCATCAACTGGTACCAGCGCCTGGACCGGATCGACGGCAGTCTGAGCCTGGCCGGGGTCAACGCCGACATCCACGGCCTGCTCCACCGCCTCGGCCTGGACACCGTCATCGTCCTCATCCCCCGCGCACCCGCCCCGGACCCGCCCGGCCCGTAGGAAGGTGCTCGACGGCGAGTCGGTGGGAGGCGAACCGGATCAGCCCAGTTGCGGTGGGATCCAGGTGTGGTGCCGAAGGATCATGCGCGTTGCGGTCCGGGAGGGCGTCAGCCGCATGGCCGTGTTCCGCAGGGCGACAGCCAGTGGGTGGGAGAGTTGCTGGCCCATCCGCCCGGCCTGCCGCGCGGCCCGTGCGACGGTTTGGCTGCGCGGTCGGCGCTCGGCGTCGTAGCGGGTCAGCGCGGCTGTCACAGTGCCCTCGGTGGCCAGCGCGGCGGCCAGAGTGACCGCGTCCTCCAGCGCCTGGCAGGCGCCCTGTCCGAGGTGGGGGGTCATCGCGTGCGCCGCGTCGCCGAGCAACGCGATCCGGCCGACCGCGTACGAGGGGAGCGGTGTGCGCAGTTCGTCGACGTCGTGGTGCAGCACGGCGGTGGGCCGGGTCGCGTCGAGCAGGGCAGGGACGGGGTCGTGCCAGGCGTGGAGCCGCCTGCGCAGTTCGCCCAGCGGGTCGGCGAACCGTGTCCCGGCGGGGAGGTTGAGAACGGCGTGCCATTCGGCTCGCCCGTCGTGGAGGGCGATGTGCCCGAACTCGGTCCCGTGCCCCCAGGTCAGCTCGAAGTCGGTGCTCAGGTCGACCGCCTGCTCGGTGAGGGCGCGCAACACCGTCGAGCCGCTGTAGACCGGACCGGGATGGGCCGGGAAGAGGCGTCTGCGTGTCTTGCTGCCGATGCCGTCGGCCGCCACCACCAGGTTGGCCTCCAGGACCGTCTCGCCGCAGCCCACTCGAACCGTCCCGGGATCAGGCTGATCGACCCAGTCCGCCGTGGAACCGATCAGCAGAGATTCGGCCGGCAGGCAGTCACGAAGCAGTCGGTGCAGGGTGGAGCGGGGAATGCCCATGATCGGTGTGCCCACCGCCCTTTCCAGCGCCCGGCCGTCCATCCGGGCCAGCCAGACGCCCTGCGGCGTGCGAGTGCCGCCGCTGTACTGGCCGCGCGAGGCGTCCCGTACCGCGTTGCCGACACCGAGTTCGTCCAGTGCCCGAAGGCCGTTGGCGGCCAGTGAGATGCCCGCCCCCGCGTCCCCGAGCACGGATGCGCGCTCGACGACCGTCACTTCCCATCCGACCCGGCGCAGGCCTATGGCGGCGGCCAGCCCGCCGATTCCCCCTCCGACCACCACTGCCGCGTTGCCCATGCCGGAACCCTCCCCTTTCTACGTCTGTAGAAGAGGGACTCTATACGAGTCACTACAGGTGTAGAAAGGAGTCATGGTTTCGAATCGGCGCACCCTCCTTGCGGACGCGGCTCTCGACGTGCTCGCGGACGAAGGAATCCGCGGCCTGACCCACCGCGCGGTCGACCGCAGAGCGGCCATGCCGCCCGGCACCACGTCCGCTTACTTCCGTACCAGAGCCGCACTGCTCACCGCACTGGTCACACGCCTGGTCCACCTCGACCAAGCCGAACTGCACACGACGGCCGAAGAACTTGCGCCCCTCCGCAGCACCGAAGAACTGGTGAACGGCATGATGCTGCTCACCCGACGGCGACTCACCGGTGAAGGCCGCCGCCGCTCACTCGCCCGCTACGCCTGCGCCGTCGAGAGCGTACGGGACCGGGAGCTGCGCGAAATCCTCGTCCCCCGCGAGAACGCCGGCTTCGACGCCGTCCGGCTGTTCCTCGCCGCACACGGCGTGAAGGACGTCAAGGATCGCAGCCACACCCTGCTGACCTGCATCGACGGGCTGGTCTTCGACCGGCTGGTGAACGGCGGCGAAGTACCGCGCGAAGCCGTCGAAGGCCTCATCGCCGCCGCCCTGCGCTAAGCGGCGTCTTCGGAGGAGCACCGCCGGCGGATCGTGGTGTCGTGACACGTCGCCACGGACTGCCGGACGCCGGGCGGGAGTTCGTCCGGCTTCTGCCACCCGAGTCGTCGCGGGGCGGAAGCGGCTGGACGACCGCAGGGTCCTGAACGGGATCGTGTGGAAGTGCGCACCGGTGTCGCCCGGCGGGACGTGCCCGGGCGTTGTGGTCCGTGGGCCGCCCTGCACACCTGTTTCCGCAGGTGGGCGGCGGAGGGGGCGTTCGCCCGGATGCTGCGGGCCGCGCCGGGTACGCAACCGGGCCGGCGCGGCAGCCACGGGGGCCGCCCACCGGCTTTCGACCGTGAGGTCCACAGGCACCGCGACGCCGTGGAACGCTGACGTCGTGCCTGGCGCGAGGGCGGCACGGCGGCGCTGCGCCGGGCGGGTCCGGCGGACTTCCCGACCGTCACAGATGCCCGGTTCGCCGTGCTCGGGAAGAACTCGGCAAGGGACCGGCAGCTCACGGCCTCGAAGACGAACGCCGTCCCCCGGCCCGGATCCGGACACGCATCCGCCGACGTCTGCGGGCGAGCCTGTCGATACCGCCACCGCGACCGTCTCCGCCTCAAGGGTGCACACGAGAGCTTTCCTGGCAGGACTACCGCGACCTGCCGGCCCGCACGCGCTCATCCAGCTCAACGGCCCGATCGTGCTGGTCAGGGACGATCTCCACACCCCTCTCGCCGCACGGCCGACTCACCACCCTCCGGCTGCCGCCGTACGCACCCGACCTCAATTTCGTCGAGGCCGTCTGGTCACTCGTCCGCGGACGACGCCCACCACCACCTTCGACACACCTGACGACCTCACGCACGACAAGAATTCAGGCACACCGTCGCAGCTCGCCGTCCTCCGAGACACTCGGAGTGATCGTCCGCTGCACGTCCGGCGCGCCGCCTCGCGCCTCGTGCTGCCTCGCGCATCGCGCCGCCGAGTCCGCGTCCGCCACGCGTCTCGCAGGTGAGCGATGAGTTCGGTCGGCGGATCGGGTCTGCCCTGGTATGACTCGCATCATCGCCGACATCTCGGTCTCTCTCGACGGCTTCGTCACCGGGCCCGACCCCGGCCCGGACAACGGTCTGGGCACTGGTGGCGAGGCGCTGCACGCGTGGGCGTTCTCCGACGACCCCGACGACCGCCGGATCCTGAGCGAGGGCACCGCCCGCTCGGGCGCCGTCGTCCTGGGCCGTCACCTCTTCGACGTGGTCGACGGGCCGGACGGCTGGGACGACACGGTCGGCTACGGTGCCGGCGAGGTCGGCAGACCCGCTTTCGTCGTCGTGACGAGCTCGCCGCCGGAGTCGGTGCGGCTGGCCGATCTCGACTGGACGTTCGTCACCACCGGTCTGACCGACGCCGTCGCCGCCGCGCGCGAGCGAGCCGAGACGGCGGCCCCTGCCGGCGGCAAGGACCTCGACGTGGTCCTCATGGGCGGCGGCGCCACGGTCGCCTCGGCGCTGGAGGCCGGGCTGCTCGACACGCTGGCACTGCATCTCGCTCCCGTGGTGCTGGGCGCCGGGACGCCGCTGTTCACCGGCGGAGCGCCGCGCACGCTGGTCCGGCGGAGCGTGGTCCCGACCCCGACCGCGACGCACCTGACCTACGACGTCCCGCGGTGATCAGATGAGCACCGTCCGCGTCAACGGGGTCACCTTGGGGATCGAATCGTTCGGTCGGGACGACGCACAGCTCGTCCTGCTGGTGGGCGGGACGACGATGCTCTCCTGGCCCGACGCGCTGTGCGAGCACCTCGCCGCCGGTGACCGCCGTGCGGTGCGCTACGACCTGCGCGACAACGGGGAATCGACGACGGATCCGGAGGCGCCCGCCTACACCCTGCGGGACCTGGCCGCCGACGCGGCGGCCCTCGCCGGCGCGCTCGGCGGGGGCCCACGCACCTTGCGGGGATCGGCGTGGGCGGGATGGTCGCCCAGGTGGCCGCGCTCGACCATCCGGGCGCGTTCTCGGCACTCACCCTGGTCGGCACCCGAGCGGTCGCTCCCGGTCCGCCCGATGACGACCTGCCCGATCATGACCGGACGGTGACGCGCCGGCTGTTCGCACGTCCGATGCCCGATGGGACCGACCGCGAAGCGGTCGCGGAGTTCGCCGCCGACGGCGCGGAGATCCTCGGCGACGACCCCGTCGCCGCGCGCGCGATCGCCGCGCGCATCTGGGACCGCACGCCCGGCACCGCGCCCCCGATCCAGATGGCCAATCAGATGGGCACGGTGTTCTCCCGGCTCGACTGCGCGCCCCGCCGGCGCGAGCACCTTCCCGGACTCGAGGTCCCCACGCTCGTCGTCCACGGCCGCCGCGACCGGTTCTTCCCCGTCGGCGACGGCGAGGCGATCGCGCGCGAGATCCCCGGGGCGCGGCTGCTCGTCCTCGAGGGGGCCGCCACCGCGATCCCCGTGCGGCAGTTCGCGAAGTCACCGAGAGGATGCTCACGGTCGGACAGGGGAAGGCGCTGTTCTCGCAGCGGGTTCCGTATTGTGCGGAGCGGTCGTTCCGCACCGTGCGGAGCGCCGGAAGGGGACTCGTGATGGCCGGTCTGAGACTGGGGCCGCTCCTGCGACACGTCGACTGGGAGTCGGGCACGAGCGCGACGGTGTGGGTCGAGACCGACCGGGCGTGCACGGCGGAGGTACGGTGCCCGGGCGGTGCGGGGGGTGCGGCTCCGACGTTCCGCGTCGCCGGTCACCACTACGCGCTGGTGGTCGTGACCGGACTCGTCCCCGGAACCGCCACGCCGTACGAGGTGCTGCTCGACGGCGAGCGGGTGTGGCCCCTCGCGGACTCCTCCCAGCCGCCCAGCACCATCCGCACGCCGCCGGTCCCGGCGACGGGCGCGGTGGTCGCCTTCGGCTCGTGCCGGTGGGCGGCGCCTGCCGTGGGCGAGTCCGACCCGGTGGGCCCCGACGTCCTCGACACCCTTTCCGCCCGGCTCGCCGCCGATCCGGAGGCCGAGCGTCCGGACGTTCTCCTCCTCCTCGGCGACCAGGTGTACGCGGACGAGACGTCCGCTGACACCCGTGCCTGGATCGCCCGGCACCGGCAGGCCGCCGGCACCGGCTCCGACGCCCCGCCGGACCAGGTCGCCGACTACGAGGAGTACACCCACCTCTACGACGAGTCCTGGGGCGATCCCGAGCTGCGCTGGCTGCTCTCGACCGTGCCCAGCTGCATGGTCTTCGACGACCACGACGTCGTCGACGACTGGAACACCAGCGCCGCCTGGGTGGCCGACATGCGGGCGACACCCTGGTGGCACGAGCGGATCACCGGCGGCCTGATGTCGTACTGGGTCTACCAGCACCTCGGGAACCTCTCCCCCGCCGAGCTCGCCGAGGACGAGCTGTACGCAGCGGTACTGGCGGCCGACGACGCCACGGAAGTGCTGCGCGCGTTCGCCGAACGTGCCGACGCCGACCCGGCGTCGGTACGCTGGAGCTACCGCAGGGACTTCGGCCGCACCCGGCTGCTGATGGTCGACACCCGGGCCGCACGGGTGCTGGAGGAACAGCACAGGACGATGCTGGACGCCCAGGAGGCGGCCTGGCTGCGGACACAGGTGATCGGCGAGCTCGGTGACGTCGACCACCTGCTGATCGGGACCTCGCTCCCCTGGCTGCTGCCTCCGATGGTCCACTTCGCGGAGAGCTGGAACGCGGCGCTCTGCCGGGGCGAACGCGGCCCGCGCTGGGCACGCTTCGGCGAGTGGCTGCGTCGGCGGGCGGACCTGGAGCACTGGGCGGCGTTCACCTCGTCGTTCGAACGACTGACGGAGACGATCGCCGAGGTGGGCGGGAGCGACGCCGCTCCGGCGACGGTGTGCGTGCTTTCCGGCGACGTCCACCACGCGTATGTGGCGGAGCCCGTCTGGACCACCGGGCAGCCGCCGCGCTCCCGCGTCTTCCAGTTCACCTGCTCGCCCCTGCACAACTCGGTACCCGCTGCCATGCGGGTCGGGTTCCGTTTCGGCTGGAGCCGGGTCGCCAAGGGGATCGGGCACCTCCTCGCCCACCACGGACGGATCGAACGACCGGCGATCCGGTGGGAGCGCAGCGGCGGACCGTGGTTCGGCAACCAGCTGATGACGCTGACACTGCGTGGACGCACAGCACGGCTGCGACTGGAGAAGGCCTCGGCGGATGCGAAGCGGGGGCGCCGCGAGACCGACCGCGCGGGAGCACGGCTCGTAGGCATCCTCGACCGGAACCTGACGAAGGGAGGCTGACGTCCCGCCGGACGGCGCCCCCGTCCCGCTCTCCGTACCCCCGTCACCCGGATCCGTACGCCGACGATCATCGACCACCAGCAGATCACTGCCCGGGGCGGCGCGGATGCCCGACGGCTGACGGGCGGCGTCCGCGTCCTGTCGCCGTCGCTGCCTGCCCGGTACCTCCTCCTTCGCCTTCGACGAAGGGGCACTGTCTGGTCGGCGTCGGGGTCGCCTCGGGGACGGGGCTCCAGCGCCCGGGTTCGCGCAACGGATCGAGCGGACGTCGCAGTGCGCGAAGATCGGGAAGATGTGGTTCTCCGACGCCCGGATCCGGAGTCGCTTGTGGTGATCGCCGGCCATGCGGTTCTCGATCGGGCGACGGGCGTAGTTGTCGAAGCGGTGGATCGCCTCGTCCGGCTTCTGTGAGCCGACGCATCCGACCCCCTTCACCCCACCCATGGGCCATCGGTTTCCGGCCTCCTCGATCGCAGTCCCGAAGATCTCCGCCGCCTCGTCGTCCTCGGGCGGGAAGGTCTCCGTCTGCCACCCGCCCTCCATGCGCCACTTCACATGGTGGCTGGTGAGGATGCCGTCCTTGTTGATACGCGGGATTACGCTCGCCGTGAGCCCCTAGCGTTCCCAAGGTGTTCCCGAGGGTCTTGTGAATCAGCAAAAGAGCATCATCCATGCAGGTCGGAGGCACGAAGCATGAGCACCGTAGAACTCACCAAGGACAACTTCGACGAGATCGTGAGCGACAACGAGTTCGTTCTGATCGACTTCTGGGCTTCGTGGTGCGGTCCCTGCCGTCAGTTCGGGCCGGTCTTCGAGGCGGCGTCCGAGCGCCACGAGGACCTCGTCTTCGCCAAGGTGGACACCGAGGCGCAGCAGGAGCTGGCGGCGGCGTTCGAGATCCAGTCGATCCCGACGCTGATGATCGTGCGTGACAAGGTGGCCGTGTTCGCCCAGCCGGGCGCGCTGCCGGAGGCCGCCCTGGAGGACCTCATCGGCCAGGCGCGGAAGCTGGACATGGACGAGGTCCGCAAGTCCATCGCGGACGCGCAGGCGCAGGGGAACGCGCCGCAGTAGCCGACCCGCCGGGACGGTACGGACGCGAGAGGGGTACGGGAAGGCTTCCCGTACCCCTCCGTCGCGCGTCCGCGCGGTCTCAGCGCTCCAGGACCAGCGCCAGTCCCTGGCCGACGCCGATGCAGAGCGCGGCGAGGCCCGTGCCCGAGCCGGCCGCCGCGAGCTGGTGCGCCACGGATCCGGCCAGGCGGGCGCCGGACGCGCCCAGCGGGTGGCCGATCGCGACCGCTCCGCCGCGCGGGTTGACGATCTCCGGGTCGAGTTCCGGCCACTCGGCGAGGCAGCCGAGGGCCTGGGCCGCGAAGGCCTCGTTCAGTTCGAAGGTCCGCAGGTCGGCGAAGGAGCGCCCCGCCTTCCCCAGGGCCCGGCGGACCGCCTCGACCGGGCCGAGCCCGAAGAGCTGCGGCTCAATGCCGGTGACGGCGGAGGTGCGGACGCGGGCGAGCGGTTCGCGGCCGGTCTCGCGCAACCCCTCCTCGTCCACCAGGAGCAGGGCGGCCGCGCCGTCGTTGAGCGGGGAGGAGTTGCCCGCCGTGACGGTGCCGCCCTCGGTCCTGAAGGAGGGCTTGAGACGCGCCAGGGCCTCCGGGGAGGTGCTGTCCCGGATCGACTCGTCACGGGTCAGGTCCACGCCGGGGCAGGGCACGACCTCGTCGTCGTACAGGCCCTTCGCCCAGGCCTCGGCGGCCTTGCGGTGGCTGGCGAGGGCGAAGGCGTCCTGCCGCTCGCGGGTGATGCCGTGCTTGTCGGCGACCAGCTCGGCGCCCTCCCCGAGGGAGACCGTCCACTCGGCGGGCATCCGCGGGTTGGTCATGCGCCAGCCGAGCGTCGTGGAGTGGAGCTGCTGGTGGCCGGCGGGGAAGGCCCGCTCGGGCTTCTGGAGGACCCAGGGGGCGCGGGACATCGACTCGACGCCGCCGGCGATCACCACGGAGGCGTCCCCGAGGGCGACGGCGCGGGCCGCCTGGATCACGGCCTCCAGGCCGGAGCCGCAGAGGCGGTTGAGGGTGACGCCGGGGACGGTGACGGGCAGTCCGGCGAGCAGGACGGCCATCCGCGCCACGTCCCGGTTGTCCTCGCCCGCGCCGTTGGCGTCGCCGAAGTAGACGTCGTCGACGCGGGCCGGGTCGAGCGCGGGCGAGCGGTCGACGAGCGACCGTACGACATGGGCCGCGAGGTCGTCGGGGCGCACGGGGGCGAGAGCGCCACCGAACTTCCCGATCGGGGTGCGGACGGCGTCGACGATGTAGACGTCGCGGATGCTCATCGGTTCTCTCCCACGTGGCCTTCGGAACGACTCTGTTCGCGTGTTCGCCCGGCGGAACCGTTTCCGTCCCACCGGGCGCCGCAGAGTCTCCGTCCGGCGGCTCGCCCTGTCAACGGACCGTTTCGGGACGTACGGGGGCGGACCGGGGCACTTCGGCGAGGGGAGGCCGGGTTCAGGGGGCCGGGCGGACCAGGGGCGTGAGGGCGTAGTCGAGCTCCCGGCCGTCGACGAGCAGCGCCTCGACCGTGCCCGTCCCGGGGTCGATGTCGGCCCTGATGCCGTGCCCCTCGTAGATCGGGTAGCCGGACTCGCCGTGGTGGCCGGTGGCCTCCACGACCGCCGAGCGGACGGCGCTGTCCGCGACGGAGGCGCCGTGGCGGTCCTCGACGTGCTCGGGCACCAGCAGGATCTCGAATCGCTTCGGAACTTTGTTCATACGTCGACGCTAAGCGTTCGGCGGGGCTCGCGCCGGACGACCCGCGCGGCCGGCGTCCCTCCTCGGAGCGCCGCGCCGCCGTCCCTCCCCGCGGCCGTACCGTGTCGGTACCGGACGGCGCCGGAGGGGCGCGCCGGAGGCGAGGAGAGACGGAGGGGCGGCATCGTGCGTCTGCACAGCACCACCTGGGGGTCCGGGGACCGGACGGCCCTGCTCGTCCACGGGATCATGGCCGACCACCGCACCTGGCGGCGGGTCGGGCCCGCGCTCGCGGAGCGCGGCTACCGGGTGGTCGCGGTGGACCTGCGGGGGCACGGGGCGAGCGGGCGGGCCGGGGGGCCGGAGGAGTACCGGCCGGAGGACTACGCCGACGACCTCCTGGAGTCCGTGCCGGACGGCCTCGACCTGGTCGTCGGCCACTCGCTGGGGGCGCTCGTGCTCTCCCGCGCGGTGGAGCGGCTCAAGCCCGCGCGGGCGGTGTACTCCGACCCGGCCTGGCAGCTGAGGTCGGGGCCCGCCGGCTACCGGGCAGAACTCTTCGTGCGGGGCAAGGAGTTGACCCGGGAGATGATCCGGAGTCTCAACCCGTCCTGGTCGGATCGGGACGTCGAGGACGAGAGGGCGGCGGTGCGGGTGTGGGACGAGCGCACGGCCTACGGTCTGACGCCGCTCGCGGGCACCGACCTGTGGCCGGCCCGGCCCGTCGTCCCCTCGCTCGTCACCCTCGCCGACCCGAGCCTCCTGGTCCCGCCCGCGAGCGCCCGGATGCTGGCGGAGCGCGGCTTCGAGGTGCGTACGGTGGCGGGGACCGGGCACACCGTCCACCGGGACGACTTCGACGGGTTCATGTCCGCGCTGGACGGCTGGGTCTGACGCGCCGTCCGTCGCGGGCGGCGCGCCGGCGGTGGTCTCAGTTGTGGCCGAACCTGCGCTCCCTGCGGTGGGCGTGTTCCACCGCAGGGATCGGCGCCTCCCTCGCGGTGCTCCGGGAGGACTTCTCCTTCGCCGCCGCGTCGGTGCGGTGTTCGTGGCCGCCGGTGCGGGCCCCCTTGTTCACACGGGTCTGTTTCTTGCCCACGATCGTGCCTCCCGTGACGGGTGACGGGTGTCGGACAGCGGTCCGTATCCCTTCAGCGTGGCACGCGCACACAGGGCCCGCACGTCAGGGCGTACGGCCGAGGACCCGGGTGAAGGCGGCGAGCGTCGGGGTGCCGGAGGCCCGGTCCAGGACGGCGAAGACGACCTCCTCGAAGTGGCCGGCGAACCGGCCCCCGCCGGTGAGCAGCGCCTCGAAGGCGCCGGCGACCCGCTCCGGGTCGTTCCGGAAGACCCCGCAGCCCCGGGCCCCGAGGACGAGCCGCCGGTATCCGGCCGCCGCGGCCGTCTCCAGGACCCGTTCGGCGCGGGAGGCGAGGGCCGCGGGCAGCCGGTCGGCGCGTTCGGGAGCGGTGCGGCGGACGACGCCCGCGTTGGGGGCGGGCGAGGTGAGGAAGCCGACGGTGAAGGGCTCGGCGAGCAGCTCGCCCCGGTCGTCGCGGAAGACCGGCACCCGGGGCGAGTGGATGACGCGGTCGGAGTAGAAGACGTCCCGGTCGGCGCGGTGGTGGTCGTAGTACTCGGGGGCGCGCAGCAGGGTGGCGTACAGGGCGGAGGAGCGGCAGAGCGCCTCCTCCTGGGCCTGGGCGCCGTTGAGGTAGCCGCCGCCGGGGTTGCGGGCGGAGGCGAAGTTCAGGACGGCCACCGGGCGGGCGGGGTCGGCCGCGGTCATCCGGCGGGCGGCGGCCAGGCTGCTCTCGCCGGTGACCTCCAGGACGGGCGTGCGGTCGGTGTCGGGGGTGACGGCGACGGGGCCGGGTCCGTGGAGCCGGGTTCCGGCCAGGGCGGCGGCCAGGTCGTCGGCGAGGGAGACGGTCCGGCCGTCCCGGGTGCGGTAGTGGCCCGCGGCGACGATCTCCTCGGTCCTCCGCGCGATCTCGCGCAGTCGTGTGCTCATGGACGCCAGCATGATCGTTTCGTCCGGTTCGGGACAACGGGTTTTGGCCGGTTCGGGACAGCGGGCTCCGCGGTTCGGGACAACTGGTTTTGGCCGGTTCGGGACAACGGGCTCCGCGGTTCGGGACAACTGGTTTTCGCCGGTTCGGGACAACGGGTTCTCGCCGGTCCGTGACGGGTGTGAATGTTTCCGTGACGACGGGGAAATCCGGACGGGCGGGGGCGCGGGGAGCGCGTACGGCCCGTCCGGGGCGCTCTTGCACGCCGCTCGGTGGTGGCTTTAGGTGGAACCAGTGGCGTTCCGGGGGCTCCGTCCCCGGACGTCTGTTTTCCGGTGCGTCCGGGATCGCGCTCGCGGGACGGACCGTCCCGGGGCCGGTCCCCAGAGGACCAGGAGGTGCACGGATGTCGCCGAGCGGCATACCGCGTGGCGGCCCCCCTCTCACCGAGGCGGAGGCGGAGGAACTGCTGCGATGTATCTGCTTCAAGACCGGCCCGCCCCGCACCGTGGGGGTGGAGCTGGAGTGGCTGGTCCACGAGCTGCGGGACCCCCGGCTGCCCGTGCGGCCGCAACGGCTCGCGGCGGCCCTCGACACCGTACGGGCCCTGCCCCTGGTGTCGGCCCTGACGTTCGAACCCGGCGGTCAGCTGGAGCTCAGCTCGCGGCCCGCCGGATCCCTCATGGAGTGCCTGGACTCGCTCGCCGCCGACCTGCGGGCGGTGCGGGGCGCGCTGGGGCCGCTCGGCCTCGCCCTCAGCGGTTACGGGGTGGACCCCTGGCAGGCGGCGCGCGGCCGGGTCCTCCACGAGCCGCGGTACGACGCGATGGAGGCCGCGCTCGACCGGACGGGCCCGGCCGGGCGGGCGATGATGTGCGAGTCGGCGTCGGTGCAGATCTGCCTGGACGCCGGGGTCGACGGGCCGGGCCCGCTGAACTACCGGCGGCGGTGGCGACTGGCCCACCTCCTGGGCGCGGTCCTCGTGGCCGCCTTCGCGAACTCCCCGGTGCACGGCGGGCGCCGCACCGGCTGGCGTTCGACCCGGCAGGCCCTGTGGGCGGAGCTCGACCCGGTACGGACGCTCGCGCCCCGGCGGACGCCCCCGCCCCCGCCGGACGGGGACCCGCGGACGGAGTGGGCGGCGCACGTCCTCGACACCCCGGTGCTGTGCGTGCGGACCGACGAGGGGCCGTGGGCGGTGCCGGAGGGGCTGACCTTCCGGGAGTGGCTGCGCACGGGGCTCCCCCGTCCGGCCGACGCCGACGACCTGCGCTACCACATGACGACCCTCTTCCCGCCGGTGCGGCCGCGCGGCCATCTGGAGCTGCGGATGGTCGACGCGCAGCCGGGGCGGGACGGCTGGATGGTCCCGGCGGCCGTGACGACGGCGCTGTTCGACGACCCGGAGGCGGCGGAGACCGCGTACCGGGCGGTGAAGCCGCTCGCGGAGCGGGCCGGCGACGGTCCCGCGCCGCGCAATCCGCTGTGGGTGGCGGCGGCCCGCGACGGGCTGGCCGATCCGGACCTGCACGCCGCCGCGCGGACGGTCTTCTCCGCCGCCCTGGAGGCGCTGCCCCGGATCGGGGCGAGCGAGGAGGTGCGGCGGGCGGTCGCCGCCTTCCGGGAGCGGTACGTGCTCCCCGGGGGCTCCCCGGCCGACACCCCCGAGGCGGTGACGTCGTGACCGGAACCACCGGAACCACCGGGAGCACGGACACGGACACGGCCGGCATCGGCTCCGGGACCGCGGACACGGCCGGGGCCGCCGGTGCGGAGGCGCTGCGCGCGCGGGCCCTGGACGCCCTCGTCGCGGCGCGGGACCGGACCCTGCGCCTCACCTCCTGCGTGGAGGACGACGACCTGACCGCCCAGCACTCCCCCCTGATGTCGCCGCTCGTCTGGGACCTGGCGCACGTCGGCAACCAGGAGGAGCAGTGGCTGTGGCGGGCCGTCGCGGGGCGCGACGCGCTGCGGCCCGGGATCGACTCGCTCTACGATGCCTTCGAGCACCCGCGCGCCGAGCGCCCGTCGCTGCCGCTGCTCCCGCCGCGCGAGGCCCGCGCCTACGCGGCGGACGTACGGCTCCGGGTCCTCGACGTCCTGGAGCGGACTCCCATGGAGGGGCGGCCGCTGCTGGACGCGGGGTTCGTCTTCGGCATGGTCGCCCAGCACGAGCAGCAGCACGACGAGACGATGCTGATCACCCATCAGCTGCGGAAGGGCCCGCCCGTCCTGACCGCTCCCCCGCCGCCGGTCCACCGGTCCGGCCCGCTGCCCTCCGAAGTCCTCGTCCCGGGCGGCCCGTTCACCATGGGGACCTCGGACGAGCCGTGGGCCCTGGACAACGAGCGCCCGGCGCACCGCCGGGACGTCCCCGCCTTCCACATCGACACCGTCCCGGTCACCAACGGCGCCTACCGGGCCTTCATCGCGGACGGCGGCTACACGGACCGGCGCTGGTGGCACCCTGCCGGGTGGGCGCAGATCCGCGAGCACGGCATCGGGGCTCCGCTGTTCTGGCACCGGGACGGCGGCCAGTGGCTGCGCCGCCGGTTCGGGGTGACCGAACCCGTGCCGGAGGAGGAGCCGGTCCTGCACGTGAGCTGGTACGAGGCGGACGCCTACGCGCGCTGGGCGGGGCGCCGGCTCCCGACGGAGGCCGAGTGGGAGAAGGCGGCCCGGTTCGATCCGGCCACCGGCCGCTCCCGCCGCCACCCGTGGGGCGACGCCGACCCGGGGCCCGAGCACGCGAACCTCGGGCAGCGGCACCTGGGCCCGGCGGCGGCCGGGAGTTACCCGGAGGGCGCGTCGCCGCTGGGCGTACGGCAGTTGATCGGGGACGTGTGGGAGTGGACGGCGAGCGACTTCCTGCCGTACCCGGGCTTCACGGCCTTCCCGTACAAGGAGTACTCGGAGGTGTTCTTCGGGCCGGAGCACAAGGTGCTGCGGGGCGGTTCGTTCGCGGTGGACGCGGTCGCCTGCCGGGGCACCTTCCGCAACTGGGACCTGCCGGTGCGGCGCCAGATCTTCTCCGGCTTCCGCACGGCCCGCTCCGCGGAGCTCGGCTGATGTGCCGCCATATCGCCTACGTGGGCGGGCCGGTGGCGCTCGGGGAGCTGATCGTGCGGCCGGAGCACGGGCTGCTGCGGCAGTCCTGGGAGCCCCGTACGCAGACCAGCGGGGTGGTGAACGCCGACGGGTTCGGGGTCGGCTGGTACGCCGAGGGGGACCCGGTGCCCGCGCGGTACCGGCGCGCCGGGCCGATCTGGGGCGACCTCTCCTTCGCGGACCTCGCCCGGGTGGTGCGCTCCGGGGCGCTGCTCGCGGCGGTTCGGGGGGCCACGCTGCCCGGCGCGGACGGGGAGGCGGCGGCGACGCCGTTCGCCTCCGGGCGCTGGCTGTTCAGCCACAACGGCGCGGTGCCGGGCTGGCCGGACACCCTGACCCCGCTCGCCGCGACGCTGTCCGCCGGGGAGCTGCTGCGCCTGGAGGCCCGTACCGACTCGGCGCTCGTGTGGGCGCTCGTCCTGCACCGGCTGCGGGCCGGGGACGCGCCCGGGGACGCGCTCGCCGCCACCGTGCGGGAGGTCGCGCAGGCGGCCCCCGGGTCCCGGCTGAACCTGCTCGTCACCGACGGCGACCGGATCGCCGCGACCGCCTGGGGCAACAGCCTCTGGTACCTGACGGGTCCCGGCCGGGCGGTCGTGGCCTCCGAACCGTACGACGACGATCCCCGCTGGCGGGAGGTGCCCGAGCGGACGCTCGTGGTCGCCGACCGCACCGACGTCGCCCTCACCCCGCTCAAGGAGCCGCCCGCGTGAGCCCGTACCAGCTGACCCGCACCCTCGACCCGGACGCCGCCGGCGCCGATCTGCGCGCCGACGTCGTCCACGGTCTGACCCGCTCCCCCAAGGAGCTGCCGCCCAAGTGGTTCTACGACGCCCGGGGCAGCGAGCTGTTCGAGGAGATCACCCGGCTGCCCGAGTACTACCCGACGCGGGCGGAGCGGGAGATCCTGGCCGCGCGGGCGCCGGAGATCGCCGCGGAGACGGGGGCCCGGACCCTGGTGGAGCTGGGCTCCGGGTCCTCCGAGAAGACCCGGTTCCTGATCGACGCCCTGCTGCCCGGTCTGGACAGCTACGTGCCGGTGGACGTGAGCGAGTCGGCGCTGACCGGGGCGGCGGAGTCGCTGCTCGCGGAGCGGCCGGAGCTGCGGGTGCACGCCCTGGTCGCGGACTTCACCCGGGGCCTCGCGCTGCCCGGGACGCCGGGGCCGCGCCTGGTGGCCTTCCTCGGCGGCACGATCGGCAACCTGCTGCCCGGCGAGCGGCGGACCTTCCTGCGCTCGGTCCGCTCGATGCTCGCGCCGGGCGACTCCCTGCTGCTCGGCACGGACCTGGTGAAGGACGAGGCGACGCTGCTGGCCGCCTACGACGACGCGGCCGGGGTGACCGGGGAGTTCAACAAGAACGTGCTGGCCGTGATCGACCGGGAGCTGGGCGCGGACGCCGATCCGGCGGACTTCGAGCACGTGGCGGTGTGGGACGCCGGGCGGGAGTGGATCGAGATGCGGCTGCGCGCCCGCCGCGCGCTCACCGTGAAGATCCCGGAGCTGGACCTCGTGGTCCCGTTCGCGGCGGGCGAGGAGCTGCGGACGGAGGTGTCGGCGAAGTTCCGTCAGGAGGGCGTACGGGAGGAGCTGGCGGTGGCGGGCCTCGAACTGGCCCGCTGGTGGACGGACGACGGGGACAGGTTCGCGCTGTCGCTGGCGAGGGCCCGCTGAGCCGGGACCCGCGGGGCCGGGTCCTGCCGGACGGCCTCCCGCGGAACGGCTTCCCGCCGGGTGGTTTCGTGGCGGGCGGTCTCCCGCGGGGCCACGGCCCGCTGGGCGGCGGCCGCGAGGGCGCGGCGGTCCGGGTACCGGCCGCTCGGCAGCGGCGGCGCGAGGTGGACCTCGGCGGTGGGGCGCCGGGTGGTGACGACCCGCCACAGGGAGGCGCCGAGCGGGTCGTCCCCGACGTACGCGGCGGCGTCGGCGGGCCGGTAGTCGATCCGCACGGGCTGCACGGCGCAGCCCGCGTCCAGGGCGGCCTGGAAGGCGGCGGGCCGGAACCGCCCCCGCTCCCGGCCGCACCAGGTGGAGCCCTCGGGGAAGACGCCCACCCGGCCGCCGGCCGCGAGGACCCCGGTCATCGCGCGGACGGTGCCGGGCAGGGCCCGCAGCCGGTCCCGCTCGATGAAGAGGGTGCCGCCGAGGGCGGCGAGGAGGCCGAGGACCGGCCAGTGGCGGACCTCGGCCTTGGCGACCATGCGGGCGGGCAGGACGGCCGCGAGGAGCGGGATGTCCAGCCAGGAGACGTGGTTGGCGACGACGAGGAGGGGGCCGGGGGCGGCGGGGCTCCCCCCGTACCGGGCGCGGACGCCGAAGGCGCGGACCACCGTCCGGGTCCAGAGGCGGACGAGGGCGAGCCGGGCGGCGGGCGGGAGCAGGGCGGCGGCCGGGGCGAGGAGGACGCCGAGGAGGACGGTGCCGGTGCCGGCGGCGAGCCGGGCCGCGGCCCGCAGGGGACCGGCTCCGGGGTCGGGGCCGGTGCCGCCCTGGTGGGCGGTGCAGCGGCCCGGGGTGCAGGGTGCCGCGGGGAGCCACGGCGGGAGGGCCGCGGGGGCGTTCACCGGGCCGGGACGAGCGACAGGAAGTGGTTGAGGTAGCGCGGGTTGGTGCGGCGCAGCGAGAGCAGGACGTAGAGGTCGGCGACGCCGAAGTCGGGGTCGTGCGCGGGGGCGCCGCAGACCCAGGCGCCGAGCCGGAGGTAGCCGCGCAGCAGCGGGGGGAGTTCGGTGCGGCCCTCGGGGCGGGCGACGCCCTCGGCGTTCCACAGGCGGTGCGGGGTGACCCAGTACTCCTCCGGGGCGAGGTGCCTGGTCCGGACGGTGTCCCAGGTGGCGGCGGCGAGGGTGCCGCCGTCGTCGAGGGGGATCGAGCAGCAGCCGGCGAGCCAGTTGTGGCCGGTCTCGGCCATGTAGCGGGCGAGACCGGCCCAGATGAGGGCGATGACGGCGCCGTTGCGGTGGGCGGGGTGGACGCAGGAGCGGCCGACCTCCACCAGGTCGTGCCGGACGGGGGCGAGCCGGGCGAGGTCGAACTCGCCCTCGGAGTAGAGGCGTCCGGCGACGGCGGCCCGCTCGGGCGGCAGGAGCCGGTAGGTGCCGACGACCTCGCCGGTGGTCTCCTCCCGTACGAGGAGGTGGTCGCAGTACGCGTCGAAGGCGTCGGAGTCGAGGCCGGGCTCGGGGCCGTCGAGCCGGGCCCCAGCTCTCCGGCGAAGACCTGGTGGCGCAGCCGCTGGGCGGCGCGCACGTCCTCCTGGTGGCGGGCGAGGCCGACGGCGTACCGGGGCGTGGGCTGCTCGGCCCGGGCCCGGGCCCGGGGCTGTGCGGGGACGGCGAGCGTGTGCGTCGGTGCGGACATGGCGGGCGCCTCCGGACGGAAGGGAAGGGGCGGGGCCGGGGCCGGGGCCGCTCGCGCGGTGGCCCGGCTCCTTGCTCCTTCACTTCTTCCGTGACCGGCTGGATTCGACGTGACCGTCCGGGGGCTCGCGGGTGTGCGAACGCTGAATGCTATTCGGCGAGGGTGTCGGTGATCGCCTCGGAGGCCTTCCGCGCCGCCTTGACCGGGTCCTCGCCCTGGAGGACGGCCGTCATGTAGGGCTTGATCGGGTTGTCCGCCTCGACGTTCGCCCACTGCGGGGAGTTGGGGGTGGCCCGGCCGCGCGCGGCGCCCCGGGCCATGACGGCGGTGGCCTCCTGGCCGGCGACGACGGAGGCGAGGCCCTTCTTGTTGGGGACGTAGCCCATGGCGCGGGCGAGTTCGGTCTGCCACTTCTCGCCGGCCATCGCCTTGACGACGTCGAGGGCGGCGGTGCGCTGGGGCGCGTTCTCCGGGATGATGAGGTCGGAGCCGCCGGTGAAGACGACGCAGGGCTGGTCGGCCTTCTTGCCGGGTATCGGGAAGTAGCCGAGCTTGTCCTTGAGTCCCGGGTTGGCCTTGAGGACGGCGGCGACGGCGCTGGGGGTGGCGATGAGCTGGGCCACGTCGCCCTTGGCGAAGACGTCGGCCTGCGGCGGGTTCTGCTCGTCGGCGTTCTTGGGGCCGGAGCCGAGGGACTGGAGCTCCTTGTAGAACGCCATGCCGCGCTGGGCGGCCGGACTTTCGAGGGCGCCCGTCCACTGGCCGCCCTTGTCGACGGCCAGTTCGCCGCCCTCGTCCCAGATGAAGCCGGAGAGGGTGTACCAGTCCTGGCCGGCGAGGTAGATGCCCTGGGAGCCGTTCTTGTTGAGCTTCTCGGTGTCGGCGAGCCACTGGTCGCGGGTGGCCGGCGGCTTGTCGATGCCGGCGTCCCGGAAGAGGTCCTTGTTGTAGATGACGATCCGGTTGGCGGCGTACCAGGGGATGCCGTACTGGGAGCCGCCGATGCTGCCGGGCTCGGCGAGGCCGGGCAGCCAGTCCTCGCTGCCGAGGTCGCGGACCGACTCCAGGGTGAGGTCGTAGAGCTTGTCGGTGTCGGCGTACTGGGCGACCTGGGTGTTGCCGACCTCGATGACGTCGGGTCCGCCGGGGCCCACGATCGCCTCGGTGACCTTCTTGCCGATGCCGGTCCACTCCTGGATGGTGAACCGGAGTTCGACCCCGTCGTGCTCCTCCTCGTACGCCTTCTTGAAGCGTTCGACGAAGTCCTCGCTGGCGCTGTCCCGCATCAGCCAGATGTTGACGGTCTTCGTGCCCTCGCCGCCCGGCAGCATTCCGCAGCCCGGGAGAGCGAGCGCGGTGGCGGCTGCCAGGGGGCAGACGAGACGGCGGTTCTTCACGTGGGTCACCTTCTGCGGTTCAGCACAGGGTCGTGCGGTAGGGGGCTGACCCGGCATGGGGGGACCGAACGGGGTGTTCGCGCGGGTATGTGGCCTGGATTCTGGTCTGGACCAACGGGATGGTCAAGTCCCCGACCATCCCGTTCCGCCCCCCGGAAGGCCGTTCTGTTCCCTTACCGCCGGTAATTCCCCGTGGGCCGCGGGGAGGTCGTCGTGTCGCGCCCCGGCGCGCCCTGGGGCACGGTGGAGGGAACGCACCGAGAGGAGTCCGTCCCCCATGTCGAACCACACCTACCGCGTCACCGAGATCGTCGGCACCTCCACCGAGGGAGTCGACCAGGCCATCCGCAACGGCATCGAACGCGCCTCGCAGACCCTGAGGGGCCTCGACTGGTTCGAGGTGACGCAGGTGCGCGGCCACCTCGTCGACGGCGCGATCGAGCACTACCAGGTCGGCCTGAAGGTCGGCTTCCGCCTGGAGGACGAGACCTGACCGCCGGGGCCGGGACCTGGCTCCGCACGCGGCGTCAGGTCCGGCCCTCCACCTCCTGCGCCTCCCTCAGCGTCTCGGAGGGGGCCGCCCAGCCGGCCCGCACGACGGTGAAACCGGCGGCCTCGGCCGCGTCGCAGACCGCCGTGTCGTCGTCGACCAGCATCCTGACCGGGCGGTCGGCGGCGAGCCGGCGCAGGATCTCCACCTTGGTCACCCGGGCCGGCCGGAAGTCGCGGTTGCGCCGCATGTGGACCGGCCCGGCCGGGAGCCCCTGCTCCGCCAGCCAGTCCACGGTCGCGCGGCGGCACCGCTCCGGCCGCCCCGTGAGGTAGACGACCTCGCACTCCCCGGCCGCCTCGCGGCACAGCGCGACGCCCTCCTCCAGCGGCGGGTCGTCCGGCGCCGCCGCGAAGAACGCGTCCCAGTCCTTGGGCCTCCGCTCCAGGAAGTGCCGGCGGTGCGCGGTCGCGGCGAGGGTGTTGTCGAGGTCGAAGACGGCGAGGGGTCTGTTGTCCTGGGTCACGGGGCCAGGGTAGGAGGCGGGGCCCCCTCCGGGGACGGCGGCCGGGAGCGGGCGCCGGGGCCTCCCGGCGGGGCGGCCGGGAATCCCCGGGACCCCACGGCGTTGAACCCTCCGTGAGCAGCTTTCCCGACGACGTCCGGTTCTCCGTCCTCGACCGCTCCCGCACCCGGGAGGGCGAGGACGCCCCACAGGCGCTGCGCGAGACCGTGCGCCTCGCCCGGGAGGTCGAGGCCCTCGGCTACCACCGCTTCTGGGTGTCGGAGCACCACGGGGTGCCCGGGGTCGCGGGATCGGCCCCCACGGTCCTCGCCGCGGCCGTCGCCGCCGCGACCTCCGCCGTCCGCGTCGGCACGGGCGGGGTGATGCTCCCGAACCACCGCCCGCTGGTCGTGGCCGAGCAGTTCGGCGTCCTGGAGTCCCTCTTCCCCGGCCGGATCGACATGGGCGTCGGCCGCTCGGTGGGCTTCACCGACGGCGTCCGCCGGGCCCTGGGCCGGGACAAGGACGAGGCCGACCGGTTCGGGGAGCAGCTTTCCGAACTGCTCGGCTGGTTCACCGGCGGGCAGACGGCCCACCCCGGAGTGCACGCGCGGCCCGCCGAGGGCCTGCGGGTCCCGCCCTTCGTGCTCGCGACCGGTGAGGGCGCGGCGATCGCGGCGGCGGCCGGGCTGCCGCTGGTCGTCGGCGACCTGCGCGGCCGGGACCGGCTGCTGGCCGCCGTCGACGCGTACCGGGCCGGCTTCCGCCCGTCCCGGTGGGCCGCCGAGCCGTACGTGGCCGTCGCCGGGACGGTCGCGGTGGCCGCCACCGAGGAGGAGGCCCGGCAGCTCCTCGTCCCGGAGGCGTGGGCGATGGCGCACTCGCGCACCCGGGGCGTGTTCCCGCCGCTCGACGCGCCGGAGCGGATCGAGGCGCGGGAGATGACGGAGAAGCAGCGCGGCTTCTACGAGGCGGGGCTGCGAGGGCACGTGCACGGCACGGAGGAGCAGGTCGCCGAGGCCCTGGAGCGGGCGGTGGAGCAGACCGGGGCGCAGGAGGTCCTGGTGACCACGAGCACGTACGACCGGGAGGCGCTGAGCGCGTCGTACCGGCGGCTGGCACGGGCGGTGGGGCTGCGGCCCCGCGCCCTTCCGGAGCGCCCGGCCGACCGCACCCTCCGGGAGGCCCCGGCCGACCGCACCCTCCCGGCAAGCCCGGCGGACCGCGCCTTCCCGGAGGCGCCGGCCGACCGTGCCCTTCCGGAAGCCCCGACCCGCCGCACCCGCCCGGAGCAAACGCCGGATAATGGATAAAGTCGGATCATGCACGCCAGCCCCCACGATCCGTACGTCCGCGTCCGCGGTGCCCGCGAGCACAATCTCGCCGGGGTCGACGTCGACATCCCCCGCGACGCGCTCGTCGTCTTCACCGGGGTCTCCGGCTCCGGCAAGTCGTCGCTCGCCTTCGGCACGATCTACGCCGAGGCGCAGCGGCGCTACTTCGAGTCGGTGGCGCCGTACGCGCGGCGGCTGATCCACCAGGCGGGGGCGCCCTCGGTCGGCGAGATCACCGGCCTTCCGCCGGCGGTCTCCCTGGAACAGCGGCGGTCGTCGCCGAACGCCCGCTCGTCCGTGGGCACGGTCACCACCCTCTCCAACTCGCTGCGGATGCTGTTCTCGCGGGCCGGCCGCTACCCGGAGGGGGCCGGGCGGCTGGACTCCGACGCCTTCTCGCCCAACACGGCGGCGGGCGCCTGCCCCTCGTGCCACGGACTCGGGCGGATCCACGAGACCAGCGAGGAACTCCTCGTACCGGACCCCGGCCTGTCGATCCGTCAGGGAGCCGTCGCCGCCTGGCCGGGCGCGTGGCAGGGGAAGAACCTGCGGGACGTCCTCGACGCCCTGGGGTACGACGTCGACCGGCCGTGGCGGGACCTGGCCGCGAAGGACCGGGAGTGGATCCTGTTCACGGACGAGCAGCCGGTCGTCACGGTGCACCCGGAGCGGGAGGCGGGCCGGATCCAGCGCCCGTACCAGGGCACGTACACCGGCGCCCGGCGGCTCGTGCTCCGCACCTTCTCCGACTCCAAGAGCCCGGCCCTGCGCGCCAAGGCGGAACGGTTCCTCACCAGCGCGCCCTGCCCGGTCTGCGGCGGCGGCAGGCTGCGGCCCGAGGCGCTCGCGGTCACCTTCGCGGGCCGGACCGTCGCCGAGCTGGCCGCGCTGCCGCTGACGTCCCTGGCCGGGATCCTCTCGACGGCGGCGGCCGGGCCGGACGCGACGGAGACCGCGCGGGTGCTCACCGGGGACCTCGTCGCCCGGATCGGGACGGTGACCGAACTCGGGCTCGGCTATCTGAGCCTGGACCGCGCCACCCCCACCCTCTCCAACGGCGAACTCCAGCGGCTGCGACTCGCCACCCAGCTGCGCTCGGGGCTCTTCGGCGTGGTGTACGTCCTGGACGAGCCGTCGGCGGGGCTGCACCCGGCCGACACCGAGGCCCTGCTCGTGGTCCTCGACCGGCTCGGGGCGGCGGGCAACTCGGTCTTCGTGGTCGAACAGCACCTCGACGTCGTCCGGCACGCCGACTGGCTGGTGGACGTCGGACCCGGGGCCGGGGTGCACGGCGGGCGGGTGCTGCACAGCGGTCCGCCGCGCGAACTGGCCGGCGTCGAGGAGTCCGTGACCCGCCGGTTCCTCTTCGACCGGGAGCCCGTGCCCGCGCGGACCGTGCGCGAGCCCGCGGGCTGGCTGCGGACGGGGCCGGTCACCCGGCACAACCTGCGGGGAGTGGACGCGGCCTTCCCGCTCGGGGTGTTCACCGCCGTCACGGGCGTCTCCGGCTCCGGCAAGTCCACCCTCGTGGACGCGCTCGTGGACGCGTTCACCGGGCGGGAGGAGGGCGCAGGGCAGGAGGGGGGCGCAGGGCAGGAAGGAAACGCCGGGCGGAAGGAGGGCGCCGGGCGCCTGGTGACGGTGGACCAGCGGCCCATCGGCCGCACCCCCCGCTCCAACCTCGCCACGTACACGGGCCTGTTCGACGTCGTCCGCAAGCTGTTCGCGGAGACGGAGGAGGCGAAGGCGCACGGGTACAAGGCGGGCCGCTTCTCCTTCAACGTGCCCGGCGGACGCTGCGAGACCTGCCAGGGCGAGGGGTTCGTCTCGGTCGAGCTGCTCTTCCTGCCCAGCACGTACGCGCCCTGCCCCGACTGCCACGGCGCCCGCTACAACCCCGAGACCCTGCGGGTGCGGCTGCGCGGCCTCACCGTCGCCGAGGTCCTGGACCTGACCGTGGAGTCCGCCGCCGCCTTCCTCTCGGACGTCCCGGCCGCCACCCGGAGCCTGCGCGCCCTCCTCGACGTGGGCCTCGGTTACCTGCGGCTCGGCCAGCCCGCCACGGAGCTCTCCGGCGGCGAGGCCCAGCGCGTCAAGCTCGCCTCGGAGCTCCAGAGGCCGCACCGCTCCCCCACCCTGTACGTGCTGGACGAACCGACCACCGGGCTCCACCCGGCCGACGTCGAGGTCCTGATGCGCCAGCTCCACGGCCTGGTGGACGCCGGGCACTCGGTGGTCGTCGTCGAGCACGACATGGACGTGGTCGCCACCGCGGACTGGGTGGTCGACCTCGGTCCGGACGGCGGCGACCGGGGCGGCCGGATCGTGGCCGAGGGTCCGCCGGAGCGGGTGGCGGGGGCGGCGGACAGCCGCACCGCGCCGTATCTGGCCCGGGCGCTCTCCGGGGTCGCCCCGCAGCGCTCCTGAGGGGGCGGGAGCCGGCGGTCCCTCCGGAGGACCGGCCCCGGCGCGGGCATCCGGCCACCGCCGTCGGGCCGGTCGCCCCACCGCCATCGGGTCGATCGGTCCACCGCCATTGGGCCGATCAATGGCGACGCCTTGACATGGTTGACGCGCGTTGACAAGGAGGGCCACACTCGGTCAGGTACACGACAAATTGACGGGGAGTCATGTCGTGCGCGGACGCGTTCCGCGTTCTCGCCTCCCCCGGGTTCCCGCTCGTTCCGGCACCGCACCGCACCGCACCGGAGCCCGCCTTCCGGCAGGCCCTTCTCCCCCGCGCGAAAGGAACACCGCCGTGCTCTCCGGCCTCCCCGTGAGAATCGCCGTCACCGCCCTCGCCGTCACCGGCCTGCTCGCCGCCGCGCCGTCGGCGCCGACGACCCCCCGGGTTCCGGCCGCGGCCTCCGCGCCCGCCGCCGGCTCGCCGTCCTCCGGCGTCGCCGTGAAGATGCCGACCTCCGTCGCCGACCGCCTCGGCACCGACCGGAAGGCCCTCGTGGACGCCGTCTCCGCGGACGTCCTCTCCCGGGCCCGGGACACCGGGGGCCTCGCCCCGGCGACCGCCGCCGGCAAGCTCGCCGCCGAGGGCCGCAAGGTGGTCGTCGACGTGCGCACCGTCACGCGCGACTGGGCCCGCGGCGTCGCCTACGTGGAGGCCTCACGCGCACGGCACGGCGCGCCGGAGGGCTGGCTGTACCTGGCCCACCGCGAGAACGGGCGATGGGTCTCCGGCCTCGAAGGGGACCCCGAGTTCGCCGCCCACGTGGCCGGTTCCCCGCTGGTCGGCGCGGCGGAACGGCGGACCATGGCGGCGTACGCCGAACGCGCGGCGGCACCGCGGACACGGATGCCGGCCCCGGAGGCGCATGAGGCACAGGTGTCCCCGGCCGGGGCCCAGGCCAACACCAACGGCCTGCTGCTGCCCTGGATGCCCGATCACCACATGACCCTGACCGGCGGCCCGCACGCCCACGACAGCGCGACCGGGCACTGGAGCGCCCTCGACTTCGCCGGCGGCAACGCCGGCGGCCTGGTCCGCTCGTCCCGCGAGGGCACGGCGACCTCGATGTGCGGCGCGGGCGGCGGCTGGACGCGGGTGATCCACCCCGGCGGCTTCTCCACGGACTACTACCACATGCGGAACGCGACCTACTACAACGGGACGTCGATCGCCCGCAGCGCCCTGCTCGGCAGCATCGGCACCGACACCTGCGCCGGCGGCTCCGCGACCGGGCCCCACGTGCACTGGAGCCTGCGCACGTACGACGCCGGCCACAACGGCCAGTACACCTGGCTGAACGGCCGCACCATCGGCGGCTGGGCCTGGTGGAACGGCTCCGGCCAGTACTCCGGCTGCGGCACCCGGCTCGGCGTCACGGCCTGCCCCGGCACGGCGCTCTACAACCGCACCGGCTGACCGGATCCCGGACCCCTCGGCGGCGCTCCCCGGGCCCTGTGGAACAGTGGCGGTCCCGAGGAGAGGCGGCACACGATGACGAACGGCGGGGGCGACGGCCTCGCGGTGCTCGACGACCCGGTGGGCGAGTCCCTGCGCGGCCGTCACGCGGAGCTCGGCCGCCGGCACGGCAAGGCCGCCGCGTACCTGCCGGAGGTGGCGACCTTCTCGTCGGTGCCCGCCGACGCGGACGCGGCGGCCTGGGCCGACCTCGCCCGGCTCCTCGGCCGGGACGCCTTCGCCGACATGTTCGGCTGCGCGGCCGCCCCGCCGCCGGACTGGGAGCCGGTCTTCGTGCTCGAAGGGCGGCAGATGCTCTGGTCCGGCGGCGGTCCTTCCGGTGCCGCCGACGCGGGCGTGGTCGAACTCGGCGCGGCCGACGTGCCCGACATGCTCGACCTGATCGCGCGCACGCGGCCGGGGCCGTTCCGGCCGCGCACCCGCGAGCTGGGCACGTACCTCGGGATCCGCGACGGCGGCCGGCTGGTGGCCATGGCGGGCGAGCGGCTCCGGCCGCCGGGCTGGACCGAGATCAGCGCCGTCTGCACGGACCCCGAGGCACGGGGCCGGGGGCACGCCGCCCGCCTCGTGGGCGCGCTCGCCGACCGGGTCCTGGCCCGGGGCGAGCGCCCCTTCCTCCACGTGGCCGAGAAGAACGCCGCGGCGATCGCGCTCTACGAACGGCTCGGCTTCACCAGCCGGAAGCACGTGACCTTCCGGGGCTTCCGCACCCCGTGACCACTCCCCCGGTATCCCCGGCGTACGCGGTGTCCGCGGTGTTGGCGGTGTTGGCGGTGTTGGCGGTGTTGGCGGTGTTCGCGGTGTTCGCGGTCAGTTCGCGTTGACCAGGTCGTGCGCCGGGACCGTCACGGTCCGCTTGCCCGGCTTGCCGCCGAGGACGACCTTGCGCAGGGCGCTGTTGTTGTTCAGGTTCGTCTCCTTCAGCCGCTTGGCCGGGTTGGCCAGGACCTGGATGTAGTAGGTGCCGTTGGGGACGTCCGTGATGTCGAAGGACTGGCCCGGCAGGTCCTGGGTGTAGGTGTCGCCGGAGCCGACGTCGAGCACTTCGCGGACGGAGATGGAGTTCTCCTGTCCGCAGGCGGTGGCGAGGTCGGTGTTGTTCGGGTGCCAGTTGGCGTTCTTCACCGTGTAGTCGACGGCGTCGGTGTTGGCCAGGCAGAAGGCCTCCTTGCCGCTGCGGACCGCCTCCTTCTTGTCGGCCTTCAGGAGCCGGTAGCTGGCGAAGTCGGTGAAGTGCCAGTGCACGTGGCCGGGGCGCGGGTCCCACTCCATGGTGCCGGTCGGGGTGTAGCCGACCTGCTTGCCCTTGGCGTCGTAGAAGTACTGGTAGGCGTCCATCTTCGCCTTGCCGGGCGAGCGGAAGCCGTCCACCACGAGCTGGGCCGGACCGGCGTTCCAGACGTTGGCGCTGAAGGCCAGGTAGTCCTTGCCGGGGACGTTCTCCGTGCCGTCGCTGATGGTGATGCCGTACGCGGGCAGCGAGCGCAGGTCGGGCTTGGGGACGTCCGGGACGGAGGGCTTTCCGGTGGGCCGCTCGGCGGCCGGCGCGAGGGCGGGCGCCTTGCGCGAGCCGTCGGTCCGCCCGGGCACGTCGCCGGCCCGCGCGCCGGCCGCGTCGGCGCCCCGCGCACCGGCGAGGGCGGCCTGCTGCTTCTTCAGCGCCCACGGCAGGGCCGGCGGGGCGGCCGTCAGCGGTCCGTGGCCCACGTTGTACGAGGGGGTGGCGCCGCTGGTCTCGGGGGCGCCGGCCTGGACGGGCTTCACCGGGCCGCCGTGACCGGCGTGACCGGCAGGGGCGTGGTGGGCGGCGCCGTGACCTGCGTGCCCTCCGGCCGTACCGTGCCCGGCGTGCTCCCCGGCCCCGGCCGACCGTGCCGCGGAGACCCCTTCGCCCTCCTCCCAGCTGCGCTCCTGGACGGTCACCTTCACCGTCGCGGGCTTGTCGGCGATGCCGAAGAGGTCCCGGTACTTCTTGGCGACCCCGATCCTGGCCGTGTACGTGCCGGCGGCGAGCTTCACCGGCCGGGTGTAGGAACCGGCGTAGGTGTTGGAGGCCCACCCCTTCTCGACGCCCCACACGGAGCCGAGGGTGAAGGGGTTGGTGGGGCAGCTCTCCGGATACTTCGAGGTGGCGGGCGCGTCGGGCCTGATCCGGCCGCTGGCGTTGTTCGGGCAGAAGCTCTCCGTGCGGCTGACGACCTTCTTGCCCGCCTTGTCGGTGAGGGTGATCTCGGCGAAGCCGGGCAACCCGGAGAAGTCCTTCACGGTGCCCGCGGGCAGCGCCTTGGCCTTGGCCTTGCCGCCCTCGTACACGGTCTGGGTGACGGTCACCGGGTCCTTGTAGGACTTCCGGGTCACCTTGAGCTCCAGCGGCGTCCCCTCCGCCGTCAGGTAGGTGCCCAGGTCCAGGTAGACGCCCGGGTCCTCCTTCCAGGAGGTGAGCGTGACCGAGCCGGTCGCCGCGACGAGGCTCAGCTTCGGTCCGGTCGCCGCCTTCGCCTGCTCCGGCGCGGCGGTCATGAAGCCTGCCGTCACGGCCATGGCGGCGACGGCCGTGGTGCCGGCGAGCAGGGGCCGCCGCAGCCGGGTGGTGCGCGTAGTGGTCATCGTGCCCTCGTTCTCGACGCTGTGGGAAACCGGTCCGGCGGGACGGGGTGGCCGTCCGGCCGGTGCGGTGCGAGGCGTTCGCCGCGCCCGTGCGGTGAGAGGAGAGGACCCGGCGCCCGGTTGGCCGGGGCACCGAATTCGTCGGGATGTTGGCCGAATAGTGCCGCTGCGAAGAGGAGGGGCGGACGGATCAGCGGCGCGGCGCGGGTTCGTCACGCGCGGCGGCCCCGTCGCGCGGGGCGGCCCGCCGGCCCGCCAGCACGTCGGCGACGGCGACGGCGAGCGCGGCCCCGACGAAGGCGATCGAGACGAGGAGGCCGTGGTCGTAGGCGGTGGCCCAGCCGTCCCGGGCCACCTGGCCGAAGAAGACGGCGCCGACCGCGGCGATGCCGACCGCCGAGCCGACCCGCTGGCCGGTCTGCAGGGTGCCGCCGGCGCTGCCCGCGCGGGGCACCGGCACCTCCGCGAGGGTGAGGGTCTGGTTCGGGGCGATCACCAGGCCGCTGCCGAGCCCCGCGAGGAGCAGCGGGGCGAGCATCGCCCAGCCGGCGCCCCGGCCGGGCACCTGGTGCACGGCGAACGCCGTCCCGGCGAGGCCGACCGCCACCATCGCCAGGCCCACCACCACGAGCGGCCGGCCGAAGCGGTCCACGAGCCGGCCGCCGATTCCGGCCGCGATGCCCGAGCCCAGGGCGAAGGGGGTGATGGTGAGCCCGGCCTGGAGCGCGGTGTAGTGCAGTCCGCTCTGGAGGTAGAGCGTGCTGACGAAGAAGATCGAGGTGAAGCCCGCGAAGTAGAGCAGGATGAGGAGCGAGCCGAGCCAGTAGGACCGGACGCGGAAGAGTTCGAGGTCGACGAGGGGTTCGTTGCCCGACCGGGCGCAGCGGCGCTCCCACCGGACGAAGACCGCGAGGAGCAGGGCGGAGACGGGGACGAGCAGGTACTTGCCGTTCCCGGGCCACTGCTGGGACTGCACGAAGGGCAGCAGCAGGGCGAGCACGGCGGCGCCGAGGAGCAGGACGCCGACCGGGTCGAGGCGGCGGAGCCGTACCGGCTCGGCGCCCGGGGTGTCGGGCAGCAGGCGGCGGGCGAGCAGCAGGCACACGATCCCGATCGGGAGGTTGACGTAGAAGACCCAGCGCCAGCCCTGCTCCGGGCCCGCCGTCTGGATCAGGAGGCCGCCGAGGAGGGGGCCGACGGCGGTGGAGATGCCGACGACGGTGCCGAACATCCCGAAGGCCCGGCCGCGCTCGCGCCCCTGGAACATCTGCTGGATGAGCGCGGAGATCTGGGGCGAGACGAGGCCGCCGGCCACGCCCTGGGCCAGCCGGGAGATCACCAGCCAGGTGCTCGACTGGGCGGCTCCGCAGGAGGCCGAGGCGAGGGTGAAGAGCGCGAGGCCGACGATGAAGACGCTGCGCCTGCCGCGCGCGTCGCCGAGGCGGCCGGCCGGGATGAGGAAGAGTCCGAAGGCGAGCGCGTAGCCGGAGAGCACCCACTGGAGGTCCGACTCGGGGGTGTCGAGGCCGGAGCGGATGGAGGGCAGGGCGACGTTCACGATCGACACGTCGAGCAGGGTCATGAACCCCGCCACGAGGCAGACGCCGAGCGCCTTCCACCGGTTCGGATCCGGTTCGTCCTGCCCCCGGTGCGGGGTCTGCGCCGACTCTTGCCGGGTCACGTGTCCTCCTGGTTCCCTCGGGTGCGGCCCGGTGGACGGCGCGCGTCACGGGCCGTGCGCGCCTCCCGGGCCGCGAAGACCCGGGTACCCGGCGGGTGGCCTCCCGATTCCTCCTTTTCACCGCGATCATCCGTTGATGTGGGCAAATGCCCGGGTGCCCGTGCGGGGCACCCGGGCCGGGGCGGCGGCCCCGGGAGCGGTCCGGGACCGTCAGGCCGCCGTGTCGAAGGTGTAGTGGGGCGTGTGGTCCAGCATGTCCGCCGGGGTCACGTCGTTCCACGGGCGCATGGTGTCGTGGAGGTCCACGACGTTCCGGGTGCCCGCGGCCGGCAGGTACGGCGAGCCGGGGTGGCGGGCCTGCCAGTCGGCCCACAGCTTGTCGACGAAGGCGTGGTGCAGCCAGAAGACGGGGTCGTTGGGCGAGACCCCGGTGGCCATCTGGCCGCCGACCCAGACGTGGACGCGGTTGTGGAGGTTCACCCCGCGCCAGCCCTCCAGGTGGTTGCGGAAGCCGTCGGAGGCGCTGTTCCAGGGGGCGGTGTCGTAGGTCTCCAGGGCGAGGACGGAGTCCACCTCGGCGCGGGTGGGGAGCTGTCGGCCGCCGGCGCCGAGGTCGCGGCGGAGGAAGTCGCGCCCGTCGACGCGGACGGTGATCGGCCAGCGGTTGCCGGACCGGGCGAAGGGGCCGTCGGTGACCTGTCCGTCGCGGGCGCGTCCGGTGCCGCCGAGGAAGTCGGGCGCCCAGAGCGAGGAGCGGGGGGTGCGGTCGGCGGTCCAGTCCCAGTAGGGCAGGGTGACGGTCGCGTCGACGGACTTCAGGGCGGCCTCGAACTCCAGGAGGAAGCGCCGGTGCCAGGGCAGGAAGGACGGCGAGCGGTGGCCGACGCGGTCGCCGTCGTCGGTGTCGCCCATGATGAAGGCGTTGTGGGTGGTGACGAAGGCGTCGTACCGCCCGGAGCGCTTGAGCTCCAGGAGGGCGTCGACGAAGCGCCGCTTCTCGTCGGCGGTGAGGGCGGCCTGGTTCTTGCGTACGGTCATGGTGGTGTCCGTTCCTGGATCGGTCAGCCGAGGGCGAGGGGGACGAGCGGGGCGCCGCGGAGTTCGCGGACGGCCGCGCGGGCCAGCTCCCTGGGCGTGGCGACGGGCTCGTAGTGGTGGATCACGCTGATCCAGGTGCCGTCGGCGTTCCGCATGACGTGCAGTTCCCGGCCGTCGACGGTGACGGCGTAGCCGCCGCCGTGGTGTCCCCTGTGGTGGCCGCCGCCGTGCGCGGGCCCGCCCTGGATGCGGCGGCCCTGGTAGACCTCGTCGAAGGAGGCCGGGTCGGTGGCGGCGGCGCGGGGCGCGGCGGTCGCGGCCGGGCCCGCCTGGGCGAGGACGGCGACGGCGCCCGCGGCGCCTGCCGCGACGCCGAGGGCGCGGCGGCGGGTGATGCTGGACATGAGGTACCCCCAAGTGGTCTGTGCGACCGGGGGTTTGGTCATATGCCCCCGGCAGGGGCCATCAGTACCCGGGGGTGGGAGCGCGGCAGAAATCACCGGGGGGCGGTTGGCCGCGAAGTGGTCAACTTGTTATGAAAAGTACAGATTTGAACGGAGTTGATCTTGCTGTTCGCACGCACGGAAGCACCCCGGAACGAAGATCTTACGGAGAAAGTGGCATTCCTGTGAATGATCTTTCGCTCCGGGGTGCGGGGTGTGGCGGGGGCCACGCCCCCGGATTGTCCGGATCCGGCCTCGCCTCGACCGGCCTCAGCCGCGGCCCGCCTTCCTCCGGGCCCGCAGCCACTCCCGGTTCATCGCCGAGATCGACGGCAGCGGGATCCCCTTCGGGCAGGCCGTCGCGCACTCGCCCGTCAGGGTGCAGCCGCCGAAGCCCTCCGCGTCCATCTGGGCCACCATGTCGAGGACCCGGGTCTCGCGCTCCGGGGAGCCCTGGGGCAGGACGTTGAGGTGGTTGACCTTGGCCGAGGTGAAGAGCATGGCCGAGCCGTTGGGGCAGGCCGCCACGCACGCGCCGCAGCCGATGCACTCGGCGTGCTCGAAGGCGGAGTCCGCGTCGGCCTTGGGGACCGGCGTGGCGTGGGCCTCGGGGGCCGCGCCCGTGGGCACGGAGATGTAGCCGCCGGCCTGGATGACGCGGTCGAAGGCCGAGCGGTCGACCACCAGGTCCTTGACGACCGGGAACGCGGAGGCGCGCCAGGGTTCGACGTCGATGGTGTCGCCGTCGCGGAAGGAGCGCATGTGGAGCTGGCAGGTCGTGGTGCGCTCGGGGCCGTGGGCGTCGCCGTTGATGACGAGGCTGCACGCGCCGCAGATGCCCTCGCGGCAGTCGTGGTCGAAGGCCACGGGGTCCTCGCCGCGCAGGATGAGTTCCTCGTTGAGGGTGTCGAGCATCTCCAGGAACGACATGTCGGGGGAGATGCCGTCCACCTCGTAGGTGGCCATGGCGCCGTCGGCGTCGGCGTTCCGCTGGCGCCAGACGCGCAGGTTGAGCTTCATGCGTAGCTCCGCTGGGTGGGGTGGACGTACTCGAAGGTGAGTTCCTCCTTGTGGAGGACCGGTGCGGCGCCGTCGTTGAACTCCCAGGCCGCCGCGTAGGCGAACTCGTCGTCGCGGCGGGCCGCTTCGCCGTCGGGGGTCTGGGACTCCTCGCGGAAGTGGCCGCCGCAGGACTCGGCGCGGTGGAGCGCGTCGAGGCACATCAGCTCGGCGAGCTCCAGGTAGTCGACGATCCGGTTGGCCTTCTCCAGGGACTGGTTGAACTCCTCGCCGGTGCCGGGGACCCTGATCCGGCGCCAGAACTCCTCGCGGATCCCGGGGATGCGGGCCAGGGCCTCGCGCAGCCCCTCCTCGGTGCGGGCCATGCCGCAGTGCTCCCACATGAGTTCGCCGAGTTCGCGGTGGAAGGAGTCGGGGGTGCGGTCGCCGTCGACGGAGAGCAGGAGCCTCAGCCGGTCCTCCGTCTCGGCGAGCACCTGCCGGGCGGCCGGGTGGTCGTCGGTGACCGGTTCGGCGTGCGGGTGGCGGGCGAGGTAGTCGTTGATGGTGGCGGGCAGGACGAAGTAGCCGTCGGCCAGGCCCTGCATGAGGGCGGAGGCGCCGAGCCGGTTGGCCCCGTGGTCGGAGAAGTTGGCCTCGCCGATCGCGAAGAGGCCGGGGACGGTGGTCTGGAGGTCGTAGTCGACCCAGAGCCCGCCCATCGTGTAGTGCACGGCGGGGTAGATCCGCATGGGGACCTCGTACGGGTCCTCGGCGGTGATCCGCTCGTACATGTCGAAGAGGTTGCCGTACTTCTCCTCGACGGCCCCGCGGCCCATGCGCCGGACGGCGTCGGCGAAGTCCAGGTAGACGCCCTGGCCGCCGGGGCCGACGCCGCGCCCCTCGTCGCAGACGTTCTTGGCGGCGCGGGAGGCGATGTCGCGGGGGACGAGGTTGCCGAAGGAGGGGTAGATGCGCTCCAGGTAGTAGTCGCGCTCGTCCTCGGGGATCTCGGCGGCGGGACGGGTGTCGCCCTTGGCCTTCGGGACCCAGATGCGTCCGTCGTTGCGCAGCGACTCGCTCATCAGGGTCAGCTTGGACTGGTGGTCGCCGGTGCGCGGGATGCAGGTGGGGTGGATCTGGGTGAAGCAGGGGTTGGCGAAGTACGCGCCGCGCCGGTGGGCCCGCCAGACGGCGGTGGCGTTGGAGTTCATCGCGTTGGTGGAGAGGTAGAAGACGTTCCCGTAGCCGCCGGTGGCCAGGACGACGGCGTCGGCGTAGTGGGTGGAGACCGTGCCGGTGACCAGGTCGCGGGCGACGATGCCCCGGGCCCGCCCGTCGACGACGATCAGGTCGAGCATCTCGGTGCGGGCGTGCATCTCGACGTGTCCGGCGGCGATCTGCCGGGAGAGCGCCTGGTAGGCGCCGAGGAGGAGCTGCTGCCCGGTCTGGCCGCGGGCGTAGAAGGTGCGGGAGACCTGGACGCCGCCGAAGGAGCGGGTGTCGAGGAGGCCGCCGTACTCGCGGGCGAAGGGGACGCCCTGGGCGACGCACTGGTCGATGATCTCGACGGAGATCTGGGCGAGGCGGTGGACGTTGGACTCGCGGGCCCGGAAGTCGCCGCCCTTGACGGTGTCGTAGAAGAGGCGGTGCACCGAGTCGCCGTCGTTGCGGTAGTTCTTGGCGGCGTTGATGCCGCCCTGGGCGGCGATGGAGTGGGCGCGGCGCGGGGAGTCCTGGTAGCAGAACTGGACGACGTGGTAGCCCTGTTCGGCCAGGGTGGCGCCGGCGGAGCCGCCCGCGAGACCGGTGCCGACGACGATGATGCGGTGCTTGCGCCGGTTGGCGGGGTTGACCAGCTTCGCCTCGAAGCGGCGGGTGTCCCAGCGTTCGGCGACGGGTCCGGCGGGCGCCTTGGTGTCGGTGATCGGCTCACCGAGGGCGTAGTCGGCGAAGTTCGTGTTCGGGGAACTCACGGTCAGCTCACCACTCCGGTCATGACGGCGACGGGGACGGAGACGAAGCCCGCGGTCAGGGCGAGCGCGAGGCCGTTGGCGAGGCCCCGGAGGAGGCGTTCGCGGCGTGCGTTGCCGACGCCCAGGGTCTGGGCGGCGCTCCAGAAGCCGTGGCGGACGTGGAGGCCGACGGCGAGCATGGCGACGAGGTAGATGACGTTGCCGTACCAGGTGGAGAAGGTGTCCACGACGTTCTGGTAGGGCCTGCCCTCCTCGAAGCCGCCGGTGTGCACGGTGCCCGTGGTCAGGTCGAGGACGTGCCAGACGATGAACAGGGCGAGGATGATCCCGCCCCAGCGCATGGTGCGGGTGGCGTACGAGGCCCGCCTGCGGCGGTGGACGTACGCGGTGGGGCGCGCCTTGATGTCGCGCCGGCTGAGCTGGTACGCGGAGACGGCGTGGGCGCCGACGGCGGCGAGGAGCACGATCCGGACGAGCCAGAGGGCCCACTCGTGGTGCAGGAGCGGGGCACCCATGACGCGCAGCCAGTGGGCGTACTCGTTGAACTCCTCGGGGCCGAAGAAGACCTTGAGGTTTCCGGCGACGTGGGCGACGAGGTAGCCGAGCATGATCAGCCCGCTGACGGCCATGACCGTCTTCTTGCCGAGCGTCGAGGAGAGGAATCCGCGTGACGGTGTGGGGGACGGCGGGCGGCCCGCCGTCCGGTTCCCCGTGGGTGCCAGAGCCATGCCGTCGAGGTTAGGGCCGAAGGGCCCGAGAGGTCCAAGACATGGTCCGGCTGATCTCGATAGGCTTTACCTATGCGTATCGCCTAGGCTGGGGCCATGCAGTTCCAGCAGCTCCTCTACTTCGTCGCCGTGGCCGAGACCCGGCACTTCACCCGGGCCGCCGAGCGGGTCCACGTCTCGCAGCCCTCGCTCTCCCAGCAGATCAAGGCCCTGGAGCAGGAGCTGGGCGCGGAGCTGTTCAGCCGGGCCCGGGGGAACATCACGCTGACCGACGCCGGGGAGGCCCTGCTGCCGCTGGCCCGCCGGATCCTCGCGGACACGGAGACGGCCCGTCTGGAGGTGCAGGAGCTGGCCCAGCTCAGGCGGGGCCGGGTGCGGCTCGGCGCGACCCCGAGCCTGTGCACGGGGCTCCTGCCGGACGTGCTGCGGGTCTTCCACGACCTGCACCCGGGGATCGAGCTCCTGATCGAGGAGAGCGGCTCGCACGACCTGGTGCGGGAGCTGGCGCGCGGGGCGCTCGACCTGGCGCTCGTGGTGCTGCCGCTGCCGACCCCGTCGCCCGCCCTGACCACGGTCGAGCTGCTGCGGGAGGACCTGGTGGTGGTCTCGGCCGCCTCGGAGCCGGCGCCCCGGCGCCCGGTGCGGATCACGGACCTGCGCGACCAGCCGCTCGTGATGTTCCGGCACGGCTACGACCTGCGGGAGCTGACGGTGGCGGCCTGCCGGGCGGAGGGGTTCGAGCCCTCGTTCACCGTCGAGGGCGGGGAGCTGGACGCGGTGCTCGGTTTCGTACGGGCCGGGCTCGGGCTCGCGGTGGTCCCGGCGATGGTCGCCGCGCGGGCCGGCCGCGACCTGCGGGTGACGGCCCTCGCCCGGCCGGGCCTGCGCCGGACCATCGCGCTGGCCCACCGCAGCGACGTGGCGCCGCCGAGGGCCGCGCGGGAGCTCCAGCGGGTCCTGCTGGCCTCCCGGAAGGTGCGGCCGGGGGGCACGTCCGTCTGACCTGCCCCGTCACACCGTCCTCGTCACACCGCGTCCGCCAGGAGCAGGGAGTGGATGCGGTCCGGGGCGCCGGGGCGGGCGTAGTACCAGCCCTGCGCCGTGTCGCAGCCGAGCTCGCGGAGCTGGCGCGCCTGCGCCCCGGTCTCCACGCCCTCGACGGTGACGGCGAGCTCCAGGCTGTGGGCGAGCGAGACGATCCCCTCGACGATCTTCAGGTCGACCGGGTCCACCGGATGCTGCTGCATGCCCCGGGTGAAGGAGCGGTCCAGCTTGAGGACGCTGACCGGGAGCCGCCGCAGGTTGGCCAGGTTCGAGTAGCCGGTGCCGAAGTCGTCGAGCGCGATGTCGACGCCCATCTCGGCGAGCTGCCGCAGCGGCTTCAGAAGGCCCTCGTCGGCGCCGATCAGGGCCGACTCGGTCACCTCCAGGCAGAGCGCGCCCGGTTCGAGCCCGGAGCGCTCCAGGACGTCGACGGTGTCGGCGACCAGGCGCGGGTGGTGGAGCTGCGTCGGGGAGAGGTTGACGTTGATCCGCAGCGGGCCGCCGTCGGTGTGCCGGGCCTGCCAGAAGCGGGCCTGGCGCACGGCCTCCTGGAGCACCCAGCGGCCGAGCGGCACGATCAGGCCGGTGTCCTCGGCGAGCGGGATGAAGCGGTCGGGGCCGAGCACCCCGTGCTGCGGGTGGCACCAGCGGACCAGCGCCTCCGCGCCGTGCACGCTGCCGTCCCCGAGGTGGACGAGCGGCTGGTACTCGATGAAGAACTCGCCGCGCTCCAGGGCGGCCGGCAGGGCGGTGGTGAGGCCGTGCCGGGTGATGGCGCGGGCGTCGGCCTCGGGGTCGGCGAGCTCGAAGCGGTTGCCGCCCGCCGACTTGGCCCGGTACATGGTGATGTCGGCGCTGCGCAGCACCTCGGCCGGGGTCCGCTCCCCCGCCGGGCCCTCGACCACGCCGAGGCTGCCGCGCACGGTCAGCTCGCGGCCGTCGATGCGCAGCGGGGTGGCGAGGGCGGCGAGGATGCGGTCGGCGAGGTCGGTGACGTCCCGCTCGCCGCCGGAGCCGGTGGTGAGGGCCACGAACTCGTCCCCGCCGAGCCGGGCCACCATCTCGTTGGCCCCGGTGACGCAGCTCTGCAGCCGGTCCGCGACCTCCACGAGGAGCCGGTCGCCGGTGGAGTGGCCGAGGCTGTCGTTGATGACCTTGAAGCCGTCGAGGTCGAGGTAGCAGAGGCCGAAGCGGGCGTTGTCGCCGGGGGCGAGCGCCTTCTCCAGTCGCTCGAAGAACAGGGTCCGGTTGGGGAGTCCGGTGAGGGCGTCGTGGGTGGCCTCGTAGCGCAGGCGCAGATGGAGCAGGCGCCGCTCGGTGGTGTCCTCCAGGAGGGCCAGCTGGTACTGGGGGCGGCCGTCGGCGTCCCGGAGGAGCGAGACGGTGAGGTTGGTCCACAGAACCGTTCCGTCACCCCGGTAGTACGGTTTTTCCACCCGGTAGTGCTCCCGCTCGCCGCGGACCAGCTCCTCGTACAGCCTCCAGACGTGCGGCCCGTCCTCCGGGTGGACCCACTCGCTGACCTTGCGGCTGCGCAGCCGGCCCTCCATCCCGCCGAACATGCGGGTGAGGGTCTCGTTGACCTCCAGGAGGTTGCCGTCGAGGTCGGCGATGCCGATGCCGATGGCGGCCCCGTCGAAGACCGCGCGGAAGCGGCTCTCGGTGGCGTGCAGGGCGATCTCGGCGGCGGTGCGGGCGGCGAGCGCGGAGCGGGCGATGGCCTCCTGCTCGGCGAGGGTCCGCTCGCGCAGGGCCTGGGCGTAGCCGGTGGCCATGCCGTGCTGGAGCCGGGCGCAGCGGGCCCGGAGCTCTTCGGCCGGCAGGTCCGACTCCGTACCGCAGTAGAGCACCAGGTACGAGTCGACGACGCCGAGGCTGCGGCCGAGCGCGTCCGGGTCGGTGCAGTGTGCGGCGACCAGGGCCGCGCCGGCGCGCTGGGCCGGGGCGGTGTCGAAGGGCCGGGCGTGCAGGGCGTCGTACAGGGCGCGGGCCGGCGGCAGCAGGTGCACCTCGAACTCGGCCCGGGTGAGCGACGTGGCGGTCACCGGGAAGATCGCGCGGCTCCAGATGGTGACGAACCGCCTGAGTCTGTCCTCCGGGCCGTCGGCCTCGGCGCCGGAACCGGCCGGCTGGGACGGGACCTTCACGCCTTGCGCCCCACCCCTGCGAGGCCGGAGAAGGTGTGGGGATCCTCCTCCTCGACCGGGCTCTCCGGACGCCAGACGGGCAGCGGGACGAGACCGGGCTCCAGCAGCTCGGTGCCCTCGAAGAAGCGGGCGACCTCCGCGCCCGAGCGCATCACCAGGGGGTTGCGGATGTTCCGGTAGACCCCGACGGTGCCGCCGGCCTGCTCCTCCAGGAAGGGGATGCCCTCGTACGAGGCGTGGGTGAGGATCAGGAAGCTGCCGGGCGCGAGGGCGTCGATCAGCTCGGCGACGGCCTCGTACGGGCGGTCGTGGTCCTCCAGGAAGTGGAGGACGGCGACGAGGAGGAGGGCCACCGGCCGTTCCAGGTCGAGGAGTCGGGTCACCTCGGGGCTGTGCAGGATGTCGGCCGGCTTGCGCAGGTCGGCGGAGACGACGGCGGCGCCCTCGATGCCCTCCAGGACGGCGCGGCTGTGGGCGACGGCGACCGGGTCGTGGTCGACGTAGACGACCCGTGCGGACGGGTCGGCGGCGCGGGCGACCTCGTGCACGTTGCCGAAGGTGGGTATGCCGGAACCGATGTCCAGGAACTGGGTGACGTCGTTGTCAACGGCGTGGCCGACGGCGCGCCTCATGAACGCCCGGTTCGCCTGCATGATCTTGGGGAGGCCGGGCATGAACTCCATGGCCTTGCGGGCCGCTTCCCGGTCGACCTCGAAATTGTGCGAGCCGCCCAGGTAGAAGTCGTACATTCGGGACACGCTCGGCACCGAGATGTCGATACCCGGCGGAGCCCAGGCGGGACGCTCCATCATTGTCTCCAACAAGTCGCCGTGGGGATACGGCCATGTGTTCGCGGCCGGTGTTCGAGGTGAGGCTACTGATCGCCCGCCGGGAGGGCGAGTGGAAACGGAAATTCGCGGTCCGTTCTTGGTCACACGCCCTTGACACGTGCGCGCGGAACGCCGACTTCACGCCTTCGGACCGTGCATTTTCACGTGCATGTGACCGTGCGTCGGTTCCGCCCGCGGTTCCGTCCGCGCCCGGAAGAGGAGCCGGAGCCCTTTCCCGGCTGGGGTGTTGCCGCGATCGGGGCCCTGCCGACGGTGCAGGGTGCCTTGTCGGCGGCGCCGCCCGACAGGGCGACAACAGGACAGTTCTTCCTCCGGCGACCGAAACGGTTCCCGTCGTGAATCGGAGTGCGCGGCGATACCCGGGCATTGCGCCGAATCCGCCTACTGTCCGATAGAACGTCAAGTCCGCGCACTCGAACATCCCCTCCATCCGGCGAATCCGCCGGGATTCCGCCCCGGCGCACGCCACCCGGGATCAAGCTCGACGGCGTGTCTCTGTACGGATCACTCCTCGCGCGGCCGCTGGCGGCCCTGGCGCTCGTGTGGCTGCTCGCCGCCCCCGCGCCCGCCTCCGCCGACGCCTGCGCCCACGCCGTGACCGGCCCCGGCGGTGCGCACACCGCGGTGGCGTCCGCCGGGTCGGGCGGGTGTCATCACCACCACCCTCACCATCCCCCGCACCCGCACCCGCACCCGCACCCGCACGAACCCAGCCCCACGCCGACGCCGACTCCTCCGCCGACACCCACGCCCACGCCCACGCCACCCGTGTGCCCGTCCCCCAGCCCCACTCCCACCCC
>NZ_JNXJ01000036.1:0-66844 GCF_000716625.1 Streptomyces bikiniensis | reverse complement strand
GACGGCATACGAGATCATGCCTAGTCTCGTGGGCTCGGAGATGTGTATAAGAGACAGGTCCAGGAGGTCCCGGAGGTCCCGGAACCGGCACAGGAGGCCCCGGAGGTCCCGGAAGCCCCCCCGGCCACCCCGCAAGCGGCTCCGGAAGCCCTGGAACCGGCCCCGGAAACCATCCCGACCCCGGAGCCCGCTCCCGCCCCGGAAACCGTCACGGCCACGGAAGACACCACGGCCACGGAAGACACCACGGCTCCTGAAGACGTCACGGCCCCGGAGAACGTCACGGCCCCGGCCCCCGGCTACGACGACGCCGAGCGCGAGGCGGTGCTCCGCGTCATGCGCGAGCGCCGCGACATCCGCAACGGCTTCCGCTCCGACCCGATCCCGCACGAGGTGCTGCTCCGCGTCCTGGAGGCCGCGCACACGGCCCCCAGCGTCGGCCACTCCCAGCCCTGGGACTTCGTCGTCATCCGCTCCGCCGAGACCCGGCAGACGATGCACGAACTGGCCCAGCGGCAGCGCGAGGCGTACGCCAAGTCGCTCCCGAAGGCCCGCGCGAAGCAGTTCAAGGAACTGAAGATCGAGGCCATCCTCGACACCCCGGTCAACATCGTGGTGACCGCCGACCCCACCCGGGGCGGCCGCCACACCCTCGGCCGCTACACGCAGCCGCAGATGGCCCCGTACTCCTCCGCGCTCGCGGTCGAGAACCTCTGGCTCGCGGCCCGCGCCGAGGGCCTCGGCGTCGGCTGGGTCAGCTTCTTCGACGAGCGCGAGATGGTCCGCGCCCTCGGCCTCCCCGAGCACCTCGAAGTGGTCGCGTACCTCTGCGTGGGCTACGTGGACGAGTTCCCGGAGGAGCCCGAGCTGATGCAGGCGGGCTGGTCCAAGCGCCGCCCGCTGGCCTGGGTCGTCCACGAGGAGACGTACGGCCGCCGCGCCCTGCCCGGCGAGGAGCCGCACGACCTCCTCCAGGAGACCGTCGCGAACATCCGCCCGCTGGACGCCAAGGCGCTCGGCGAGGCCTGGGAGCGCCAGAAGCGCATGACCAAGCCGGCCGGCGCGCTCGGCATGCTGGAGATCATCTCCGCCCAGCTCGCGGGCCTCTCCCGGATGTGCCCGCCGCCGATCCCGGAGCCCGCGGCCGTCGCGGTCTTCGCGGGCGACCACGGCGTCCACGCCCAGGGCGTCACGCCCTGGCCGCAGGAGGTCACCGGCCAGATGGTGGCCAACTTCCTCGGCGGGGGAGCGGTCTGCAACGCCTTCGCCAACCAGGTCGGCGCCGAGGTCTGCGTCGTCGACGTCGGCGTGGCCGCCGACCTCCCGGCCACCCCGGGCCTCCTGCCCCGCAAGGTCCGCCCCGGCACCGCCGACTTCACCACGGGTCCCGCGATGACCCGCGAGGAGGTCCTGGCGGCGATCGAGGTGGGCGTCGAAACGGCCCGCGACCTCGTGGCGGCCGGAAACAAGGCACTGCTCACGGGCGAGATGGGCATCGCCAACACCACGGCGTCCGCCGCCCTGATCTCGGTCTTCACCGACGTGGACCCGGCCGAGGTCACGGGCCGGGGCACGGGCATCAACGACGAGACCCACGCCCGCAAGGTGGACGTGGTCCGCCGCGCCCTCGCCCTGCACACCCCGGACCCGGAGGACCCGATCGGCGCCCTCGCGGCGGTCGGCGGCTTGGAGCACGCGGCCCTCGTGGGCCTGATCCTGGGCGCGGCCTCCCTCCGTACCCCGGTGATCCTGGACGGCGTCTCCACCGGAGCGGCGGCCCTCGTGGCCCGGGCGATCGCACCGGAGTCCCTGGCGGCCTGCATCGCGGGCCACCGCAGCGCCGAGCCGGGCCACGTGGCGGCCCTGAACAAGCTGGGCCTGCGCCCCCTGGTCGACCTGGACCTCCGCCTCGGCGAGGGCACGGGCGCCCTGCTCGCCCTCCCGCTGGTGCAGAGCGCGGCCCGCGCGATGCACGAGGTGGCCACGTTCGACTCGGCGGGAGTCACCGAGAAGTAGCACCACGGCGCGGCTCCCACCCCACACGGGAGTGGGGGCCGCGCAGGGGTCGCGTTCGGGACGTAAAGCGTGATGTGTGGCGCGACAAGAAGCCGAACTCTCCAGGGCGGCGGGCGCCGTAAATCATGCAGTCCCGAATGCGACCCCGGAGCGGCCCCCACGTCACGCTCCACGGCGGGGAGATCCGTCACAGGGTGACCCCCCGTGGCCCCCGATATCGTGGGACCCGAAACAGCGCCCCACCAGCCGCTCCACCGCCGCAGCGGCCCGCACCTGCCACGCCCCGAGGAGCCGCTCACCCATGGCCGAGAACACCGAGAAGGCGACCCCCGACGCCCACCCCGCCTACCCGGTGGGCCTCCGCCTCGCCGGCCGCCGCGTGGTGGTCCTCGGCGGCGGCCAGGTCGCCCAGCGCCGCCTCCCCGCCCTGATCGCCGCGGGCGCGGACATCACCCTGGTCTCCCCCTCCGCGACCCCGTCCGTGGACGCGATGGCGGAGACGGGCGAGATCACCTGGCTCAAGCGCCGCTACGAAGAGGGTGACCTCGCGGACGCCTGGTACGTCCTGGTCGCCACGACGGATCCCGCCACGAACGAGGCGGCCTCCGCCGAGGCCGAGCGGACCCGGACCTGGTGCGTGCGCTCGGACGACGCCGAGGCGGCCACCGCCTGGACCCCGGCCACCGGCCGCGGCGACGGCGTCACCGTGGCGGTGCTCACCGGCCACGACCCGCGCCGCTCGGCCGCCGTGCGGGACGCGATCGTGGAGGGCCTGCGGGACGGCTCGATCGCGGCGCCCCAGCACCGCGCCCGCACCCCGTTCGTGGCCCTGGTCGGCGGCGGCCCCGGCGACCCGGACCTGATCACGGTGCGCGGCCGCCGCCTGCTCGCGGAGGCGGACGTGGTGATCGCGGACCGCCTCGGCCCCCGCGACCTCCTGGACGAGCTGCCCCCGCACGTCGAGGTGATCGACGCGGCGAAGATCCCGTACGGCCGGTTCATGGCGCAGGAGGCCATCAACAACGCGCTGATCGAGCACGCGAAGGCGGGGAAGTCGGTGGTCCGCCTGAAGGGCGGCGACCCGTTCGTCTTCGGCCGGGGCATGGAGGAGGCGCAGGCGCTCGCCGCCGAGGGCATCGCCTGCACGGTGGTCCCGGGCATCTCCAGCTCGATCTCGGTGCCGGGCGCGGCGGGCATCCCGGTCACGCACCGGGGGGTGGCCCACGAGTTCACGGTGGTCAGCGGGCACGTGGCCCCCGACGACCCGCGCTCCCTCGTGGACTGGGCCTCGCTCGCCAGGCTGACGGGCACCCTCGTGATCCTCATGGGCGTCGACAAGATAGGAAAGATCGCGGAGGCGCTCATCGCCCACGGCAAGGCCCCGGAGACCCCCCTGGCCCTGGTCCAGGAGGGCACGACGGCGGCCCAGCGCCGGGTGGACGCGACGCTCGCGACGGTGGCCGAGACGGTCAGGACGCAGGAGGTCCGCCCGCCGGCGGTGATCGTCATAGGCGCGGTGGTCACGGAAGGCCCGAACGGGCCGACGGCGTGAAGCACACCCACACAACCCCGACCCCCGAACGAGGCAGCGACACCCCGTGGCCGAACTGATCAGCATCGAAGCCCCCGACGACCCCCGCCTGCACGACTACACGGGCCTGACCGACGTGGAACTCCGCCGCAGGAGGGAGCCGGCCGAGGGCCTGTTCATCGCGGAGGGCGAGAAGGTCATCCGCAGGGCGGGGCAGGCCGGGTACGCGATGCGGTCGATGCTGCTCTCGGCCAAGTGGGTCGAGGCCATGCGGGACGTCATCGACGGCTCCGAGGCGCCGGTGTACGTGATCGACCCGGACCTGGCGGAGCGGGTCACCGGCTACCACGTGCACCGGGGAGCCCTCGCGTCCATGCAGCGCAAGGAGCTCCCGGAGGCGTCCGGGCTGCTTGCGGAGGCCCGCCGGGTGGTGGTCATGGAGTCGGTCAACGACCACACCAACATCGGCGCCATCTTCCGCAGCGCCGCCGCCCTCGGCATGGACGCGGTCCTGCTCTCCCCGGACTGCGCGGACCCGCTCTACCGGCGCTCCGTGAAGGTCTCCATGGGCGCGGTCTTCTCCGTCCCGTACGCCCGCCTGGAGGGCTGGCCGCGGGGCCTGGAGACGGTGCGGGAGGCGGGCTTCAGGCTGCTCGCGCTCACCCCGGCGGAGCGGGCGGTCTCCATCGACGAGGCCGCCCCGCACAAGCTGGAGCGGGTGGCGCTGATGCTGGGCGCGGAGGGCGAGGGGCTGTCGCAGAAGGCGCTGCGGGCCGCCGACGAGTGGGTCCGCATCCCGATGGCCCACGGCGTGGACTCGCTGAACGTGGGAGCGGCGGCGGCCGTGGCGTTCTACGCGGTGGCGACGGGCCGCCCGGAGGAGTAGCGAACCCGCTCGGCTCAGCCCTGGAGGGCCTGCGCGGCGGCGATGCCGAGGGCGACGACCAGGGTCACGACCACGAAGACGAAGAGCCGCTGCCGCAGCAGCCGGGGGTTGGCGGGCCGGCGCCCCGTCGAGGTGGAGCGGACGCCGGGCCTGGTGCCGGAACGGGACTGCGGGGGCCGCGAGCCCCCGGTCCGCGGCCCGGCGGCGGAGGACCGCGGGGAAGACCCCCGCCCCTGACCGCGCTCCCGCTCGGAAACGCGTTCGGACCCGCGCTCACCCACCCGCTCGGGCCCACGCCCGCGCGTGTCCCGTTCGGCGTACTCGGTGTACCGCTCCGTCGGCCGGACGGCGTTCCGCTCCTCGGACCGCTCCCGCTGCACGGGCGGCCGGGAGGCGGGCAGCCCCTGCGCCTCGCGCGCCGCGATCTCCTTGAGCCGCATCGACAGCTGGAGCGTGCTGGGCCGCTCCTCCGGGTCCTTCGCGAGACAGGCCCGGACGAGGGGCGCCAGCGCGTCGGGCACGCCGTGCAGCTGCGGCTCCTCGTGCACGACCCGGTAGAGCATGACCTCGGAACTGCCGTGCCCGAAGGGGGAGTCGGCCATCGCCGCGTACGCGAGCGTGGCGCCGAGCGAGAACACGTCGGTGGCGGGGGTGACGGCGGCGCCACGCACCTGCTCGGGGGCGAGGAAGCCGGGGGAGCCGACGGCGGTGCCCACGTGGGTGAGGGTGCTGGCGCCGGTGGCCCAGGCGATGCCGAAGTCGATGATCCGGGGGCCCTTGGGGGAGAGCAGGATGTTCGACGGCTTGAGGTCCCGGTGCACGACGCCGGCCTCGTGGACGGCGACCAGGCCCTCCGAGAGCGCGGCCCCGATGGAGGCCACGTCGGCGGCGCGCAGCGGCCCCTCCTCGGCGACGCGGTCGTGCAGGGAGGGGCCGGGCACGTACTGGGTGGCGAACCAGGGGCGGTCGGCCTCCAGGTCGGCGGCGACGAGCCGGGCCGTGCAGCCGCCGCGGATCCGCCGGGCCGCCGACACCTCGCGGGCGAACCGCGACCGGAACTCCTGGTCCTCGGCGAGGTCGGGCCGGATGACCTTGAGGGCCACCCGCTGGCCGCGCCGGTCGGACCCCAGGTACACGACGCCCATGCCGCCGGCTCCCAGCCTGCGGTGGAGCCGGAACGACCCGACGATCCGCGGATCCTCGCGCCGGAGCCGCATCATCGCCATGTCCGTCCCCTCGTCCGTTCGACGTGGCACAGCTTACGTAGTGGCGCCCGCACGCGCTCATAGGCCGCGCCCTCGCACCGGGATCGATTGTCAGTGCTGTGAAACCCCCCGAAGGGCCGACGGCTCCGCACCACCCCCAACACCCGCCCCGGAAAACCCACTTGACGAAGCCTCCCGTCCCCGGCCGCACGCCCCCCGGGAAGAGGCCCGGCCGACCGGGCGGCCCCGGCCGCTCCCACGACGATCAAGGAAGTGAGCGATGTCACGCCGCCCGGGCTCCTCCACCTCCCGTGCGCAACCCCTCGGGGAAGACCCGGGGTTGTACGCCCCCCGTCTCCACCCAGGGGAGTACGCCGTGCGGGCGCCCGTCATCCTCCGGGAGGCCCGCAAGTCGGTACGCGGGCATGACGCCCCGCCGCTCCCCGCTTCCTAAGGTTGTTGTCACGCGGCGGGTGCAGCACTCGTCCCCCGAGGTTACGCACCCGCCGCGCCACACGACGGGAGAGGAACCATGGCCTACACGGCACCGCGGACGACCAGCCGGCCCACGGGCCGCCGTCACCCCCTGGTGGCCACGGCCATGGTCCTTCCTCTCGCGGCCCTGCTCGTGGTCGTCTTCGGCGGCTGGGAAGCGGTGGTCACACAGGCGTCGTCCGTGGGCGTGATGCTGGGGCGCTGAGCGGCGCCCCGGACCCGGGAGAGCGGCCCGGGTCGGGACATCCGGCCATCAGCCCCGTGGGGACGGGGGTGCGACGGACGGCAGCGTGGGGCCGGTCGGCCGGGGAGCCGACCGGCCCTCGCGCGTTCCCGCCACCCCACGCACACACGCCCCGCTCCACCCCACGCACACACGCGTGCCCCGCTCCACCCCGCACACTCCGACACACACCCCGCTCCACCCCGTACGCTCCCCGCGTGACTCCCACCGCCCGGTCCACGCCCGCTTCGGGCGCCCCGCTCGACGGCCTCGCCGCCCTGGCCCGCACCGCCGCCCATCCGCCCGGCGTCGCCCCCTGCGGCTGCGCGGACGACGGCCTCGTCGGGGTGCTCGCGGACCGGGAGGACGGAACCGTCGTACGGCACGGGGCGCTCGTGGTGAAGGCGCACGCCCCCGACACCGACCCCGAGGCGCACCGCGCGCGGCTCGCGCTCGCCGCCCGCCCGGACGTCGCCGACGTGCTCCTGTCGCCCCGCCCGCTGCCCCCGGCCGCTCCGGAGGCGCTCGGCGGACGCCCGGTCACGCTCTGGCCGTACGGGCCGCCCGTCGACCCGGGGGACCCCGACGCCGCCCCGTGGGAGGAGGCGGCACGGCTCCTCGCCCTGCTCCACCGCACTCCACTCCCGCCCGGGACCGGCCTTCCGCCGATGCGGGCCCCGCTCAAGGCCGCCCTCGCGGTGGACCGGATGCGCCGGTCGGCGCCGCACCACCCGGCCACGGCCACGGTCCTCGCGGCCTGGGGAACGATCCCCGCGGAACTCACGGCCCCCGGGAACACCCCCCACCTGCTCTGCCACGGCGACTTCCACCTGGGGCAACTCGTCCGACTCGTATCTCCCGCTCCCGCCCCGGAGGGCCCTCCCTCCTGGCGACTCATCGACGTGGACGACCTGGGGCTGGGGGATCCCGCCTGGGACCTGGCCCGTCCGGCAGCCTGGTTCGCCGCCGGCATCCTGCCCCCGGAGGTCTGGTCCCGCTTCCTCGGCGCGTACCAGGAGGCGGGCGGCCCGGCGGTGGGGTCCGACCCCTGGGTCCGGCTCGACGTGCCGGCCCGTGCCCTGACGGTGCAGACCGCCGCGCTGGCCCTCGCGAAGTCCACGGCCGAGGGCCGACGGCTGGACGAGGTCGAGGAGGTGATGATCGACACCTGCGCCCGCATCGCCGGACATCGAACCGGGTAGGCACTTTCGGCGTCCACGTAAGGTGAAGCGACCATTCGAACGGCAATGTCAGGGAGTTGAGCCGAGCATGCAGTGTCCCAAGTGCCACGCGGCCATGCACACGTACAACCGCAACGGCGTCCAGATCGAGCAGTGCAGCGGCTGCCGGGGCATATTCCTGGACTACGGCGAGCTGGAGGCCCTGACCCGCCTGGAGTCCCAGTGGGTCCAGCAGGCCCCGCCGGCGCCGCCCGCCCCGGGGGCCTACCCGGCGCAGCCCGCTCCCGCCGCACCGGCCTGGGGCGCCCCGCACCACGGCGGCCACCACGGCGGTCACTACCGCCAGCGCGGCTTCGGCCGGATGCTCTTCTCCTCCTGAGGCCCCGGAACGAAGGAGCCCCCGGCCGCGAGACGCGGCCGGGGGCTCCTTGCTGTGGTGCGCGATACTGGGATTGAACCAGTGACCTCTTCCGTGTCAGGGAAGCGCTCTCCCGCTGAGCTAATCGCGCGGGCTGTGCACAACCTACCCGAAGGCGGTCGTACTGCGTGCGCGATACTGGGATTGAACCAGTGACCTCTTCCGTGTCAGGGAAGCGCTCTCCCGCTGAGCTAATCGCGCGGGGGATCCGAGGACCCGGGACCCGAAGGTCCAGTGGACGATACTGGGATTGAACCAGTGACCTCTTCCGTGTCAGGGAAGCGCTCTCCCGCTGAGCTAATCGTCCTTGGAGGTGGAGACGGGATTTGAACCCGTGTAGACGGCTTTGCAGGCCGTTGCCTCGCCTCTCGGCCACTCCACCAGGAGTGAATACGGGGGTTCGGGAAGATCCCCCACATCGAGCGGACGACGAGATTCGAACTCGCGACCCTCACCTTGGCAAGGTGATGCTCTACCAACTGAGCCACGTCCGCTTGTCGTTTCCGTTCCGCTTGCGCGTCCCGGCGACGTGTTGAACTCTAGCGGATTCCCGGGCCAGCACAAAAACGCGTTTCCGCAGCGTGCTGACCTGCGGGCCGACCGGGGCGCCGGCGACCACCCTCCGGCAGGACCCCCGGAGGGTTCGCGCGGCGTTCACTCGCCGTGTTCCCCGGATCGCGCGGAGCCCCCGCCGCGACGCGGCCCGGTGCCCCCGTCCCGCCCGACCTAGACTCGACGCGTGTACGACCTCGCACCCCTGGCCCGTTTCGGCGGCCTCGTCGCCACCGACCTCCGGGACGTCACCCACGACCCCGAGGCCCTGGACTCCACCGGGTTCTGGGCCGTCTGCGCGGACTTCGAGGGGCGCCTGACCTGCGCCCGCTTCGGGGACGTGCGGCCGGACCCGGTGCCCGCGCCCGTGCCGGGCGCCTGGCGCGGCCCCGCCGCCGGCGCCTGGACGTCCTCCCTCGACCGCGCCGCGTACACCGCGGGCGTACGGCGCGTGCGGGAGCACATCGCGCGCGGCGAGGTCTACCAGGCGAACCTCTGCCGGGTGCTGTCCGCGCCGCTGCCGGACCCGGCCGCCGCCGACGTGGACGCCCTCACCGCGCTCCTCGCCCGGGGCAACCCCGCCCCGTACGCCGGAACGATCCGCCTGCCCGCCCACGGCGTGGAGGTCGCCACCGCCTCCCCCGAGCTCTATCTGCGCAGGGAGGGGCCCCGGGTCTCCTCGGGGCCCATCAAGGGCACCGGCCGCACCGCCGCCGACCTCCTCCCCAAGGACCACGCCGAGAACGTGATGATCGTCGACCTGGTCCGCAACGACCTGGGGCGCGTCAGCGAGACCGGCTCCGTCGCCGTCCCCGTCCTCTGCGCGGTCGAGGAGCACCCCGGCCTGGTCCACCTCGTCTCCACCGTCAGCGGCGTGCTGCGCCGGGACGCCGGCTGGCCCGGGCTGCTGGCCGCCACCTTCCCGCCCGGCTCGGTCACCGGCGCCCCCAAGTCCAGCGCGCTGCGGATCATCGAGGCCCTGGAGACCGCGCCCCGGGGCCCCTACTGCGGGGGCGTCGGCTGGGTCGACGCCGACGCGGGCACCGGCGAGCTGGCCGTCGGCATACGCACCTTCTGGATCGACCGCCCCGAGGGCGTGCTGCGCTTCGGCACCGGCGCCGGGATCACCTGGGGCTCCGACCCCGAGCGCGAGTGGGAGGAGACCGAACTCAAGGCGTCCCGCCTGGTCGCGATAGCGTCGGGCCTCCACGAACCAGGCGCCTCCGAGGCGACCGGAAAGGCCATTTCCCGATGAAACTCTGGGTCAACGGCGGGCTGCACGACGCGGAGACCGCCCGGGTCTCCGTACTGGACCACGGACTGACCGTCGGCGACGGCATCTTCGAGACGGTCAAGGCGGAGCGCGGCGAGACGTTCGCCCTCACCCTCCACCTGGAGCGGCTCACCCGCTCGGCCCGGGGCCTCGGCCTGCCCGACCCGGACCTCGACGAGGTCCGCCGGGCCTGCGCCGCCGTCCTGGAGGCCAACCCGGTGGAGCTCGGCCGGCTCCGCATCACGTACACCGGCGGCCCCTCCCCGCTCGGCTCGGAGCGCGGCGACGCCGGGACCAGCCTCGTCGTCGCCCTCGGCGGGACGAGCCGCCGCCCCGACACCACCGCCGTGGTCACCGTGCCCTGGACCCGCAACGAGCGCGGCGCCCTCACCGGCCTCAAGACCACCTCGTACGCGGAGAACGTCGTCGCCCTCGCGAAGGCGCGCGAGCAGGGGGCCTCCGAGGCGCTCTTCGCCAACACGGTGGGGCAGCTCTGCGAGGGCACCGGCTCCAACGTCTTCGTCGTGGTCGGCGGCCGGATCCTCACCCCGCCCGTCTCCTCCGGCTGCCTCGCGGGCATCACCCGCGCCCTCGCCGTGCGGTGGACCGGCGCCGAGGAGACCGATCTGCCGCTGGACGTCCTGGAGAGCGCCGACGAGGTCTTCCTGACCTCGACCCTCCGCGACGTGCAGGCCGTGCACCGGATCGACGGGCGCGAACTGTCGCCGGCGCCCGGCCCGGTCACCGCCAAGGCCATGCGGACCTTCGAGGAGCACGCGGCCCGCGACCGGGACCCGCGCCTCGGTTAGGGCCCGGTCGGGACCCGGCCGCGGACCGCCGTAAAACCCGATGACGGGCGGCCCCGGGGCGGGTAGAACACCTCTGATGACCACCACCCTGCGGCCGGTCGAGCCGCTTCAGCAGCTGCCCGACGGCGGCCGTTCCCGCACGTACGACGTGTGCGTGAACAGCCGCCGCGTCGGCTCCGTCCACCTCGCCACCGACCCCGGCTTCGGCATCGCCTCGGGAGTGATCCGCGACCTCCGGATCGACGAGCCGGACCGGGGGAGGGGCCGGGGCACGGTCGCCGCGCTCGCCTCCGAGGAGGTGCTGCGGAGCTGGGGCTGCGTCCACGTGTCCGCGTCGGTGCCCGCCGACGCCGCGCCCGCGCTGCGCATGGTCCGCTCGCTCGGCTACGTCGAGCGCAGCCGGAACATGGTCAAGGAACTGCCCGACGTCCCGCCCGCCCTGCCGGAGGGCGTCGAGGTCCGGCCGATGACCGGCGCCGAGTACGAGGAGTGGGAGGCGCGGGCCAGGGAGGCCTTCGCACAGGAGTGGACCGAGCGGGGCGTTCCCGAGGAGCAGGCGCGCGCGAAGGCCGAGAGCAGCCACCGCGTCCTCCTGCCCGGCGGACTCGCCACCCCGGGCGCCGCGTTCCACGTCCTCGTCCGGGACGGGCGGCCCGCCGGCGTCCTGTGGACGGGCCGGACCGAGCTCGAACCGGGGCGGTGGGCCGCCTACGTGTACGACATCGAGGTGGACGAGGCGCAGCGCGGGCGCGGCTGCGGGCGGGCGCTCATGCTGCTCGCCGAGCGGGTCGCGCGGGAGGCCGGGGAGACCCTGCTCGGACTGCACGTCTTCGCGGACAACACCCCGGCGGTCCGCCTCTACGAGTCGCTCGGCTACCGCACGACCCACGTCAACGGCGCCAAGCCGCTGCTGTAGGCCCGTCCGGGCGGGAGGATCAGGCGCCGAGGAGGCGGTCGGCGATCGCCTCGATCCGCTCCCGCAGCCCCTCCTGGCTCTGGCCGCCGTCCAGGCGCTCGCCGCCGATGACGTAGGTCGGCGTGCCGGTGACCTTGATCGCCTTGCCCTCGGCCTCGTCCGCGTCGACGGTCAGCAGGTGCCGGCCGTCGATCAGGGCGGTGTCGAACTCCTCGGCGTCCAGGCCCAGTTCGGCCGCGACCTCCAGGAGGACCGGCTCGCCCCGCTCGCCGAGTTCCCTGGTCCTGGTGAGCAGCGCCTCCGCGTACGGCCAGCCCTCGCCCTGTGCGGCGGCCTCCTCGGCGGCCTGGGCGGCGGCGTACGCGTGCTTGTTCTTCGGCAGCGGGAAGTGGCGCAGCTGTACGTCGAGCCGGTCGCCGTACTTCCCGCGGAGCGCGCGGACGTCGTCGAGGGCCCGGAGGCAGTCGGGGCACTGGAGGTCGAACCAGGCCTCCAGGACGACGGGGGAGACGGGTGCGGTGGTGGAGTCGCTCATGCCAGCAGTCTCCCTCACCGGGGGCCGGGGGTCCGCCGGCGCCCGGGGCCCACCGGCGCCCGGGGCCCACCGGCGCCCGGGGGCTCACCGGGACCCGGGGAGGAGATCCCGGCCGGGGCGACCCGGAGATCTCCCTGAGACCGGCTCGGGAGCATGGCTCGGGCGGGGGCGGGGGTGCAGGATGGAAGGGACGCATCACACGGGGACCTGGAGGACCGCATGCTCGCCGAGACCATCTGTTCCGCGGTGTCCGCGGCGGGCCTGGGCATCGCCGCGATCGCGGCGTACCGGAAGCGCTTCCTGTCCGCCGCCCGGATCGCGGCCTACGCGCTGGTGCCCCTCGGCCTGGTGATGACGGGGGCCGTCGCCTGGATCGCGGGCACGGCGTTCAGCCCGGTGGCCTGGGCCGGCTTCGGCGTGCTCGGCCTGGCCTGGCTGCTCTTCCTGTCCACCCGGGCCGTCGAGCGGCGCCGGGCCGGCCGGGCGGGGGCCGCCGTCGCGGAGGCCGCCCCGAGAGCCGCGGCGCCCGGCGCACCGGCTCCCCCGAGGGCCGTGACGGGGAGGTCGAAGGCCGCCGAGCCCGCGGGCGACGACTTCAGCGACATCGAGGCGATTCTGAAGAAGCACGGAATCTGACCGCTTCTGGCGATTCCGCCGACCGTCCTGGTTCGGTGATCCACGGGAAGGGGTGAACCCCCGGTCAGAAGGGGTGTTCCGTGAGGTCGGGCACGCGGCGTGCGCGATCATCCCCCCGAGATGCTGGATACCTCGCGGGACCCCGTCCCCGCCCCCACCGACGTCCCCACCCACGTCCCCGCCGACGCCCCCGGCGAAGAGGCGCGCGGCTGTCTGTACGCGCTCTCCCAGCCACCGCTGATGATCTTCCTGGGCGTCATCGGCTGCCTGCTGCTCGCGGCCGCTGTGCACGACCTCTTCGTGCTGTGATCCCTCCGGAGCGGACGGTCAGCCCGCCGCCTCCTTGCGGCGCGCCCGGTAGGCGGCCACGTGCAGCCGGTTGCCGCAGGTCCGGCTGTCGCAGTAGCGGCGCGAGCGGTTGCGGGAGAGGTCGACGAAGGCCCGGCCGCAGTCCGGCGCCTCACAGCGCCGCAGCCGCTCCTGCTCGCCCGCCACGACGATGAACGCCAGGGCCATGCCGCAGTCGGCCGCGAGGTGGTCCGCGACCGAGGCGCCCGGGGCGAAGTAGTGCACGTGCCAGTCGTAGCCGTCGTGGTCGGTGAGCTGCGGGGTGGTGCCCGCGCCCGCCACCAGCTGGTTGATCAGGGGGGCCGCGATCCGGGCCTCGGGCGCGGAGAAGACCGCCGTGAACTTCTCGCGCACCGTGCGCACGGCCCGCAGGTCGTCGGCGCCGAGGTCGCCCACGTCGCTGATCTTGTGCGCGCGGACGAAGGCGTGGAGGCCCTGGAGGTCGGCGAGCGCGTCGGGGCGGTCGCCCTGGGGCGCGGTGTTCATCAGATCGACGACGGTGTCGAGGGCGATCCGGGTGTCGTGAGGGATCAGCACGATTCGCTCCCTGGCCGGCCACGGGCGGGCGCCCGCGGAATGGCGCTGACTTTAGCGCGACCCGGACATGGCACCGGCGCCCACCACCGCGCCGGCTGCGCGGTGGTGGGCGCCGGATGACGTGCTCGTGGGGCTGCCCGCGCGGCGCCGTCTCCCCGAGTCGGACGGCGCCGTGCGGCTCTCGGCCTGGCTCAGCTGTCGGCCAGGATGTGGGAGAGCTCCGTGTCGAGGTCGAAGTGGCGGTGCTCGGTGCCCGGTGGCACGGCGGCGTCGGTCCGCTTCAGGAACGACTCCAGGGCCCTCGCCGGGGCCTCGAGCAGGGCTTCTCCCTCGGGGGAGCTCAGCGCGATGCAGACGACTCCCTGGCCGTGACTACGGGACGGCCAGACGCGGACGTCGCCCGTGCCGGTGGGCCGGTGCAGCCCCTCGGCGAGAAGGTCGCGGGCGAAGACCCACTCGACCGTCTCCTCGGCTCCGGTGTGGAAGGTGGCGTGCACGGCATAGGGATCGGCCGTGTCATACCGCAGGCCCGCGGGTACAGGCAGTGAGGACTCGCTCGACACAACGAGGCGCAGGTGCAGCTCGCAGCTGACCGTGGTGTTCATAAGCGCCAGGGCCTTTCGCTCAGTGTGCGCTCGGGGATTCGCACGTCGGCGAAATCGACATGCCACCTCCGGTGCCGTTGTAAACCCCTCTGTCGGTTTTGTGGCCGTTCAGGTCCCTCGTACGGACCCGTGTAACTTTGGGTAATACGGCCATTCCGGTGTCGGTCCGTCGTCCGGTAGGTTGGGATCATGCATGCGGAGAGTGACGAGCGCACCGGGGAGTCCGCGGTCGGCCAGGAAGCCGAACTGGGATCCCGCGCGCCGGAGTTCATCAAGTCCCGCCGGACCCTGCACCTCAGTTGGCAGGTCGGCGTCTTCGTCGTGGGGCTCGCGGTCGTCGTCGCCGGGGTGCTCATGCTCGTGCTGCCGGGTCCCGGCTGGCTGGTCATCTTCGCCGGCATGGCGATCTGGGCGACCGAGTTCGTCTGGGCGCAGCTCGTGCTCCGCTGGACCAAGCGCAAGGTCACCGAGGCCGCCCAGCGCGCCCTCGACCCCAAGGTCCGCCGCCGGAACATCATCCTCACCACGATCGGCCTGGTGATCGTCGCCGTCCTGCTCGGGGTCTACCTCTGGAAGTTCGGCTTCGTCATGCCGTGGAAGATCGACCAGTGACCCGCGCGTGGTGCGGAAGCCCCGCTGACATGGGGTAATGTGTGCGGTGCACCGGGCGATTAGCTCAGTGGGAGAGCGCTTCGTTCACACCGAAGAGGTCACTGGTTCGAACCCAGTATCGCCCACCGCCCGGACCGAGGGCCCGGAGACGACCACCGTCTCCGGGCCCTCGGCGTTCCGCCCCGGGCAGGTCTCACCGCATCCGGGCCAGCCGCTCCCGCAGCCTCCGGGCGTCCCGCAGCCGCTGCTCGTACGTGGCGCCCACCGCGAGCAGCAGCAGCCCGGCGAGGGCCGGCGGCAGCCAGCGCGGCAGCGCGCCCACCACCTGCACCACGTACGGCGCCAGCTCGTGCAGCCCGTCCAGGGCGAGCACCGTGCCGCCGAGCAGCAGCAGGGCCTGCAGCCGGAACCGCGCCCCGAGGAGCGTCACCCCGAGCGCCGCCACCCCCAGGACCAGCGGCCGCACCCACTCCGGGTCCGTCCAGGCCGCGCCGAGGCTCGGCAGCAGGGTCACGGCCAGACCGGGGCCGTACGCCATCCAGGACGAGGCCTCCGGGTCCCGGCGCCGCCGCAGGAACCCGACGACGAGCGCCGGGACCGTCACCGGCAGCGTGTACGCCTCCGGAGTCGTCACGCCCCAGGCCCCCAGCCGCACCCAGGCGGCGAGCAGGAACAGCCCCGCCGCCGTCCAGGAGGCGAACCGGCGCCGCTCCGGCCGGACCGCCGTCGCCGCCGCGATCACCCCGCCGAGCGCCAGGGCGAGCGCGAGGAACGCGGGCCGCGACACGGTGAGCCCGAGGGCCGCGAGGCCCACGACCGCGCCCGTGATCTCGACCGGCAGTGCCACCGGGCGCGCCTTGGCGCCGACGGCCGCCGTCGCCGCCGGGACCAGGAGCAGCGCCAGACCCGCCCAGTGGTCCTCCAGCCCGGCCGCCGCGGCCCCCGCGAACGCCAGGCCCGCCGCCGCGAGCACCGCCCCGCAGGCCGACACCGTCCGCCGCGCGCCCGTACCGAGGACCGTGACGCCCGTGAGGAGCCCGAGGACCGCCGCGAGCACGAGGAACGTGGCCCCCCGCACGTCCAGGGCGAGGGCGACCGCACCCGCGGCGGACACCAGCCCGCCGGCGTACGCGACCCACCCGAGGATGCTCCCGGGCTCCGCCGCGGGAGCCTGCGGCCGGGGCCGCGGGGGCGCCCAGCCGGTTCCGGGGGCGCCGAAACCGGCCCCGGGGGCCCGGGGCGGGACCGAGGGCGGAGGCGGAACGGAGCCGGAGGTCGACTGTCCCGCCGGGGCGGCGGCCGGGGCGCCGGTCGGGCCTGCGGCGGGCCGACCGACCGGGCCGGAAGCCACCGGACCGGTGGCCGGGCGACCCGTCGAACCGGTGGTCGGGTGGTCCGTCGGGCCGGTGGTCGGGCTGCCTGCGGGGGCGGTGGTCGTGTTCGCGTCCGGAGAGGGCGTCGGGGGCGTCTCCGGGCGGGGCAGGCCGCGGGTCAGCGGGGTCGGGTGGACGGCGATCCACAGGGCCGCCGCCGTCGTGAGGAGCTGGAGGGCGAGCGTCGCCGCGTACGGCAGGCCCGGGGCGACCGGCAGGGCCGTGAGCAGCGCCCACACCAGGACCAGGGCCCCGCACCGGGCCCACAGCCGGGGAACGGACGCGAGCACGGCGGCGACCACCGCGAGGACCAGGGTGGCCGTCGCGGGGTACGCGACCGGGGCGGGCCCGGCGTGCTCGCCCGACCAGACCTCCGTCGTCCGCGCCAGAGGCCCCAGCGCGCCCGCCGCCACCGGCGGCAGCGCCCACGCGAGCCCCAGCGCCACCGTCGACGCCCCCGCGCCCGCGAGACCCGTCCGGACCCCGCGCGGCACCCGGGCGCCCGCACGCCACACCGACACCAGGAGCAGCGCGCACAGCACGTACCCCGGAACCGCCCAGTCACCGGGAAGCACCGACCGCAGCAGACCGCCGACCGCCGCCACCGCCGCCGGACCCGCGACCGCCGAGACCGCCACCGCCCACGCGGAGGCGGACGCCCGCCACGCCGCGTACAGGCACACCGCCGCACCCGTCAGGAGCAGCGGCGCGCCGCTCCACGGCGAGGAGAGCGAGAGCCAGCCGCCCGTCAGGAGCGCCCAGCCGCCCAGGACCGCCGCACCGGCGCCCGCCGTGATCCGCACCGGCAGCGGACGCGTCCACAGGACCACCGCGCCGTCCGCCGCGGCCGTGACCAGCGCCGCCCACGCGAACGCCGTCGCCCCGCCCCCGGCCGCCAGTGCGCCCAGCGGCAGCGGCAGCTGCGCCGCGACCACGCCCGCCGGCAGCGGGACGCGCAGCCGCGGCAGCGCCGAGCCGTACGCCGCCCACGCCCCCGCCAGGACCGCCGAGGCCACCGCCGCGTACCCGAGGCCGTCCGCGTCCGACAGCGCCACCCGGTGCAGCGCGTACGCGTCGAGCACCGTCAGGACGAGCCCCAGGACCGCCACCGACTCGGCCGTCGACGCCAGGCCCCTGCGCAGCAGGACCACCGGCGCCGCGAGCGCCGCCCCGGTCACCGCGCACAGCACCGCCGCCCGCCCGCCGATCCCCATCGAGCCCCAGCTCACCAGGGTGAAGGCGACCGCCGCGATCGTCAGGAGCGTGCCGCCGAGCGTCAACAGCACGTTCTGCGCGCTCCGCGGCGTCGAGTCCGCCGCCGGAGCCACCGGCGGCACGGGCCGCTGCGGCGTCGCCGCCCGGGCCGGCTGGTACAGCACCTGGACCAGCCAGGCCCGCCGGGTCAGCAACTGGGTCCGGCGCGCTTCGAGTCGGGCCAGTTCGCGGTCGACGAGCACCAGTTCGTCCGCGGGTGGCAGGGAGTTGTCCATGACCGGAGTGTCGTCCCGGACCCGGCCGCCGGGAATGGGTCGCCGTACTCAGATTCCCCCTGTTCCCCCCTGTTCCCCCCTGAGTACGCCCACACTGGGCCCATGGACTGGTGCCGATACCGCTTCCGCTGCGTCTGGCGGCTCCCCGCCCCGCCCGACACCGTCTACGCCGTCCTCGAACGGGCCGAGGACTACCCCCGCTGGTGGCCCCAGGTCCGCGAGGTCGTCCCCCACGACGGGACCTCCGGCACCGCCCGCTTCCGCTCCCTCCTCCCGTACGACCTCGTCGTCACCGTCCGCGCCCTGCGCCACGACCCCGCCGCCCGGGTCCTGGAGGTCGGCCTCGGCGGGGACCTGGAGGGCCGGGCCCGCTGGACCCTCGCCCCGGAGGGGACCGGCACCCGCGTCCTGTACGAGCAGGAGGTCGAGGTCCGCGCCCGGCTCCTGAGGGTCCTCGCCGTCCCCGGCAGGCCCTTCTTCCGCGCCAACCACGCCCTGATGATGCGCGGTGGGCGGCGGGGGCTCGCCGCCCACCTGCGATCGGTTTGAAGGAAGGCCCGGAAGGCCTGTATGGTTCAACCCGTTCCCGGGCGATTAGCTCAGCGGGAGAGCACTTCGTTCACACCGAAGGGGTCACTGGTTCGATCCCAGTATCGCCCACCGGGAGAGGCCGGTCCGTCGAAAGACGGACCGGCCTCTGTCATTGCCCGCACACCTCACGGATCACGCCGCCGTGCGCAGTTCCGGACGCAGCGGCCACGACGGGTCCACCGTCTCCGGCGTCCCCTGCCGCGCGAACCACGCCTGGAGTCCCCGCGCCTGGGCCGCGTGCCACACCGCCTGGAGCGTGTGCAGCTCCGCCGGCGTCAGCCGTTCGAGCCGGGACGAGAAGCGCCGCGCCACCGCCCGTACGACGTCCATCGCCGCCGTCGCGTCCGCCGCCGCGTCGTGCGCCCCCGTCAGCTCCACCTCGTAGTGGGCGCACAGGTCCGTCAGCGTCCTGCGCCCCTTCCGGTAGCGGTCCAGGTGCTTGTCCAGGACCCGCGGGTCGAGCACGCAGAGCGGAGCCCCCGCCAGGTACGCGGCCAGCGACGAGGCCCGGTGCCGCCGCAGCTCCCGGTCCAGGAGCGTCAGGTCGAACGGCGCGTTCATCACCACCAGCGGACGCCCCGCCGCGATCTGCTCGGCCAGCGCCCGCCCCAGCTCCTCCATCACCGGAGCCGGCCACCGACCGTTCCGCTGGAGGTGATCGTCCGTCAGGCCGTGCACGGCGGTGGCCTCCTCGGGCACCGGTATGCCCGGGTTCACCAGCCACCGCGTCACCCGCGGACGCGCCCCGGCCGTGTCCTGCACGACCAGGGCGGCCGAGACGATCCGGTCGCCCTCGACGTCGATTCCCGTCGTCTCCGTGTCGAAAGCCGCCAGGGGCCCTTCGTACCAGTGCATCGTCATCCCCGAACTCCCTGCACACGTGCGGCAGATGGCCAACCCCCTGCCCCGAAACGGTGATACCCGGACTGTTTGCGCCGTACGCGGACCGGTCACAACAGAAGGGACGGGGAAGGAAGAAGACATGGCGCTCGCCCAGCCCGAGTCGGGAGGGCTGCCGCCCCAGCGGGCAGCACCGACGCGCGGCTCACTCGCCACCACCGCCTGCATGGAGACCCTCCAGGTGGGATACCTGCACGCCGTCGCCGCCGCGGCGGGCTGCTCGCTGTCCCAACCCTTTCCGGACAACGGCATCGACTGGCACGTGAGCCACGGCGCTCCCGGCCACACCGTCGACGACGAAGTGACCATCAAGGTGCAGCTCAAGTGCACCTACCAGATACCGCCGCGCCCCCAGGGCGGCGCGTTCTCCTTCACCCTGGACAACGACCACCTGGTGAAGCTCGCCCGGACCCCCGTGTCCGTGCACAAGATCCTGGTCGTGATGCTCGTCCCCAGGTCCCGGGACGACTGGCTGAGGGCCGGTCACGACCGGCTCGACCTGCGGCACTGCTGCTACTGGACCAACCTGGCCGGACACCCGGTCACGGGACGGCGCCGGACCACCGTGCGCATCCCGACGACACGGATCTTCGACGACCGGGCGCTCTGCGAGATCATGACCCGGGTCGGGGTGGGAGGGAGACCTTGATGCACCGACCGATCGACGACCCCGGATTCGAGGGAGAGGGCCACGGGGGAGGGGGCCCCGGGGGAGAGGGGGGCGGTGCCGGCCACGGCCCCGTCCCCCCGCCCTACCGGCCCCACCCGGTACCCGGCGACGCCTCGGGGCCCCGGACGGATGCCTCGGGGTCCCGGGCCGGCGCCTCGGGCCCCTGGCGCGAGCCCGCCGGGCCCCGGGCCGAAACCCCCGGGCCCCGGTCCGGCGCCCCCGGCTCCCGCAACGGTCCCCCCGGACTCCGGGCCGGGGTGCCGGGCCCGGCCGCCGGGCCCTGGGCCGACACCCACGGCACCCCCGACCCCGGCCGCGTCGACCCGCGGGTCCTCGGCGCCCTGCTCGCCCGCCACGGCTGGCGGCGGCGCGGCGGGGCGGCCGGCCGCTACAGCCGCTGGACCCCGCCCGGCACCGGCACCGGCACGAGCCTCCTCGTCCCCGAGAGCCGCGCCTTCCCGGACTGCGACGACCTGCTCGGCGAAGCCCTCGCCGCCCTCGCCCACAGCGCCACGCCCTCCGCCCGCGAGGTCCTCACCGGCCTCGCCGTGCCCAGCGACGAGATCCGCTGGTGGCGCGACGTGCCCCCCGGCCCCGCCGGCACCGTCCCCTGGACCGTGCGGGAACAGCTCGGATCGGCCGCCCGCCAGCTCCTCCTCGCCGGCGCCCTCGCCGTGCGCGGCCGGGCCGGCTACTACGGCGCCCGGCACCGGCGCGCCGCCCAGGCCTCCCTGGGGGGCGTCCTCGTCGGCGCGTCCCCCGGCGGGCGCGGCCTCACCGCCTTCCTGCCCGTCGACCCGGGCCGCCCGATCGCCGTCCGGCTCCACCACGCGCTCTACGCGGCCCGCGAGGCCGTCGACTACCAGCGGGCCACCGGCGGCACGGAGGCCTTCGACGCCGCCGTCGAGGCGGGCGTCAGCCGGGAACTCACCGAAGCCCTGGTCGCCCTCGTCCGGGGCACCGAGGGCGCCCGCATCGCCCTGGAGTGGGCCCCTGCCGCCGGACCGCCCGAGGGGTGCGCCGCCCGGCCCGAACCGGTCGAGTTCTCGCCCGGCGACCTGCCCGCCCTGCGCGAGGCGAGCGCCCGCTACCGGACCGGCGAGCCCTCCGTACCGGTCCGCCTCACCGGCGCCGTCGTCCGCATGCGCCGCTCCGGGCCCCGGGGCGCGGGCACCGTCCGGCTCCGCGTCCTCGGCGGGGCCGAGGTCCCGCACGTGCGCGTCACGCTCGACGAGGAGGCGTACCGCACCGCCGGCCACGCCCACCTCGTCGGCCTCCCGATCCGGGTCTCCGGCCGCCTGGAGAGCCGGGGCGGCTTCCGCCGCCTCACCGACGCCTCCGAGGTCGTCCCCGTCCAGGTGGACGAGACGGAGCGGGACCGCCTGATGAAGGCGCTCCACGAGAACCCCGACTTCTTCGAGGAGGCCTGCGGGCCGGAGGACTGAGGCCGGACGGGCCCCGGAAACGCCGAGGACGGGCGTCCGGCGGAGCCCGTAGGATCGACGGTGCGCGGCACCTCGTCTCTGTCGCGCACCGTTGGTGCCGGCACCTCGTGCCTGCCGGCGCCCCAATGTATGGAGCACCAGTGTCTGATGTCCGTGTGACCGTCCAGTCCGCCTCGGGAGCAGAGGAGAGGGCGGTGAGCGCGGGCACCACCGCCGGCGCCCTGTTCGCCGACGACCGTACGATCGTCGCCGCCCGCGTCGGCGGTGAGCTGAAGGACCTGTCGTACGAGCTCGCCGACGGCGACGTCGTCGAGGGCGTCGAGATCTCCTCCCCGGACGGTCTCGACATCCTGCGCCACTCGACCGCGCACGTCATGGCCCAGGCCGTGCAGGAGATCTTCCCCGAGGCCAAGCTGGGCATCGGCCCGCCGGTCCGGGACGGCTTCTACTACGACTTCGACGTCGACCGGCCCTTCACTCCCGAGGACCTCAAGGTCATCGAGAAGAAGATGCAGGAGATCCAGAAGCGCGGGCAGCGCTTCGCCCGCCGCGTGGTGACCGACGAGGCCGCCCGCGAGGAGCTGGCGGACGAGCCGTACAAGCTGGAGCTCATCGGCATCAAGGGCTCCGCGGCCGTGGAGGACGGCGCCGACGGCGCGAACGTCGAGGTGGGCGGCGGCGAGCTGACCATCTACGACAACCTCGACGCCAAGACCGGCGAGCTGTGCTGGAAGGACCTCTGTCGCGGTCCCCACCTGCCGACCACCCGGAACATCCCGGCGTTCAAGCTGATGCGGAACGCCTCCGCGTACTGGCGGGGCAGCGAGAAGAACAAGCAGCTCCAGCGCATCTACGGCACCGCCTGGCCGTCGAAGGACGAGCTGAAGGCGCACCTCGACTTCCTCGCCGAGGCCGAGAAGCGCGACCACCGCAAGCTGGGCAACGAGCTGGACCTCTTCTCGATCCCGGACGAGATCGGCTCCGGCCTCGCGGTCTTCCACCCCAAGGGCGGCATCATCCGCCGGGTCATGGAGGACTACTCGCGCAAGAAGCACGAGGAGGCGAACTACGAGTTCGTCTACACCCCCCACGCCACCAAGGGGAAGCTGTTCGAGAAGTCGGGCCACCTCGACTGGTACGCCGAGGGCATGTACCCCCCCATGCAGCTCGACGAGGGCGTGGACTACTACCTCAAGCCCATGAACTGCCCGATGCACAACCTGATCTTCGACGCGCGCGGCCGCTCCTACCGTGAGCTGCCGCTGCGCCTGTTCGAGTTCGGCACCGTGTACCGGTACGAGAAGTCCGGCGTCGTCCACGGCCTGACCCGGGCCCGCGGCTTCACCCAGGACGACGCGCACATCTACTGCACCCGCGAGCAGATGGCGGAGGAGCTGGACCGGACCCTCACCTTCGTCCTGGACCTGCTCCGCGACTACGGTCTGACCGACTTCTACCTGGAGCTGTCCACCAAGGACGAGACCAAGTTCGTCGGCTCCGACGAGGCGTGGGAGGAGGCCACCGCGGTCCTCCAGCAGGTCGCCGAGAAGCAGGGCCTCCCGCTGACCCCCGACCCGGGCGGCGCCGCGTTCTACGGCCCGAAGATCTCGGTGCAGGCGCGGGACGCGATCGGCCGCACCTGGCAGATGTCGACCGTGCAGCTCGACTTCAACCTGCCGGAGCGCTTCGACCTGGAGTACACCGCCCCGGACGGCACCAAGCAGCGCCCGGTCATGATCCACCGCGCGCTGTTCGGCTCGATCGAGCGGTTCTTCGCGGTGCTCCTGGAGCACTACGCGGGCGCGATGCCGCCGTGGCTGGCGCCCGTGCAGGCCGTCGGCATCCCGATCGGGGACTCGCACGTCGAGTACCTCCAGGACTTCGCGGCCGAGGCGAAGAAGCTGGGCCTGCGGGTCGACGTGGACGCCTCCGCGGACCGGATGCAGAAGAAGATCCGCACCCACCAGAAGCAGAAGGTGCCGTTCATGATCATCGTCGGCGACGACGACATGGCGGCCGGTACCGTCTCCTTCCGCTACCGCGACGGCTCGCAGGAGAACGGCATCCCGCGTGACGCGGCGCTGGCGAAGCTCGTCGACGTGGTGGAGAGCCGTGTCCAGGTGTGACGTGCTCCCCGCGTGAGCGGGGGTGATCCGTCGTAGCCCTCCTGCTCATGCCGTTTGCGTGAGTTGCTCCCCGCCCATGCGGGGCTAGGCCCCCGGGGAACCCCCCGGGGGCCTTCCCGTGTCCGCCCGCTTCTCGTCCTCCCGCGTGAACGCCTGGATCAGCCACGACGAGAACGAACCCGTCACCGCCCCCAGCAGCGCCAGGCCGCAGGCCATCAGGCCCACCGCCGTCACCCGGCCGACCGGGGTCACCGGCGACACGTCCCCGTACCCCACCGTCGCCAGCGTCGCGCAGGTCCACCACACCGAGTCGCCGAAGGTGACGATCGTGGCGCCGGGGGCGTCCACCTCGTGGTGGTAGACCGTGAGCGACCCCGCGAAGCCGAGCAGGGAGACGCTGAGGCCCGAGTAGACCATCACGCGCCCGTAGAGACTGAGCCTCGGGCCGTGGCGGCGCTGGACCCGCCCGTACAGGTTCACCATCCGCAGCGGACGCAGCAGGGGGAGGACCACGACCAGGGTGTCGAGGGGGTGGGCGCGCAGGAAGCGGTGCGGGGCGAGGCCGCTCAGCCGGAGCCGTACCAGGTAGTCCACGACGAAGAGGGTCCAGGAGCCGAGGGTGACGGCGAGACATGCGTCGTGCCAGACCCCCGGGAGGCCGCGGGCGAGGACGTGGACGGCGTAGGCGGTGAGGAAGGCGAGGGAGGCCACGGCGAGCGGGACCTCCATGCGGCGGTCCCAGTGCTCCAGCCGGGACGGTGTCGGTGGCCTGTCGCTCATCGCATCAGCATGGACGGCGGAGGGACCCTCCGCCCCGGCGACACGTTCCGAACGGACGACGCAATATGCTGCACGGCATGACGACTGAGCCGGAGCAGCAGATCGGAGTGGGGACGCAGGACGCGTTCCAGCGCCTGTGGACGCCTCACCGGATGGCGTACATCCAGGGCGAGAACAAGCCGACCGGGCCGGGTGCCGGGGACGGCTGTCCGTTCTGCTCGATCCCTGCGAAGTCGGACGAGGACGGCCTGGTGATCGCACGCGGCGAGAGCGTGTACGCGGTCCTCAACCTGTACCCGTACAACGGCGGGCACCTCATGGTCGTCCCCTACCGGCACGTCGCCGACTACACGGACCTGGACGCGGCGGAGACGGCGGAGCTGGGCGACTTCACCAAGCGGGCGATGGTGGCGCTGCGGGCGGCCTCCGGCGCGCACGGCTTCAACATCGGCATGAACCAGGGCACGGTGGCGGGCGCCGGCATCGCCGCGCACCTGCACCAGCACGTGGTGCCGCGCTGGGGCGGGGACACCAACTTCATGCCGGTCGTCGGCCACACGAAGGTGCTGCCGCAGCTGCTCGCGGACACCCGGAAGATGCTGGCCGACGCCTGGCCGGCCGGCGTCTGATCCGTACGGAACGCGAGGACCCGGCCCCCGGCGCGGTACGGGGCCGGGTCCTCGCGTCGTACGGGGGCCGGTCAGGCGTCGTAGACGTCGGCCTTCCGGGGGCTCGCCTCCTGGACGCCGCCGCTGAGGACGAGCGAGCGGTTGGTGAAGCGCTCCGTGTCGACGTTGTGCTCGTCGAGGACCTTGATGGTGGCGTTGTGGACCGCGCGCAGCACCGGCGTCGCCATGCGGATGGCGTCGTCGGCCATGAAGCGGTTCTTCCAGAGCGGTCCGGCCCAGACGTGGCGCAGCCCGAAGGGCTCCGGCAGGACGAGCTTGCCGCCGAGGAACTCCAGGACCGGCGGGAACCAGGTGAGGGGGGCGCGGACGGCCGTCCGGACGACGTCGTCGGTCGTGGTCAGCGGTAGCTTGACCTCGCGGGTCTCCCAGAAGCGGACCGACTTGGAGACCACCTTGGTCTTCGCCGCGGGCTTGTCGTTGAAGAGGCCGTGGACGGGGCCGAGGGCGTGGCCGGTGACCTCGACGCGGAGCGTGTGGTGGAGCGAGGTGACGGTCACCATCATGGTGAGGACGAGGTTCCCGTCCCAGAGGGTGAACTGCACGCCGAGGTAGTGGCGGTTGCCCGCGCCGAACTGCTGCTCGTTGCAGATGCGCTGTATCTCGTGGGGCTTGACCTGGTAGTGGACGATGCTGTCGCCCTCGGGGCGGGTGACGGAGTCGGCCCCTTCGCCCACCGGGACGACGATCCAGTGGTTCACCGTCGGTTTGGGGAAGCCGCTCTTGAGCGAGCCGCGCTCCAGGAGGGTGAGCTGCTCGTGGATCTTGCGGACGACGTCCCAGGTGCGGAAGTCGTGGATCTCCTTGCCGGCCTGGGGGACGAGCTCCTCGGCGAGCGTCCAGCTGCCCCAGCGGGTGCCCAGGCCGAGGACGCCCTTGGGCCCGGCGTAGAACACCACGTTGGACCGCTGCTCGGCGGAGAGCTTCTCCAGGTTCTGGCGGAGCTCCTCGGCGGCCTTCTCGCCCGGGTCGCGGGGTGCCGCCTCGGGGATCTTGGCGCCGATGCCGCCGCCGCCGAGCAGGGCGCTCCAGCGCTCGCGCAGCTCGACGGCGGTCCTCTCGACGACGCGGCGGGCGAGGAACCAGCCGATGACCGGGGCCACCAGCATGACGCGCAGGTAGGTCGGCAGGATCCCGGCGAAGGGCAGCCTGAACATCACGAGCAGGGCGAGGAAGCCGGCGGCGACGAGCACCGCGGTGCCCAGGAAGCTGGTGCGCCTGTTGTCGGAGCCGGCGGCGAACCGGCGGAGCTGGATGACGCCGAGCCAGAGCAGCAGGCCGGGCAGGAAGAGGACCCCGCAGACGAGCGTGATCAGCGTCAGCTTCACGTCCCGCTGCCTGCGGATGCGGTTGGCGGCGAGGCAGTGGACCACCACCGGCTGGGGCTCCACGCCGAAGGACTGGATGAGGGCGGCGCGGGCCCCGCCGAGCATCCGCACCTGGACGGCGCGGGAGAAGGCCTCGCCGAGGTCGGGGCGGAAGAGCTTGTGCCACTTGCCCGGGGTGACCTTGGACTTGTACAGCTCGTTGTCGGCTTCCAGGATCTTGTCGACGGGGCCGTCGCGGTACGCGGCGGAGGCGAGGGCGTGGGTCGCCGCCGTCTGCCCGTCCGAGCCCTGGAGGGGGACCTGCGCCCCGAGACCGAAACCGTCCATCGCCACTGCCGCCCCCATCGCGCCGAGTCCCTGTGCGGGCTGTTTCCCAACTGCGCTGCCCCGCACACCTTCTGAGCTGGGCACCCCAGCGTAACCGGGTACCACCCGGCGCGTCACCGGAGTGCGGGGGGACGGCCGGATGCCGCCCCGCCCGGTGGCGGCGGGGCGGGGCGACCGTGCCTGTCGGGCCGTCAGTCAGGGGCTGTTCCCGGTCCGTTGCCGGATCTTCTCCGCCAGGTGCGGGGGCATCGGTTCGTGCCGGGCGTACGTGCGGTCGAACCGTCCGGTGCCGTGCGACACGGACCTCAGGTCGACCGCGTACCGCACGATCTCGGTCTCCGGCACCTCGGCCCGCACGAGGGTCCGGCCCGGACCCGCCCGGTCGGTGCCGACGACGCGGCCGCGCCGCCCCGACAGGTCGCTCATGACCGGGCCGACGTACTCGTCGGGGACGAGGACCCCGACCTCGTCCACCGGTTCCAGGAGGTGGACGGGGACGTCGGCGGCCGCCTCGCGCAGGGCGAGGGCGCCGGCCGTCTGGAAGGCGGCGTCGGAGGAGTCCACGGAGTGGGCCTTGCCGTCGCGCAGGGTGACCCGGACGTCGACGAGCGGGTGGCCGGTGGCGATCCCGCGCGCGGCCTGGGCCCGTACGCCCTTCTCGACGGAGGCGACGAAGGGGCGCGGGACCGCGCCGCCGACCACCTTGTCGACGAACTCGACGCCGCTGCCCGGCGGCAGCGGCTCCACGTCGATCTCGCAGATGGCGTACTGGCCGTGGCCGCCGGACTGCTTGACGTGCCGGCCCCGGCCGGAGGAGGCGCCGCCGAAGGTCTCGCGCAGCGCCACCTTGTACGGGACGGCGTCGACCCGGACGCCGTAGCGCTCGCGGAGGCGTTCCAGGGCGACGTCCTGGTGGGCCTCGCCCAGGCACCACAGGACCATCTGCCGGGTGTCCGGGTTCTGTTCGAGCCGCAGGGCCGGGTCCTCGGCGACCAGCCGGGCGAGGCCCTGGGAGAGCCGGTCCTCGTCGGCCTTGCCGTGCGCCCGGACGGCGAGCGGCAGCAGCGGCTCGGGCAGGGTCCACGGCTCCATCAGGAGCGGGCCGTCCTCTGACGAGACGGTGTCGCCGGTCCCGGCGTGCCCGAGGCGGGCGACGCAGGCGAGGTCCCCGGCGATGCAGTGTGCCACGGGACGCTGCTGCTTCCCGAAGGGGGAGGTGAGCGCGCCGACCCGGTCGTCGGCCTCGTGGAGGTCCTGCTCGTCGGGGGCTGAAGCGGGGGCCGGGCGCGTCCGGTCCACGAGTCCGTGGCCGCAGACGTGGACGGTCTCGTCGGGGCGCAGGGTGCCGGAGAAGACCCGGACGAGAGAGATCCGGCCCACGTACGGGTCGGTGGCGGTCTTGACGACCTCGGCGACCAGGGGCCCCTCGGGGTCGCAGACGACCGGGGGCCGGGGCCGGCCGTCGGGGGTGGTGACGGCGCGCGGCCCGTGCTCCAGGGGGGAGGGGAAGCCGCGGGTGATCAGCTCCAGGAGTTCGACGGTGCCGAGGCCCTGCGCGCCGTCCCCGGCGGCGGGGGCGGCGGCGAGGACCGGGTGGAAGGCGCCCCGGGCGACCGCCTTCTCCAGGTCCTCGACGAGGGTCCCCGGGTCGATCGGCTCGCCGCCGAGGTAGCGGTCCATCAGGGTCTCGTCCTCGCTCTCGGCGATGATCCCCTCGATGAGCCGGGCGCGGGCCTCCGCGATCAGCTCCCGCCGGCCCTCGTCGGGCGGTTCCTCCCGCCGTACCCCCGTGGAGTAGTCGAGGATCCGCTCCGTGAGCAGGCCGATCAGGCCGGTCGCGGGGGCGTGTCCGTCGGCGGCCTCGGGACCGTGCACGGGCAGGTAGAGGGGGAGGACGGCGTCCGGGTCGTCGCGGCCGAAGAGCCCGGCGCAGACCCCCGTCAGCTCCGTGAAGCCGGTGCGGGCGGTGTCGAGGTGGGTGACGACGACGGCGCGGGGCATGCCGACGGCGGCGCACTCCTCCCAGAGCGCGCGCGTGGAGGCGGCGACGGCGTCGGCCTCCTGGGCGGCCGAGACGACGAAGAGGGCCGCGTCCGCCGCGCGCAGGCCGGCCCTCAGCTCCCCGACGAAGTCGGCGTACCCGGGGGTGTCGATCAGATTGACCTTGCACCCGTCCCAGGCGACCGGGACGAGCGAGAGCTGTACGGAGCGGTGGCGGCGCCGCTCGATCTCGTCGTGGTCCGAGACCGTGCCGCCGTCCTCGACGCGGCCGGCCCGGTTGAGCGCGCCCGCGGTCTGCGCGAGGGCCTCGACGAGGGTCGTCTTGCCCGATCCGCTGTGGCCGACCAGCACCACGTTCCGTATGTCCGAGGGCCGGTCGGCCGTCGGAGCCCTGCCGGCGGCCCCGGCGGGTGTCTTCGCCCTGTCACCCATGACGTGTTCCTCCCGACTGCTCGCACGGTGCGGCGGGACGCGGGCGCGGGGGGGCGGCGTGTCGCGGTGGCGCGGCTTCCGCGGTGCCCGCGGTGCCTTGCGGTGGTCCTTCGAGCTTGGCACCGACGCCGGGGCGCGTCCATCGGTCCCGCGAAGGGCCCGCCGTCCTCCCGAAGGGCCCGCCGTCCCCGCGAAGGGCCCGCCGTCCTCCCGAAGGGCCCACCGTCCCCGCGAAGGGCCCGCCCGCGCACCGGGCCCGCCGGGCTCTCGGGGGGACGCCGACGCGGCGGGGCGGGTACCCGCCGGTAGCCGGGGGCGCGCGTGGCTACGATGGGCGGGCCGGTGGTCGTAGGGGCCGCGCGGCCCACCGAACCTCGGGAAGGCCATGCTGAACAAGTACGCGCGTGCCTTTTTCACGCGTGTCCTCACACCGTTCGCCGCGTTTCTGCTCCGCAGGGGCGTCAGCCCCGACGCGGTCACGCTCATCGGCACGGCGGGGGTGATGGCCGGTGCGCTGGTCTTCTTCCCGCGCGGAGAATTCTTCTGGGGCACGATCGTCATCACCCTGTTCGTCTTCTCCGACCTCGTCGACGGCAACATGGCCCGGCAGGCGGGGATCTCCAGCCGCTGGGGCGCCTTCCTCGACTCGACGCTCGACCGGGTCGCGGACGGCGCGATCTTCGGCGGCTTCGCGCTCTGGTACGCCGGCAAGGGCGACGACAACGTGATGTGCGCCGTGTCGATCTTCTGCCTGGCGAGCGGCCAGGTCGTCTCGTACACCAAGGCGCGCGGCGAGTCGATCGGCCTGCCCGTCGCCGTCAACGGCCTGGTCGAGCGCGCCGAACGGCTCGTGATCTCGCTGGTCGCCGCCGGACTCGCCGGACTGCACGCCTTCGGCGTCCCCGGCATCCAGGTGCTGCTGCCGATCGCGCTGTGGATCGTGGCCGTCGGCAGCGCGGTCACCCTGGGGCAGCGGGTCGTCACCGTGCGGCGGGAGTCGGCCGAGGCGGACGCCGCCGCGGCCGGGGGCAGCGGGGCGGCCTCGTGAGCGACCTCAAGGACAAGCTCAGCGACGGCCTGTACGGGCTCGGCTGGGCGACCGTGAAGAAGCTGCCCGAGCCGGTGGCCGCGGGCCTCGGCCGGCGGATCGCCGACGTGGCGTGGAAGCGGCGCGGCAAGAGCGTCCTGCGCCTGGAGTCCAACCTCGCGCGCGTGGTGCCGGACGCCACGCCCGAGCGGCTCGCCGAACTGTCGAGGGCCGGCATGCGCTCGTACATGCGCTACTGGATGGAGTCCTTCCGGCTGCCGACCTGGAGCAAGGAGCGGGTCGAGCGGGGGATAGACGTCAAGGACATCCACTATCTGCAGGAGGGCCTCGCCTCCGGGCGCGGGGTCGTCCTCGCCCTGCCGCACCTGGCCAACTGGGACCTCGCGGGCGTGTGGGTGACCCGCTCGCTGGGCGTGCCGTTCACCACGGTCGCGGAGCGGCTGAAGCCCGAGTCGCTGTACGACCGGTTCGTCGCCTACCGCGAGTCCCTGGGCATGGAGGTCGTGCCGCACACCGGGGGCTCCGCCTTCGGCAGGCTGGCGCGGCGGCTGCGGGCCGGCGGCCTGGTCTGCCTGGTCGCGGACCGGGACCTGTCGGCCTCCGGCATCGAGGTCGCGTTCTTCGGGTACACCGCGCGGATGCCGGCGGGCCCGGCGATACTCGCCCAGCAGACGGGCGCCCTGCTGCTGCCGGTGACGCTCTGGTACGACGACACGCCCGTCATGAAGGGGCGGGTCCATCCGCCGGTGGACGTGCCCGTGGCGGGGACGCGGGCCGAGAGGACGGCCGTCATGACCCAGGCCCTCGCCGACGCCTTCGCCGAGGGCATCGCGGACCACCCGGAGGACTGGCACATGCTGCAGCGGTTGTGGCTCGCGGACCTGGAGGACCGGGGGACGGGCGGGCGGGCTCCGGGCGCGAAGGAGGGCGGGGCGGCGTGAGGATCGGGATCGTCTGCCCGTACTCCTGGGACGTGCCGGGCGGCGTCCAGTTCCACATCCGCGACCTCGCCGAGCACCTGATCCGGCTCGGCCACGAGGTCTCCGTCCTGGCCCCCGCCGACGACGAGACCCCGCTGCCGCCGTACGTGGTCTCGGCCGGGCGGGCCGTCCCCGTGCCGTACAACGGCTCGGTGGCCCGGCTCAACTTCGGGTTCCTGTCCGCCGCGCGGGTGCGCCGCTGGCTGCACGACAACGCCTTCGACGTGGTGCACATCCACGAGCCGACCTCGCCGTCGCTGGGGCTGCTCACCTGCTGGGCGGCGCAGGGGCCGATCGTGGCGACCTTCCACACCTCGAACCCGCGCTCGCGGGCGATGATCGCCGCGTACCCGATCCTCCAGCCCGCCCTGGAGAAGATCAGCGCGCGGATCGCGGTGAGCGAGTACGCGCGGCGCACACTGGTCGAGCACCTCGGCGGCGACGCCGTCGTCATCCCCAACGGCGTCGACGTGGACTTCTTCGCCCGCGCCGAGCCGAAGAAGGAGTGGCAGGGCGAGACCCTCGGCTTCATCGGCCGGATCGACGAGCCCCGCAAGGGCCTGCCCGTCCTCATGAAGGCGCTGCCCCGCATCCTCACCGAGCGGCCCGGGGCGCGGCTCCTGGTCGCCGGACGCGGCGACGAGGAGGAGGCGGTGGCGTCGCTGCCGCGCGAGATGCGGTCCCGGGTGGAGTTCCTCGGCATGGTCAGCGACGAGGACAAGGCGCGGCTGCTGCGCAGCGTCGACGTGTACGTGGCGCCCAACACCGGCGGCGAGAGCTTCGGCATCATCCTGGTCGAGGCGATGTCGGCCGGCGCGCCCGTCCTCGCCGCCGACCTGGACGCCTTCGCGCAGGTCCTCGACCAGGGCGGCGCGGGCGAACTCTTCGCCAACGAGGACGCGGACGCCCTGGCGGACGCGGCGATCCGCCTCCTGGGCGACGAGGAGCGCCGCGAGGAACTGAGCACCCGCGGCTCGGCCCACGTCCGCCGCTTCGACTGGTCCACCGTCGGCGCGGACGTCCTCGCGGTCTACGAGACCGTCACGGACGGCGCGGCGGCCGTGGACACGGACGAACGGGCGGGCGGCTTGCGGGCGCGGCTGGGGCTGTAAGGGCCCGGGGGCCGGTCGCGCGCCGTGTCCGCGTGCACGGGGCAGCGCCCGGCGGCGTGACACTCCGTCAGGCGGCCGCGCCGACCCTGCGGCGCTCCGCCGGACGCCCCCCCCCGCGCCGTATGTCCGAACGTCCATCAGGACACCGGCGAGGAGCGTTCACCCCGCGCCGCACGCGCGCGTACGTGCGGGCCACCGCGCCCGTGCCCGGTGGCGACACCCGCGGCAGCGGAACCAGGACCGGGGCCGCGGGGCGGAGCCGTACGCCCCCGGCTGAATCCGCCCGCCCGCCGGGTCCCGCGCCGCAGGCTGGGGCGATGACCCCGATCACCGTGCACCGGCTCGACCTCGGACACTTCACCCGCCCCGCCGAGGAGTGGGGCGGCCCCCACGCGCGCGTGGAGCCCGTCCTCGGCCACCTCGTGCGGCACGCGCGCGGGGTGCTCCTCTTCGACACCGGCATGGGCACCGGCTCGCCGGAGACCGACGCCCACTACCGACCGGTCCGCAAGCCGCTCACCGTCCGCCCCGGGGACGTGGACGTCATCGTCAACTGCCACCTGCACTTCGACCACATCGGCGGCAACCACCGCTTCCCCGGCACCCCCGTCCTGGTCCAGCGCACCGAACTGGCCCTCGCCCGCGCCGGCGGGCACACCATCGACTCGCTGCTGCCCGGCGTCCGGTACGAGGAGCTGGACGGCGAGCACGAGATCGCGCCCGGCGTCCTCGTCGTCCCCACGCCCGGCCACACCGAGGGGCACCAGTCGCTGTTCCTCGACCACGGCGACCGCGTGACCGTCCTCGCGGGCCAGGCGTACGACTTCGCGGCGGAGTTCGGGACCCCGTACCGCCCCTGGCTCGACCGGCTCGCCGCACTGGCCGGCGGCCGCCCGGCCCGTGTCCTGTTCGCCCACGACCACGCCCTTTGGGAAGGTGTGCTGCCACCGCCCCGGTAGCCTGTGCGCCCGTGACCCAAACCCTGATCTGGACCGTCGTCGCGCTGATCGTCATCGGCGTCTACCTCAGCTGGACCGCCGGGCGGCTCGACCGGCTGCACTCGCGCATCGACGCCGCGCGCGCGGCCCTGGACGCGCAGTTGCTGCGCCGGGCCTCGGTCACCCAGGAGCTGGCCACCTCCGGGGTCCTCGACCCGGCCGCCTCGATCGTGCTCTACGAGGCCGCGCACGCCGCCCGGCAGGCCGAGGAGGACCAGCGGGAGGTCGCCGAGAGCGAGCTCAGCCAGGCGCTGCGGGCCGTCTTCGGCGAGCCCGAGCAGATGGAGCTCGTACGGGAGGCCCCCGGCGGCGAGGAGGCCGCGGGGGAGCTCGCGCAGGCCGTGCGCCGGGTGCCGATGGCCCGCCGCTTCCACAACGACGCCGTACGGGCCGCCCGCGCCCTGCGCCGCCACCGCACGGTCCGCTGGCTCAGGCTCGCGGGCCACGCGCCCTTCCCCCTGGCCTTCGAAATGGACGACGAGCCCCCGGTGGCCCTTGCCGATCGCCCGGCTTGATCCTTCTCACCTGCGAAAACGAGCCACCGGGTCCACATTGGCCCTTGCCGTGGCCCGTGAGTGGCCTGTTTCCTCGTCTCTGTCGTCAACCCCCGTTGTCACCAGTGAGGTATCCGTGTCCACCACGCCTTCCACCCCCTCCTCGTCCCCCGAGACCGGCACCGCGCGCGTGAAGCGCGGCATGGCCGAGCAGCTCAAGGGCGGCGTGATCATGGACGTGGTCAACGCCGAGCAGGCGAAGATCGCCGAGGACGCCGGCGCCGTGGCCGTCATGGCCCTGGAGCGGGTCCCCGCGGACATCCGCAAGGACGGCGGCGTGGCCCGCATGTCCGACCCGAACATGATCGAGGAGATCATCGGCGCGGTCTCCATCCCGGTGATGGCCAAGTCCCGCATCGGCCACTTCGTCGAGGCCCAGGTCCTGCAGTCCCTCGGCGTCGACTACATCGACGAGTCCGAGGTCCTCACCCCGGCCGACGAGGTCAACCACTCCGACAAGTGGGCCTTCACCACCCCCTTCGTCTGCGGCGCCACCAACCTGGGCGAGGCCCTGCGCCGCATCGCCGAGGGCGCGGCCATGATCCGCTCCAAGGGCGAGGCCGGCACCGGCAACGTCGTCGAGGCCGTCCGCCACCTGCGCCAGATCAAGAACGAGATCGCCAAGCTGCGCGGCTTCGACAACAACGAGCTGTTCGCCGCCGCCAAGGAGCTGCGCGCCCCGTACGAGCTCGTCAAGGAGGTCGCCGAGCTCGGCAAGCTCCCGGTCGTCCTGTTCTCCGCCGGTGGCGTCGCCACCCCCGCCGACGCCGCGCTCATGCGCCAGCTCGGCGCCGAGGGCGTCTTCGTCGGCTCCGGCATCTTCAAGTCGGGCGACCCGGCCAAGCGCGCCGCCGCCATCGTGAAGGCCACCACCTTCTACGACGACCCGAAGGTCATCGCGGACGCCTCCCGCAACCTGGGCGAGGCCATGGTCGGCATCAACTGCGACACCCTCCCCGAGGCCGAGCGCTACGCCAACCGGGGCTGGTAAGCACCGATGAGCAGCACTCCCGTGATAGGTGTCCTGGCCCTCCAGGGCGACGTACGGGAGCACCTGATCGCCCTGGCCGCGGCGGACGCCGTGGCCAGGCCGGTGAGGCGCCCCGAAGAACTGGCCGAGGTCGACGGCCTGGTCGTCCCCGGTGGCGAGTCCACCACCATCTCCAAGCTGGCCGCGCTCTTCGGCCTCATGGAGCCGCTGCGCGAGCGCATCGCCGCCGGCCTGCCGGTCTACGGCACCTGCGCCGGCCTGATCATGCTCGCCGACAAGATCCTCGACCCGCGCTCGGGCCAGGAGACCTTCGGCGGCATCGACATGATCGTCCGCCGCAACGCCTTCGGCCGCCAGAACGAGTCCTTCGAGGCCGGCGTCACCGTCGCGGGCATCGAGGACGGCCCCGTCGAGGGCGTCTTCATCCGGGCCCCCTGGGTCGAGTCGGTCGGCGCGGACGTCGAGGTCCTCGCCGAGCACGAGGGCCATGTCGTCGCCGTACGGCAGGGCCGGGCGCTCGCGACCTCGTTCCATCCCGAACTGACCGGCGACCACCGCATCCACGCCCTGTTCGTCGACATGGTGCGCACGGCGGGCTGATCCGATCCCGGTAGGATCTCTGGGGTTCGTTCAGAAATGGGTTACGCGAAGGAGACAGGCAGATGTCCGGCCACTCTAAATGGGCTACGACGAAGCACAAGAAGGCCGTGATCGACGCCAAGCGCGGCAAGCTCTTCGCGAAGCTGATCAAGAACATCGAGGTCGCGGCCCGTACGGGCGGCGCCGACCCGGACGGCAACCCGACCCTCTACGACGCCATCCAGAAGGCGAAGAAGAGCTCCGTCCCGAACAAGAACATCGACTCCGCGGTCAAGCGCGGCGGCGGCCTGGAGGCCGGCGGCGTCGACTACGCCACGATCATGTACGAGGGCTACGGCCCGAACGGCGTCGCGGTGCTCATCGAGTGCCTCACCGACAACCGCAACCGCGCCGCCTCCGACGTGCGCGTGGCCATGACCCGCAACGGCGGCTCCATGGCCGACCCGGGCTCCGTCTCGTACCTGTTCAACCGCAAGGGCGTCGTCGTGCTCCCCAAGGGCGAGCTGACCGAGGACGACGTCCTGGGCGCGGTCCTCGACGCGGGCGCCGAGGAGGTCAACGACCTCGGCGAGTCCTTCGAGGTCATCAGCGAGGCCACCGACCTGGTCGCGGTCCGCACCGCCCTCCAGGAGGCCGGCATCGACTACGACTCCGCCGACTCCAGCTTCGTCCCGACCATGCAGGTCGAGCTGGACGAGGAGGGCGCGCGCAAGATGTTCAAGCTGATCGACGCGCTGGAGGACAGCGACGACGTGCAGAACGTCTTCGCCAACTTCGACGTCAGCGACGAGGTCATGGCGAAGGTCGACGCCTGATCACCTGCTTCACGCGGCGGGCCGACGGGGACACGCTCCCGTCGGCCCGCCGCGTTGTCGGTGGCAGCCGATAGCCTGCTCAAACAGGAGATCGACTCAAACAGGAGATCGAAGAGAGGGGGCGGCGTGCGCGTACTCGGAGTGGACCCCGGGCTCACCCGGTGCGGCGTCGGCGTCGTCGAGGGCGTCGCCGGCCGGCCCCTGACCATGCTCGGCGTCGGGGTGGTGCGGACGCCCGCGGACGCCGACATCGGCATGCGCCTGGTCGGCATCGAGCAGGGCATGGAGGAGTGGATCGACCGCTACTCGCCCGAACTCGTCGCCGTGGAGCGGGTGTTCAGCCAGCACAACGTCCGTACGGTGATGGGCACCGCCCAGGCCAGCGCGGTCGCCATGCTCTGCGCCTCCCGCCGCGGCATCCCCGTCGCCCTGCACACCCCCAGCGAGGTCAAGGCCGCCGTCACCGGCAGCGGCCGCGCCGACAAGGCCCAGGTCGGCACCATGGTGACCCGGCTGCTCCGGCTCGCCGAGCCGCCCAGGCCGGCCGACGCCGCCGACGCCCTCGCCCTCGCCATCTGCCACATCTGGCGGGCCCCCGCCCAGAACCGCCTCCAACAGGCCGTCGCCGCCCAGAACCGCCTCCAGGAGGCGGCCGCACGGCACGCGTCCGCAGTGAAAGGCCGAACCCGATGATCGCGTTCGTCAGCGGCCAGGTCGCCGCCCTCGCCCCCACCACGGCCGTCATCCAGGTCGGCGGCGTGGGCATGGCCCTCCAGTGCACCCCGGCGACCATCGCCGGGCTGCGGATCGGCGAGGACGCCCGGCTCGCCACCTCCCTCGTCGTCCGCGAGGACTCCCTCACCCTGTACGGCTTCGCCGACGACGACGAGCGGCAGGTCTTCGAGCTCCTCCAGACCGCCAGCGGCGTCGGCCCCCGCCTCGCCCAGGCCATGCTCGGCGTGCACAGCCCCGACGCGCTGCGCCTCGCCGTCTCCACCGGCGACGAGAAGGCCCTCACGGCCGTCCCCGGCATCGGGAAGAAGGGCGCGCAGAAGCTCCTCCTCGAACTGAAGGACAAGCTCGGCACCCCCCTCGGCAGCAGCGGCCTCGTCGGGGCCCAGCGCGTCGCCGCCGGCCCCGCCCCCTGGACCGAACAGCTCACCGCCGCCCTCATCGGCCTCGGCTACGCGAGCCGCGAGGCCGAGGAGGCCGTCGGCGCCGTCACCCCGCAGGCCGAGGCCGCCCTCGCCGAGACCGGCACCGCCCCCGTACCGCAGCTGCTCCGCGCCGCCCTGCAGACCCTCAACCGCGCCCGCTGACCACCCCCGACCCCGCCCGGCCGGGCCGTACGAACGAGAAGGCATCCACCGTGAACTGGGACGACGACACCACCGCCGGGGCACCCGACGCCGAGGCGCGCATCGTCGACGCCGCCGCCGAGGGCGACGACCAGGCCGTCGAGGCGGCCCTGCGCCCCAAGGACCTCAGCGAGTTCGTCGGTCAGGAGAAGGTCCGCCAGCAGCTCGACCTGGTCCTCAAGGCCGCCCGGCAGCGCGGCGCCACCGCCGACCACGTCCTGCTCTCCGGCGCCCCCGGCCTCGGCAAGACCACCCTCTCGATGATCATCGCGGCCGAGATGAACGCCCCGATCCGCATCACCTCCGGTCCCGCCATCCAGCACGCCGGAGACCTCGCCGCGATCCTCTCCTCCCTCCAGGAGGGCGAGATCCTCTTCCTCGACGAGATCCACCGCATGTCCCGGCCCGCCGAGGAGATGCTCTACATGGCCATGGAGGACTTCCGCGTCGACGTCATCGTCGGCAAGGGCCCCGGCGCCACCGCCATCCCCCTCGAACTGCCGCCCTTCACCCTCGTCGGCGCCACCACCCGGGCCGGACTCCTGCCGCCCCCGCTGCGCGACCGCTTCGGCTTCACCGCCCACATGGAGTTCTACGACCCGGCCGAGCTCCAGCGCGTCATCCACCGCTCCGCCGGACTCCTCGACGTCACGATCGACCCGGCCGGCGCCGCCGAGATCGCCGGCCGCTCGCGCGGCACCCCCCGCATCGCCAACCGCCTGCTGCGCCGGGTCCGCGACTACGCCCAGGTCAAGGCGGACGGAGTGATCACCCGGGAGATCTCCGAGGCCGCCCTCAGCGTCTACGAGGTCGACGGCCGCGGCCTCGACCGCCTCGACCGGGCCGTCCTGGAGGCCCTCCTCAAGCTCTTCGGCGGCGGACCGGTCGGCCTGTCCACCCTCGCGGTCGCGGTCGGGGAGGAGCGCGAGACCGTCGAGGAGGTCGCCGAACCCTTCCTCGTGCGCGAGGGCCTGCTGGCCCGCACCCCCCGTGGCCGGGTCGCCACTCCCGCCGCCTGGACGCACCTCGGCCTCGTTCCGCCGCAGGCAGCGGGCACGGGCGGCGCGGGAACGGGACAACAGGGGCTCTTCGGGGCGTGACGGTGCGGACGCTCGCCCGGACCGGAACCGGGGTGCGATGCTGGACGTTGTTCCATCGATGCGGACTCGCCTAGACTCCGCCGATGCCGCCCTTTCCGGTCGGCGCGCCCACCCCCGAAGATCAGGCCGCGGGTTCTCCGCGACCGTGCGAAGGAAACCCGTCCCGTGAGCATCGTGACCCTCCTCCCCTTCATCGTCCTCATCGGGGCCATGTTCCTGATGACCCGCTCCGCCAAGAAGAAGCAGCAGCAGGCGGCGCGGATGCGCGACGAGATGCAGCCCGGCACCGGCGTACGCACGATCGGGGGGATGTACGCCACCGTCAAGGAGATCTCCGACGAGACCGTTCTCCTCGAGGTCGCCCCGGGCGTGCACGCCGTCTACGCCAAGAACGCGATCGGCGCGGTCCTGGAGGACTCCGAGTACAACCGGATCGTCCACGGCGACGACGACAGCGACGAGGCCTCGGGCTCCGACGCCGTCGTCCCGGACGACGCCTCCTCCCTGACCGGCGCCACCGACGTCACCGCCGAGGACGCGCCCAAGGCCGACCTGACGAAGAAGGCGGACGCGGCCGAGGCCGCCGCCGAGGGGGAGAAGGACGGCAAGACCGACGGCGAGACCGGCGCGAAGTAATCGCGGCGGGGGACCGCGCGCACGCCCACCGGGCGTGCGCGCGCCCCCGAACGGTTCCACGTCTCGGGGGATGGTCCCCACACATACTTCGTGGCCGTCGCGCGCACACCCGTCGCGCGACGGTTGGACAGGGAGATACGACAGGTGGCAGCACCGAAGAAGGGCCGAAGGCCGGCGGGGGGACAGAGCCGGCCGGGCCGCGCCCTGGCACTCATCGTGATCGCCATGGTCGCGCTCACCGGCGGCATGTTCTGGTCGGGGCACACCACCCCGCGCCTCGGCATCGACCTCGCCGGCGGTACGTCGATCACGCTCAAGGCCAAGGCCGACCCCGGCCAGGAGTCGGCGGTCAACGAGACCAACATGAACACGGCGGTCGACATCATCGAGCGCCGTGTCAACGGTCTGGGTGTCTCCGAGGCCGAGGTCCAGACCCAGGGCCGCGAGAACATCATCGTCAACATCCCCCGCGGGACGAACGAGAAGCAGGCCCGCGAGCAGGTCGGCACCACCGCCCAGCTCTACTTCCGGCCCGTCCTCGCGGTGGCGAACGGCGCGCCCCAGGAGGCGCCGACCGCCACCCCCTCGGGCTCCGCCTCGCCGAAGCCCTCGGCCTCCTCCTCCGCCCCGACCGCGGGCGAGAAGTCCTCGGCCACCCCGTCGGCCACCGCCTCCACCCAGGGCCGCGCGCTCACCGAGGCCCTCAAGGCCCCGAGCCCGACCCCCTCCGGCAGCGCCTCGCCCTCGTCCTCCGCGACGCCGAAGGCCACCGGGACCCCGCAGGCGACCCCCACGCCCGACCCCGCCGCCGCGGCGCTGGAGCAGAAGTTCACCGCCCTGAACTGCCTCGACCCCAAGCAGCGCACGGCCGCCGGCCAGGGCGTCAAGCCGGACCAGTCCACCGTGGCCTGCGGCGAGGACGCCCCGGGCGTCTGGTCGAAGTACCTCCTCGGCCCGGCCGAGGTGGACGGCCGTGACGTCGACGACGCCAAGGGCGCCTTCGACCAGCAGCGCGGCATGTGGATCGTCACCATGGACTTCACGGACGCCGGATCCAAGAAGTTCCAGTCGATCACCGGCAAGCTGTCGCAGCAGGCCGACCCCCAGAACCGGTTCGCGATCGTCCTCGACGGCGAGGTCGTCTCGGCCCCCTCGGTCCGCCAGACGCTGAGCGCCAGCGCCGAGATCTCCGGCAACTTCAACCAGGAGTCGGCCCAGGACCTCGGGAACATCCTGTCCTACGGCGCCCTGCCGCTCTCCTTCCAGACCCAGAGCGTCGACACCGTCACCGCCGCGCTCGGCGGCGAGCAGCTGGAGGCCGGCCTGATCGCCGGTGCCATCGGCCTCGGTCTCGTCGTCATCTACCTGGTCGTCTACTACCGGGGCCTGTCGCTGGTCGCCATCCTCAGCCTCGGCGTCTCCGCGCTCCTCACCTACGTGATCATGGCCCTGCTCGGCCCGGCCATCGGCTTCGCGCTGAACCTGCCGGCCGTCTGCGGCGCCATCGTCGCCATCGGCATCACCGCGGACTCCTTCATCGTCTACTTCGAGCGCATCCGCGACGAGCTCCGCGAGGGCCGCACGCTCCGCCCGGCCGTCGAGCGCGCCTGGCCGCGCGCCCGCCGCACCATCCTGGTCTCCGACTTCGTGTCGTTCCTGGCCGCGGCCGTGCTCTTCATCGTCACCGTCGGCAAGGTCCAGGGCTTCGCGTTCACGCTCGGCCTGACCACCCTGCTCGACATCGTCGTGGTGTTCCTCTTCACCAAGCCGGTCATGACGCTGCTCGCGCGGACCAAGTTCTTCGGCAACGGCCACGCGTGGTCCGGCCTCGACCCGAAGCGCCTCGGCGCCAAGCCGCCACTGCGCCGCACCCGCCGCACCACCGCCCCCGCCGGCCCTGTCGACCCGAAGGAGGCGTGAGATGTCGAAGCTCGGAGATCTCGGCGCCCGGCTCCACCGAGGTGAGGTCGGCTACGACTTCATCGGCAACCGCAAGATCTGGTACGGCCTGTCCGTCCTGATCACCATCACCGCCATCGTCGCCCTGGCCGTCCGCGGCCTCAACATGGGCATCGAGTTCCAGGGCGGCGCCGTCTTCACCACCCCGAAGACGGACGTCACCGTCAGCCAGGCCCAGGAGTACGCGGAAGAGGCCTCCGGCCACGACGCGATCGTCCAGCAGCTCGGCAACGGCTCGCTGCGCATCCAGGTCGGCGCCCTCGACACCGCCCAGTCCGACCGGGTCCGCGCGGAGCTCGCCAAGGACCTCAACGTCACCGAGGACAAGATCGCGGCCGAACTGGTCGGCCCCAGCTGGGGCGAGCAGATCGCCAACAAGGCCTGGACCGGCCTCGGGGTCTTCATGATCCTCGTGGTGATCTACCTGGCCATCGCCTTCGAGTGGAGAATGGCGGTCGCGGCGCTCATCGCCCTCATCCACGACCTCACCATCACCGTGGGCATCTACTCCCTGGTCGGCTTCGAGGTCACCGTCGGCACGGTCATCGGCCTGTTGACGATCCTCGGCTATTCGCTGTACGACACGGTGGTCGTCTTCGACTCCCTCAAGGAGTCCACGAAGGACGTCACGAAGCAGACCCGCTTCACCTACAGCGAGCTGGCCAACCGCTCGATCAACGGCACCCTGGTCCGTTCGATCAACACCACCGTCGTCGCGCTCCTCCCGGTCGCCGGCCTGCTCTTCATCGGCGGCGGCGTCCTCGGGGCCGGCATGCTCAACGACATCTCGCTGTCGCTGTTCGTGGGCCTCGCGGCCGGCGCGTACTCGTCGATCTTCATCGCCACCCCGCTCGTCGCCGACCTCAAGGAGCGCGACCCGGCGATCAAGGCCCTCAAGAGGCGCGTCCTCGCCAAGAGGGCCGGTGCCGCGGCCAAGGGCGAGTCCGCGGACGGCACGGACGCGTTCGCCGACGGCACCGAGGCCGCCGTCGTCGGTCCCCGGGCCGGCCGCCGGGGCCGCGCCCAGGAGCACCGGGGATGACCGCCGGAGCCCAGGACGTCACCGGCCTCCTGCTCAGCCGCATCCGCGACGTACCGGACTACCCGAAGCCGGGCGTGCTGTTCAAGGACATCACGCCGCTGCTCGCGGACCCGGAGGCGTTCGGGGCCCTCACCGGCACCCTCGCCGGGCTGTGCTCCGCGCACGGCGCGACGAAGGTCGTCGGCCTGGAGGCCCGCGGCTTCATCCTGGCCGCCCCGGTGGCCGTCCGCGCGGGCCTGGGCTTCATCCCGGTCCGCAAGGCCGGCAAGCTCCCCGGGGCCACGCTCCGCCAGGCGTACGAGCTGGAGTACGGCACCGCCGAGATCGAGGTGCACGCCGAGGACCTGGCGGCGGGCGACCGCGTCATGGTCATCGACGACGTCCTCGCCACCGGCGGCACGGCCGAGGCCTCCATCGAGCTCGTCCGCCGCGCGGGCGCCGAGGTCGCGGGCGTCGCCGTCCTCATGGAGCTGGGCTTCCTGCCGGGCCGCGCCCGCCTGGAACCGGCCCTGAAGGGCGCTCCGCTCACGGCGCTGATCACCGTCTGACACAGGGATCCGTCCAGCACGGGGGCGCTCCGGGGAATCCCCGGAGCGCCCCCGTCGTTCTCCGGAGTGCCCTGTTCCGGCCGCCCGGAGGCGGACGCCGCCCGTGGCCGGAACCGTTCACCCCCCGGGCGCGTGAGCAGCGCGGGTCCGGGCTCGATACCATGGCGTTCCGGGCCTGACCGGGGGACCCGGAACCTCCCCCAGACTCCGTCCGGGGAGACCCCAGAGGAGCGCTCTTTGCCAGACGAGGCCCAGCCACTCTCCGCCGCGCAGCCCGACCCGAAGGCCGAAAAGGCCGCGCCGGGAACCGGCACGCCCCTGAACAAGCCCGCGGAGACCGGGCCCGCGCCCGCCGCGCCCGAGCCGGCCCCCGCGGCCGCGCGCTCCGCGTCGAACGCCCCCGCCCGCTCGGGCGGCTCGTCCAACCGCGTCCGCGCCCGCCTCGCCCGCCTCGGCGTGCAGCGCTCCTCCCCGTACAACCCGGTCCTCGAACCGCTGCTGCGGATCGTCCGCTCCAACGATCCCAAGATCGAAACGGCCACTTTGCGCCAGATCGAGCGGGCCTACCAGGTCGCCGAGCGCTGGCACCGCGGCCAGAAGCGCAAGAGCGGCGACCCGTACATCACGCACCCGCTCGCCGTCACCACCATCCTCGCCGAGCTCGGCATGGACCCGGCGACCCTGATGGCCGGGCTCCTGCACGACACCGTCGAGGACACCGAGTACGGCCTCGACACCCTCCGCCGGGACTTCGGCGACCAGGTCGCGCTCCTCGTCGACGGCGTCACCAAGCTCGACAAGGTCAAGTTCGGCGAGGCCGCCCAGGCCGAGACCGTCCGCAAGATGGTCGTCGCCATGGCCAAGGACCCGCGCGTCCTGGTCATCAAGCTCGCCGACCGCCTGCACAACATGCGCACCATGCGCTACCTCAAGCGGGAGAAGCAGGAGAAGAAGGCCCGCGAGACCCTGGAGATCTACGCCCCGCTGGCCCACCGGCTCGGCATGAACACCATCAAGTGGGAGCTGGAGGACCTCGCCTTCGCGATCCTCTACCCCAAGATGTACGACGAGATCGTCCGGCTCGTCGCCGAGCGCGCCCCCAAGCGGGACGAGTACCTGGCCGTCGTCACCGACGAGGTCCAGGCCGACCTGCGCGCCGCCCGCATCAAGGCCACCGTCACCGGCCGTCCCAAGCACTACTACAGCGTCTACCAGAAGATGATCGTCCGCGGCCGGGACTTCGCGGAGATCTACGACCTGGTCGGCATCCGCGTCCTCGTGGACACCGTCCGCGACTGCTACGCGGCCCTCGGCACCGTCCACGCGCGGTGGAACCCGGTCCCCGGCCGGTTCAAGGACTACATCGCGATGCCGAAGTTCAACATGTACCAGTCGTTGCACACGACGGTCATCGGGCCCAACGGCAAGCCCGTCGAGCTCCAGATCCGCACCTTCGACATGCACCGGCGCGCCGAGTACGGCATCGCCGCGCACTGGAAGTACAAGCAGGAGGCCGTCGCCGGCGCCTCCAAGGTGCGCACCGACGTGCCGAGGAAGACCGGCAAGGACGACCACCTCAACGACATGGCGTGGCTCCGCCAGCTCCTCGACTGGCAGAAGGAGACCGAGGATCCCGGCGAGTTCCTGGAGTCCCTGCGCTTCGACCTCTCCCGCAACGAGGTCTTCGTCTTCACGCCCAAGGGCGACGTGATCGCGCTGCCCGCCGGCGCCACCCCGGTCGACTTCTCCTACGCGGTGCACACCGAGGTCGGCCACCGCACGATAGGGGCGCGGGTCAACGGACGGCTGGTCCCGCTCGAATCGACCCTCGACAACGGCGACCTGGTCGAGGTCTTCACCTCCAAGGCCGCCGGCGCCGGTCCCTCCCGCGACTGGCTCGGCTTCGTCAAGTCCCCGCGCGCCCGCAACAAGATCCGCGCCTGGTTCTCCAAGGAGCGCCGGGACGAGGCCATCGAGCAGGGCAAGGACGCCATCGCGCGGGCCATGCGCAAGCAGAACCTGCCGATCCAGCGGATCCTCACCGGCGACTCCCTCGTCACCCTCGCCCACGAGATGCGCTACAGCGACATCTCCTCGCTGTACGCGGCGATCGGCGAGGGCCACGTCACGGCCCAGTCCATCGTGCAGAAGCTGGTCCAGGCGCTCGGCGGCGAGGAGGCCGCCACCGAGGACATCGACGAGTCCGCGCCGCCGACCCGGGGCCGCTCCAAGCGCCGCTCGAACGCCGACCCCGGCGTCGTCGTCAAGGGCGTCGAGGACGTCTGGGTGAAGCTGGCCCGCTGCTGCACCCCCGTGCCCGGCGACCCGATCATCGGCTTCGTGACCCGGGGCAGCGGGGTGTCGGTCCACCGCAGCGACTGCGTCAACGTGGACTCGCTGTCCCGGGAGCCGGAGCGGATCCTGGAGGTCGAGTGGGCCCCGACCCAGTCCTCGGTCTTCCTCGTCGCCATCCAGGTCGAGGCCCTGGACCGCTCCCGGCTGCTCTCCGACGTCACCCGGGTCCTCTCGGACCAGCACGTCAACATCCTCTCGGCGGCCGTCCAGACCTCCCGCGACCGGGTTGCCACCTCCCGCTTCACCTTCGAGATGGGCGACCCGAAGCACCTGGGCCACGTCCTGAAGGCCGTGCGGGGCGTGGAGGGCGTCTACGACGTCTACCGCGTGACCTCGGCCCGCCGGCCGTAACGAGGGCGTACGAGAAGGGCGGCCCCGGTACCTGCGTACCGGGGCCGCCCCCTTCGCGTCCCTACGACGGGATCAGCCGCCGAACTCCTCCAGACCCTTCAGGGCCTGGTCGAGCAGGGCCTGGCGGCCCTCCAGCTCGCGCGAGAGCTTGTCGGCCTTGGCGTCGTTGCCGGCGGCGCGGGCCGCGTCGATCTGCTTGCGCAGCTTCTCGACCGCGTCCTGGAGCTGACCGGTCAGACCCGCCGCACGCGCGCGCGCCTCCGGGTTCGTCCGGCGCCACTCGGCCTCCTCGGCCTCCTGGATCGCCCGCTCCACCGCGTGCATCCGGCCCTCGACCTTGGGACGGGCGTCCCGCGGGACGTGGCCGACGGCCTCCCAGCGCTCGTTGAGGGAGCGGAAGGCCGCGCGGGCCGCCTTCAGGTCCGTCACCGGGACGAGCTTCTCGGCCTCGGCCGCGAGCTCCTCCTTCAGCTTCAGGTTCTCGCCCTGCTCCGCGTCCCGCTCGGCGAAGACCTCGCCGCGCGCCGCGAAGAAGACGTCCTGGGCGCCGCGGAAGCGGTTCCACAGGTCGTCCTCGTGCTCGCGCTGGGCGCGGCCGGCCGCCTTCCAGTCCGTCATCAGCTCGCGGTAGCGGGCCGCCGTGGCCCCCCAGTCGGTGGAGTTCGACAGGGACTCCGCCTCCGCGACCAGGCGCTCCTTCGCCTTGCGGGCCTCCTCGCGCTGCGCGTCCAGGGACGCGAAGTGGGCCTTGCGGCGCTTCGAGAACGCCGAGCGGGCGTGCGAGAAGCGGTGCCACAGCTCGTCGTCGGACTTCCGGTCGAGCCGGGGAAGTCCCTTCCAGGTGTCCACGAGCGCCCGCAGCCGCTCGCCCGCCGAACGCCACTGCTCGCTCTGGGCCAGCTCCTCGGCCTCCGTGACGAGCTTCTCCTTGGCGGCGCGCGCCTCGTCGGCCTGCTTCGCCTTCTGGGCCCGGCGCTCCTCGCGGCGCGATTCGACCGTCTCGACCAGCTTGTCCAGCCGGGCGGAGAGCGCGGCCAGGTCACCGACGACATGGTGCTCGTCGACCTGGTGCCGGATGTGCTCGATCGCCGCGGTGGCGTCCTTCGCCGAGAGGTCGGTGGTCCTCACCCGCTTCTCGAGGAGGCCGATCTCGACCACCAGGCCCTCGTACTTGCGCTCGAAGTAGGCCAGGGCCTCCTCGGGGGTGCCGGCCTGCCACGATCCGACGACCTTCTCACCCTCGGCCGTCCGCACGTACACGGTGCCCGTCTCGTCGACGCGGCCCCACGGGTCGCTGCTCACAGCGCCTCCTCACCATGATGCCGTCGCGGGGTCGCACCCCGCGGGCATCGTCCACAGTTTCCCGGCGGGCCTCGCCCGCCTTCCGCAGCGCGGCCGACGGCCCACGCTGCACACCGCCAATCTAGGCGAACGGCGGCCCGGCTGTCCGCACTCAGCGCGACCGAGATTCGACGGTCGGCCCGCCGGTGCGGACGCGCGGGCTCACTTCTTCGTGACGGTGGCCTTCTCGATGGTCACGGCCTTCTTCGGGGCGCCGTCCCCGGCGCCGCCCTCGACACCGGCCGCGGCGACCTCCTGGACCGCCTTGAGCCCGGCCGCGTCGATCTTCCCGAAGGGGGTGTAGGTCGGCGGCAGCTTGGTGTCCTTGTAGACGAGGAAGAACTGCGAGCCGCCGGTGCCCGGCTGCCCGGTGTTCGCCATGGCCACGGTGCCGGCCGGGAAGGTCACCGCGCCGTCCGAGCCGGCCTTGCCGAGGGCGTCCAGGTTCTCGTCCGGAATGGTGTAGCCGGGGCCGCCCGTGCCGGTGCCCTGGGGGTCGCCGCACTGGAGCACGTAGATGTTCTGCGTGGTGAGCCGGTGGCACTTGCTCCCGTCGAAGTACTTCTTGTCCGCGAGGTGCTTGAAGGAGTTCACCGTGCGCGGGGTCTTCGACGCGTCCATGGTGATCGCGATGTCGCCCGTGTTGGTCTTGAGCGCCATCTCGTACGTGGCCTTCCGGTCCACGGTGAGCTTCGGCTCCGGGTTGTCGGACTCCTGCGAGAGGGAGGGCGCCGGGGTGGTGGGCGTGTCGCCGGCCGTGTTGTCCGAGCCCTTCTTCGAGCCGTCCGACAGCGCCACCGAGGCGTACACGGCACCGCCCGAGGCCAGCACCACCGCGAGGACGGCCGCGACGACGGTGTTGCGGCGCTTGTCCTTGCGGCGCTTCTCCTCCCGCCGCTGCTGCTGCCGCACGTACTTCTCCCTGGCAAGCTGCCGCCGCCGCTGATCGCTGCTGACCACCGGTCCGCTCCTTGTCGCTCGTCTGTTCCTGTCCTGGCCGGATGTGCCCGTACCGTATACGGGTTGGCTGTGGAACCGGGACCGCCGGTAGGCTCTGATCTGCTGAATCCCGTCATTCCCGTGATTTCCGCGCCCCGTGCCGGACGACATCCAAGGACGAACGTGCTGATTGCCGGCTTTCCCGCCGGGGCCTGGGGCACCAACTGCTACCTGGTCGCCCCCGCCGCGGGCGAGGAGTGCGTGATCATCGACCCCGGCCACCAGGCCGCGCAGGGCGTCGAGGAGACGCTGAGGAAGCACCGTCTCAAGCCCGTCGCCGTCGTCCTCACCCATGGACACATCGACCACGTCGCCTCCGTCGTCCCGGTGTGCGGCGCCCATGACGTCCCCGCGTGGATCCACCCGTCCGACCGCTACATGATGAGCGACCCGGAGAAGGCCCTCGGCCGCTCCATCGGGATGCCCCTCATGGGCGAGCTGACCGTGGGGGAGCCCGACGACGTGCGCGAGCTCACCGACGGCTCCGCGCTGAAGCTCGCCGGTCTGGAGTTCTCCGTCGCCCACGCGCCCGGCCATACCAAGGGGTCGGTGACCTTCCGGATGCCCGAGACCGCGGAGGTCCCCTCCGTGTTCTTCTCCGGGGATCTGCTGTTCGCCGGCTCCGTCGGACGCACCGACCTGCCCGGCGGTGACATGGACGAGATGCTCGAATCGCTGGCCCGCGTGTGCCTGCCCCTCGACAACTCGACCGTGGTGCTGTCGGGACACGGTCCCCAGACGACCATCGGCCAGGAGCGCGCCACCAACCCCTACCTCAGGCAGGTGGCCGCCGGCCTCGGGAGCCCCGACGCTCCCCGACGAGGAATGTGACGACTCACGTGAGCACCTTCAAGGCCCCCAAGGGCACGTACGACCTGCTGCCGCCCCGCTCCGCGACCTTCCTCGCGGTGCGCGAGGCGATCTCCACCCCGCTGCGGAACTCCGGCTACGGCTACGTCGAGACCCCCGGCTTCGAGGACGTGAAGCTGTTCTCCCGCGGTGTCGGCGAGTCCACCGACATCGTCAGCAAGGAGATGTACACCCTCACCACCAAGGGCGGCGAGGAGCTGGCGCTGCGCCCTGAGGGCACCGCGTCCGTCCTGCGCGCGGCGCTCCAGGGCAATCTGCACAAGCTCGGCAACCTGCCGGTCAAGCTCTGGTACTCCGGCTCGTACTACCGCTACGAGCGGGCCCAGGCGGGCCGCTACCGCCACTTCTCGCAGGTGGGCGCCGAGGCGATCGGCGCCGAGGACCCGGCGCTCGACGCCGAGCTGATCATCCTCGCCGACCAGGCCTACCGCTCGCTCGGCCTGCGGAACTTCCGCATCCTGCTGAACTCGCTCGGCGACAAGGAGTGCCGCCCCGTCTACCGGGAGGCCCTCCAGGACTTCCTGCGCGGGCTCGACCTCGACGAGGACACCCTGCGCCGCGCCGAGATCAACCCGCTGCGCGTCCTCGACGACAAGCGCGAGTCCGTGCAGAAGCAGCTGGTCGGCGCGCCGCTCCTGCGCGACTACCTGTGCGACGCGTGCAAGGCGTACCACGAGGAGGTGCGCGCCCTGGTGAGCGCGGCGGGCGTGGTCTTCGAGGACGACGACAAGCTGGTGCGCGGCCTGGACTACTACACCCGCACCACCTTCGAGTTCGTCCACGACGGCCTCGGCTCGCAGTCGGCGGTCGGCGGCGGCGGCCGCTACGACGGCCTCTCCGAGATGATCGGCGGCCCCGCGCTGCCCTCCGTCGGCTGGGCGCTCGGCGTGGACCGCACGGTCCTCGCCCTGGAGGCCGAGGGCGTCGAACTCGACCTGCCCACCGCCACCAGCGTCTTCGCCGTCGCCATCGGCGAGGAGGCCCGCCGGACCCTCTTCGGCAAGGTCACCGAGCTGCGCAGGGCCGGGATCGCCGCGGACTTCTCCTTCGGCGGCAAGGGCCTCAAGGGCTCCATGAAGGACGCCAACCGCTCGGGTGCCCGCCTCGCCGTCGTCGCCGGCGAGCGCGACCTCGCCGAGGGCGTCGTCCAGCTCAAGGACATGGAGACCGGCGAGCAGCGGGCCGTCGCCCTGGACGACCTCCTGGACGCGGTACGGGCCGAGCTGGCCTGACGCCCGGTCGTACGGAGGGGGCCCGGCGCGCACCTGCGCCGGGCCCCTCCTTATCCCCACCGAACGGTGGACACGGGCCTCCGTACGGCAGAATGACCGTGCCCAGCAGCCCGCGACCGATGGATCGGAAACATGACGAAAGCAGCGGTGGACGACCCGGCACGCGGCACGATCGGAGCGAGCCGCGCCTTCTCCTGGCTCCTGGTGATCACGGGCGCGGCCGGTCTGCTCGCCGCCTGGGTCATCACGATCGACAAGTTCAAGCTCCTGGAGGACCCCGGCTTCACCCCCGGGTGCAGCCTCAACCCGGTCGTCTCCTGCGGCAACATCATGAAGAGCGACCAGGCCGCGGTCTTCGGCTTCCCCAACCCGATGCTCGGTCTCGTCACGTACGGCATGGTGATCGCGATCGGCGTCGGCCTGCTCGCCGGCGCCCGCCACCGGCGCTGGTACTGGCTCGGCCTCAACGCCGGCACCCTCTTCGGCGTCGTCTTCTGCGCCTGGCTCACCTACCAGTCGCTGTACGAGATCAACGCGCTCTGCCTGTGGTGCTGCCTGGCCTGGGTCGGGACCATCGTCATGTTCTGGTACGTCACCTCGCACAACGTGCGCCACGGCGTGATCCCGGCCCCCGCCGGCCTGAAGACCTTCTTCGGCGAGTTCACCTGGGTCCTGCCCGTCCTGCACGTCGGGATCATCGGCATGCTGATCCTGACCCGCTGGTGGGACTTCTGGACCGGCTGATCCCGGCCGGATTGTCGGTGGCGTGACCTAGGCTTCGTGGACGTGGAGCCCGACCTCTTTACCGCAGCCGCCGAAGACCGCCAGGAGAAGGACCCGTCCAGCAGCCCGCTGGCCGTCCGGATGCGCCCCCGCACCCTCGACGAGGTGGTGGGGCAGCGGCACCTGCTCAAGCCCGGATCGCCGCTGCGCCGGCTCGTGGGGGACGGCGACGGAGGCCCCGCCGGGGCCTCCTCCGTGATCCTCTGGGGCCCGCCGGGCATCGGGAAGACCACCCTGGCGTACGTCGTCTCGAAGGCCACGAACAAGCGGTTCGTGGAGCTGTCCGCGATCACCGCGGGCGTCAAGGAGGTCCGGGCCGTCATCGACGGGGCCCGGCGCGCGGCCGGCGGCTACGGCAAGGAGACCGTCCTCTTCCTGGACGAGATCCACCGCTTCTCCAAGGCCCAGCAGGACTCCCTCCTGCCGGCCGTCGAGAACCGCTGGGTGACGCTGATCGCCGCCACCACCGAGAACCCCTACTTCTCCGTGATCTCCCCGCTGCTCTCCCGCTCGCTGCTCCTCACCCTGGAGCCGCTGACCGACGAGGACCTGAAGGGGCTGCTCGCCCGGGCGCTCACGGAGGAGCGCGGGCTCGGCGGGGCCGTGACCCTGCCGGAGGACGCCGAGGCGCACCTCCTCCGGGTCGCCGGCGGGGACGCCCGCCGCGCCCTGACCGCCCTGGAGGCCGCCGCCGGAGCGGCCATCGCCAAGAAGGAGGCGGAGATCACGCTCCGGACGGTCGAGGAGACCGTCGACCGGGCGGCCGTGAAGTACGACCGGGACGGCGACCAGCACTACGACGTGGCCAGCGCGCTCATCAAGTCGATCCGGGGCTCGGACGTGGACGCGGCCCTGCACTACCTGGCGCGGATGATCGAGGCGGGGGAGGACCCGCGCTTCATCGCGCGGCGCCTGATGATCTCCGCGAGCGAGGACATCGGCCTCGCCGATCCGAACGCCCTGCCGATCGCCGTCGCCGCCGCCCAGGCCGTCGCCATGATCGGCTTCCCGGAGGCGGCGCTGACCCTGAGCCACGCCACCATCGCCCTGGCCCTGGCCCCGAAGTCGAACGCGGCGACGACCGCGATCGGCGCCGCCCTCGCGGACGTGCGCGGCGGCCTCGCGGGCCCGGTCCCGGCGCACCTGCGCGACGGCCACTACAAGGGCGCGGCCAAGCTCGGCCACGCGCAGGGGTACGTGTACCCGCACGACGTGCCGGGCGGCATCGCGGCCCAGCAGTACGCCCCCGACGCGATCCACGGCCGCCGGTACTACGAGCCCACCCGCCACGGCGGGGAGGCGCGGTACGCGGACGTGGTGGAGTGGGCGCGGGCGCGTCTGAAGGGCGACGAGCGGCAGTAGCCGCGCTCAGGCGCGGGCGGCTTCGAAGAGCCGGTGCATCTCGCGGCGCAGCTCCGAGACCTCCCGCACCGGCTCGGGGAAGTCGAAGCGGGCGTCGAAGCAGTCTCCCGGGCCCGCGCTGAAGCGGACCCGCAGGCCGAACCGGTCGAGGGAGAGCGGGGCCACGTCCCGGGTGGGGACGAGGCCGGCCGAGCGCTCACCGAGCAGCGAGGCCAGTTCCCGGAGCCGGTCGCCGTGGGCCGCCGCCAGGTGCTGGAGCAGCTCCGTCTCGTGCGCGTGCAGCGGATCGGGCGAGGCGGCCGCGAACTCCTCGGCGTCGATCGCGGCGGTGCCCCACAGGTCGTCGACGCGCGCCTCCCCGACCTCCAGGCGCAGCATCATGCGGCCCTGCTCGGCGACGCCCGGCAGGCAGGTGAGCCAGCCGGAGACCCAGGCGCGGCCCCGGATGCGGTGAGGGACGGAGACCGGGGCCACGTCCGTGAGCTCCAGGACCACCGGCAGCTCGTCGTCCACGGCGTGCGTGGCGGCCCGCACGGGCGGGGCGTCGGCGGCGTGGAGCAGGAAGATCTCACCGTCGGGGCCCACGGCCCGCGCCTCGGGCGCGAGCTGCTCGGGCCGGTGCCCCTCGGCGCCCGGAATCAGCAGGACGCCGGAGCATGTACTCTGTACGAGAGTTCGTGTGCGCTCGGCTGCTGACGGCATCCGTGCGATTTCAAGTCCGCTGGGACGCGGCTGACCATGAGCTGATCGGACCTCCGTCGTATCGATGCCATCCAGGGCTTCATCCATGGATTGGGCGTCGTTCTTTGTGTTGCCGTCCGTGATGTGCGTGGTGTTCCCCGGGCGAGACATGCGATCTCCTTGAGTAAGGTGAGCCTAACCTAACCTACAACGGAGGTCTGGAGAACGTGCCTAACCAGTCGCGTCCCAAGGTCAAGAAGTCCCGTGCGCTCGGTATCGCGCTGACGCCGAAGGCCGTCAAGTACTTCGAGGCCCGCCCGTACCCGCCGGGCGAGCACGGCCGTGGTCGCAAGCAGAACTCGGACTACAAGGTGCGTCTGCTGGAGAAGCAGCGCCTGCGCGCCCAGTACGACATCAGCGAGCGCCAGATGGCGCGCGCCTACGACCGCGCCAAGAAGGCCGAGGGCAAGACGGGCGAGGCGCTGGTCGTCGAGCTCGAGCGTCGCCTCGACGCCCTGGTCCTGCGTTCGGGCATCGCCCGCACCATCTACCAGGCCCGCCAGATGGTCGTCCACGGCCACATCCAGGTCAACGGCCAGAAGGTCGACAAGCCGTCCTTCCGCGTCCGTCCGGACGACGTCGTCATGGTCCGCGAGCGCAGCCGCACCAAGCCGCTGTTCGAGGTCGCCCGCGAGGGTGGCTTCGCCGCCGACGGCGAGACCCCCCGCTACCTCCAGGTCAACCTGAAGGCGCTGGCGTTCCGCCTCGACCGCGACCCGAACCGCAAGGAGATCCCGGTCATCTGCGACGAGCAGCTGGTCGTCGAGTACTACGCCCGCTGACGCGGGCGCGGTACCACCCGCGCGGTGTTCAGCCCGCCGCTTCCCCGCCCTTTCCGGTGGGGGAGCCGGCGGGCTTCCGCGTTCCCGGGACCCCCGCCGGCCGGCCCGTACGGAACGGGCGCGGCGCCGCGGGACCGCCCGCGGCCGGATCCCGGCGCCCGGCGAGCGCCCGCTCCACCGCCGCGTCCGGCGAGAGCCCCCGGCCCTCCCGGAACGCCTCCTCGTACGCCTCCGCGCCCAGCGCCTCGCGCGCCCGCGCCTCGCACAGCCTCCCGGGGCCGCCGAACGACGCCGAACCGAAGAGCCGGACGCCCACCGCGTCCCACACCGGCACCGCCGCCCCCTGGAGCACCGCCGCCTCCGCCGGGTCCCCCTCGCCCGCCGTCACGAGCGCCAGCAGCTCGATCGCCAGGACCAGCCCCACCAGGTCGTGGAAGGCGTGGTTGATCGAGAGGCACTCGGTCAGCAGCTCCCGCGCCTCCTCGTACGCGTCCCGGGTCCACGCCGCGTACGCCAGGACGTAGAGCGCGTACGCCCGCGTCCACAGCTCCCCGCGCTCCTCGCAGACCTCCCGGACCTCCCGGCAGAGGGCCGCCGCCCCCTCCAGGTCGCCCCGGAAGGCCCGCGCCATCGCCACCTCGACCTGCCCCATCAGCACGTTGCTGTTCAGCTCGCCCAGCTCCCGGTAGGAGTCGAGCGCCCGCCCGATCAGCTCCTCCGCGCGCGCCGTGTCGTCCGTGAGCAGCGCCAGGCAGCCCATCCGGTGCGTCGCGTACGCCTCCGCCAGCGCGTTCCCCGAGGCCCCGGCCCGCTCCCCGCACTCGTGGAGCGCCGCCACCGCCGCCGTGCCGTCCCCCTGGAGGATCGCCACGTACCCGAGCACCCACAGCGCCTTCAGCCGCGCCTCCTGGTGCCCGGAGTCCAGCGCGAGCGCCCGGTCCAGCCAGTACCGGCCCTCCGAGAGGCGCCCGCAGCCCGCCCAGGCGAACCAGAGCGTGCCCGCCAGGTGCTGGGCGAGGTGCGCGTCCTCCGGGAGCTCCAGGCACAGTTCGAGGGCCGCCCGCAGATTGGGCAGCGCCACGTCCGTGCGGGCCGCCACCTCCCGCTGGCGCGGACTGAACCACTCCAGCTCGCACCAGGTGGCCAGGCCCATGTACCAGTCGCGGTGCCGGCGCCGCATCCGCTCCGTGTCGCCGAGCGCCGCCAGCCACTCCGCCCCGTACGCGGCGACCGTCCCCAGCATCCGGTAGACCGGGCCCGCGGGCGCGTCCTCCCGCGAGACGAGCGACTGCGCGAGCAGTCCGCCCAGCAGGTCCAGGATCCGCTCCGGCGGCAGCTCGCGGCCCCCGCACACGTACTCCACCGCCTCCAGGTCGAAGGGGCCCGCGAACACCGAGAGGCGCGCCCACAGCAGCCGCTCCCTCGGCGTGCACAGCTCGTGGCTCCAGCCGATCGCCGTCCGCAGCGCCCGGTGGCGGGGGAGCACCCCGCGCTCGCCGTCCGCGAGGAGCCGGAAGCGGTCGTCGAGCCGGTGCAGCATCTGCTCGGCGGAGAGCAGGGGCAGCCGCCCGGCGGCCAGTTCGAGGGCGAGCGGAATCCCGTCGAGCCGCCGGCACAACTCCCGTACTGCCTCAGGGACTTCGACGGACGTACGGGAGGGGCTCGGCGCCTCGGAGGGCATACGGGCCGGGCCCGGGAGCGCGCCCGTGCCGTCCGGGTCCGCGAGGACGTCCGTACCGCCGGGGTGCGCGAGGGCGCCCGTACCGCCGGGGTGTGCGAGGGCGCCTGCGCGCGCCGGCGTCCCCGGCAGCAGCGGCGCGCCCGCCTCCGCCGCCCGTTCCGCCAGCAGGGCCACCGCGTCCGCCTCGCCCATCGGCGCCAGCGGGAACACCGCCTCGCCCGCCACCCGCAGGGGCCTGCGCCCGGCCGCCAGGACCGTGAGCCCCGGCGCGTGCGCCAGCAGCTCCCGCACCAGCGGGGCGCAGCTCTCCACCAGGTGCTCGAAACCGTCGAGCACCAGCAGGACGCGCCGCTCCGCGAGGTGCTCCACCAGGGCCTCGCGCGGCGGCCTCGGCGTGTGGTCCGTGAGGCCGAGCGCCTCGGCCAGGGCGTGCGCCACCAGGTCCGGATCGCGCAGCGGCGCCAGCTCGGCGAGCCGTACCCCGTCGCCGTAGCGTTTCTGCGCTCCCGCGGCCACCCGCAGTGCGAGCCGCGTTTTGCCGACCCCGCCCACGCCCACGACCGTGACCAGGCGGGACGTCCCGAGGAGTGCCGCCAGTGCGGCCTGCTCGGCGGCCCGTCCGACGAACCGGTTCAGCTCCGCCGGGAGATTGCTCCGTCGCATGGGAAACGGAGCGTACTCACCCGCGCGCACTCCGTACAACCGGATCCCGTGAGCGGCACCTCGCGCACGGTAATGCGGTACGGCGCGGCGGCCCGGGCGCGATAGGGTCGGGGGACGACTTTTCACAAGGCCCAACGACAGCAGAGAGCGGTGCAGCGTGACCGGTGGAGAGGTTGCCGGGATCCTGGTGGCCGTCTTCTGGGCGATCCTCGTCTCCTTCCTCGCCGTGGCGCTGGCGAGACTGGCGCAGACGCTCAGGGCGACCACCAAGCTCGTGGCGGACGTGACGGAGCAGGCCGTTCCCCTGCTCGCCGAGGCCTCCGCGACCGTGCGTTCGGCGCAGACCCAGCTCGACCGGGTCGACGCCATCGCCTCGGACGTCCAGGAGGTCACCTCCAACGCCTCCGCGCTCTCCACCACCGTCGCCTCCACGTTCGGCGGCCCGCTCGTCAAGGTGGCCGCCTTCGGCTACGGCGTGCGCCGGGCGCTCGGCCGGAGCCGGGACGGGGAGGGCGCGCCGGGCGCCTCCGCGCGCCGCACCGTGATCGTCGGCCGTACCGTGCCGTCCATGCGGCGCCGGAAGCAGAAGGGCTGACCCGAGATGTTCCGCCGCACGTTCTGGTTCACGGCCGGCGCAGCCGCCGGCGTGTGGGCCACCAGCAAGGTCAACCGGAAGCTGAAGCAGCTGACCCCCGAGAGCCTCGCGGCCCAGGCCGCGAACAAGGCGGTCGAGACCGGTCACCGGCTCAAGGACTTCGCCCTCGACGTGAGGGCGGGCATGGTCCAGCGGGAGGCCGAGCTGGGGGAGGCGCTCGGGCTCGACGCCCCCGCCGATCCGGCCGCCGCACCGGGCCGGGAGCTCCCGGAGCCCCGCCGCAGGACCGCCCTCGGTCCCACCCCGCCTTCGCACTTCACCCTTCCCACGCGTTCGTACAACCGGAATGAGGACCACTGATGGAGTCGGCTGAAATCCGCCGCCGCTGGCTGAGCTTCTTCGAGGAGCGCGGGCACACCGTCGTCCCTTCGGCGTCGCTCATCGCGGACGACCCGACTCTGCTGCTCGTCCCCGCCGGCATGGTGCCCTTCAAGCCCTACTTCCTGGGCGAGGTCAAGCCGCCCTTCTCGCGCGCCTCCAGCGTGCAGAAGTGCGTGCGCACCCCCGACATCGAAGAGGTCGGCAAGACCACCCGCCACGGCACGTTCTTCCAGATGTGCGGCAACTTCTCCTTCGGCGACTACTTCAAGGAAGGCGCCATCAAGCTCGCCTGGGAGCTGCTGACCACCCCGGTCGAGCACGGCGGCTACGGCCTTGAGCCGGAGAAGCTCTGGATCACCGTCTACCAGGAGGACGACGAGGCCGAGCAGATCTGGCGCGACGTCGTCGGCGTCCCCGCCGAGCGCATCCAGCGCCTCGGCAAGAAGGACAACTACTGGTCCATGGGCGTCCCCGGCCCCTGCGGCCCCTGCTCCGAGATCAACTACGACCGCGGCCCCGAGTTCGGCGTCGAGGGCGGCCCGGCCGTCAACGACGAGCGGTACGTAGAGATCTGGAACCTCGTCTTCATGCAGTACGAGCGCGGGGAGGGCTCCGGCAAGGAGGACTTCCCGATCCTCGGCGAGCTGCCGTCGAAGAACATCGACACGGGCCTCGGCCTGGAGCGCCTGGCGATGATCCTCCAGGGCGTCCAGAACATGTACGAGACGGACACCCTCAAGGTCGTCATCGACAAGGCCACCGAGCTGACCGGCGTCCGGTACGGCGCGAACCACGAGAGCGACGTCTCGCTCCGCGTGGTCGCCGACCACATGCGCACCTCCGTCATGCTCATCGGCGACGGCGTCACCCCCGGCAACGAGGGCCGCGGCTACGTGCTGCGCCGCATCATGCGCCGCGCCGTCCGCAACATGCGCCTGCTCGGCGCCACCGGCCCGGTCGTCCAGGACCTCGTGGACACCGTCATCGACACGATGGGCGAGCAGTACCCGGAGCTGGTCACCGACCGCAAGCGCATCGAGACCGTCGCCCTCGCCGAGGAGGCCGCCTTCCTCAAGGCCCTCCGCGGCGGCACCAACATCCTCGACACCGCCGTCACCGAGACCAAGGCCTCCGGCGGCACGGTCCTCTCCGGCGACAAGGCGTTCCTGCTCCACGACACCTGGGGCTTCCCGATCGACCTCACCCTGGAGATGGCCGCCGAGCAGGGCCTCTCCGTGGACGAGGACGGCTTCCGCCGCCTGATGAAGGAGCAGCGGGACCGCGCCAAGGCCGACGCCAAGGCCAAGAAGACCGGCCACGCCGACGTCACCGCGTACCGGGAGATCGCCGACACCAGCGGCGCCACGCAGTTCACCGGCTACACCAACACCGAGGGCGAGACCACGGTCGTCGGCCTCCTCGTCAACGGCGTGCCCTCGCCGGCCGCCACCGAGGGCGACGAGGTCGAGGTCGTCCTCGACCGCACCCCGTTCTACGCCGAGGGCGGCGGCCAGATCGCCGACCAGGGCCGCATCAAGCTGCACAGCGGCGCCGTCATCGACATCCGCGACGTGCAGCAGCCGGTCCCGGGCGTCTCCGTGCACAAGGGTTCCGTGCAGGTCGGCGAGGTGACCGTGGGCGCCACCGCCTACGCCGCCATCGACGTGCGCCGCCGCCGGGCCATCGCCCGCGCCCACTCGGCCACCCACCTCACCCACCAGGCCCTGCGCGACGCCCTCGGCCCGACGGCCGCCCAGGCCGGTTCCGAGAACCAGCCCGGCCGCTTCCGCTTCGACTTCGGCTCCCCGAACGCCGTCCCCGGTGCCGTCCTCACCGACGTCGAGCAGAAGATCAACGAGGTCCTCTCGCGCGAGCTGGAGGTCCACGCCGAGGTCATGCCGATCGACGAGGCCAAGCGCCAGGGCGCCATCGCCGAGTTCGGCGAGAAGTACGGCGAGCAGGTCCGCGTCGTCACCATCGGCGACTTCTCCAAGGAGCTGTGCGGCGGCACCCACGTCCACAACACCGCCCAGCTCGGCCTGGTGAAGCTGCTCGGGGAGTCCTCGATCGGCTCCGGCGTGCGCCGCATCGAGGCCCTGGTCGGCGTCGACGCGTACAACTTCCTCGCCAAGGAGCACACGGTCGTCGCCCAGCTCCAGGAGCTGGTCAAGGGCCGTCCCGAGGAGCTGCCGGAGAAGGTCTCCGCCATGCTCGGCAAGCTGAAGGACGCCGAGAAGGAGATCGAGAAGTTCCGCGCGGAGAAGGTCCTCCAGGCCGCCGCCGGCCTGGTCGACTCCGCCCGCGACATCCGCGGCGTCGCCCTGGTCACCGGCCAGGTCCCGGACGGCACCACCGCCGACGACCTGCGCAAGCTGGTCCTCGACGTGCGCGGCCGCATCTCCGGTGGCCGTCCGGCCGTCGTCGCCCTGTTCACCACGGTCAACGGCAAGCCGCTGACGGTCATCGCCACCAACGAGGCCGCCCGCGAGCGCGGTCTCAAGGCCGGCGAGCTGGTCCGCACGGCCGCCAAGACCCTCGGCGGCGGTGGCGGCGGCAAGCCGGACGTCGCCCAGGGCGGCGGCCAGAACCCGGAGGCCGTCGGCGAGGCCATCGCCGCCGTCGAGCGCCTCGTGGTGGAGACGGCGTGACGATGCGCCGCGGCCGCCGTATCGCGGTGGACGTCGGGGACGCCCGGATCGGGGTCGCCTCGTGCGACCCCGACGGGGTCCTCGCCACGCCGGTGGAGACCGTGCCGGGACGCGACGTCCCGGCCGCCCACCGGCGGCTCCGCCGGATCGTCGAGGAGTACGAGCCGATCGAGGTCGTCGTGGGCCTGCCCCGCTCGCTCAGCGGGCGGGAGGGCCCGGCCGCGACCAAGGTCCGCGCCTTCGCCCGCGAGATGGCCAAGGGCATCGCCCCGGTGCCGGTCCGGCTGGTCGACGAGCGGATGACGACGGTCACCGCCACCCAGGGCCTGCGGGCCTCCGGGGTGAAGTCCAAGAAGGGGCGGTCGGTCATCGACCAGGCGGCCGCCGTGATCATCCTCCAGAACGCTCTTGAGTCCGAACGGGTATCGGGCAATCCTCCCGGCGAGGGCGTCGAAGTGGTCATCTGATCGCGATACGGTAACGTTCCGCGCGATGCGGCGGTGTTCGAACAGCTGCCGCACTACGTAGAGGCGGATCGTCCGGAAGCCTCGCGGCTGTTTTGGGGATCGATGACTGAGTATGGCCGGAGCCCGGGCTCCGAACCGTGGCACCCCGGGGACCCGCTCTACGGGGACCAGGGGTGGGAGGGCCGGCAGCAGTACCCGCATCCGCAGCAGGCGAGCCAGTACGACCAGGGCGGCCACGGCCACCAGGACCCGTACGGGCAGGGCGGCCAGGAGTACGGGGGCGACCCGCACCGGCAGCAGTCGCAGGGCTACGCCGATCCGCAGTACCAGCAGCAGCACTACCAGCCGCAGTACCAGCAGCAGCAACCGTACGACCAGTACCAGCAGCAGCAGCACCAGCAGCAGTACGGAGCGGGACAGCAGGGCGGTTACGACACGCCCGGGCACCTCGGACAGCAGTACGACGGCACCTGGGAGACCGGCCAGGCGGCGATGGCCTACGGCACGCCCCCGGCCGACCCGTACGGCGGTCAGAGCCCGGACCTGTACGGCACGCCCGAGGCGTACCCGCCGCCCCGGCCCCCCGGCCACCGGCAGGACCCGCCGGAGCCGGTGGTCGACTGGGCGCCGGAGGAGGAGGCCCGCCGGGAGCCCGGACCGGAGCCGGAGGAGGAGAACCACCCCTTCTTCACCGGTGAGGACGACCGCGACGACGACGCGTACGACGACGAGGAGCCGGCGCGCGGCCGGGGCTCCCGCGGCGACGACCGCGACCGCCGCGGCAAGGAGAAGAAACGCAAGGGCAAGAACGGCGTGGCCTGCCTGGTCGTCGCCGTCGTCCTGGTCGGCGGCGTCGGCGGAGTCGGCTACTTCGGCTACCAGTTCTGGCAGGGCCGCTTCGCCGAGGTGCCGGACTACGCGGGAAGCGGCACCGGCGAGGTCCAGGTCGAGATCCCGAAGGGGTCCCTCGGGACCCAGATCGGCAACATCCTCAAACAGGCCGGCGTGGTGAAGAGCGTCGACGCCTTCGTCGCGGCACAGCAGAGGAACCCCGACGGCAACTCCATCCAGGACGGCGTCTACACGCTGAAGAAGGAGATGTCGGCGGAGAGCGCGGTCGCCCTGATGCTCACCCCGGCGAGCCAGGCCAAGCTCATCATCCCCGAGGGCAAGCGGAACGCCTGGGTCTACGAGACGCTCGACCAGCGCATCGGCCTCGCTCCCGGCACCACCGAGAAGATCGCGCTCAGCAAGGCGGACTCCCTGGGCCTGCCCGCGTGGGCCCAGAAGCACCCCGACATCAAGGACCCGCTGGAAGGATTCCTCTTCCCGGCGAGCTACCCGGTCGCCAAGGGCAGCAAGCCCGAGGAGGCCCTGCGCAGGATGGTGGCCCGCGCGAACCAGGAGTACGGCAAGCTGGACCTGGACGCGAAGGCGAAGGCGGTCGGCCTGAAGGACCCCTGGGAACTGCTGACGGTGGCGAGCCTCGTGCAGGTCGAGGGCAAGTACAAGCACGACTTCGACAAGGTCGCGCGCGTCGTCTACAACCGCCTCAAGCCCGGCAACACGGAGACCGTGGGCCGCCTGGAGTTCGACTCGACGGTGAACTACCTCAGGGGACAGAGCACCCTCGACGTCGGCACGGTCGAGGAGATGCGCAAGATCGACGACCCGTACAACACGTACAAGATGACCGGCCTCGTCCCCGGGCCCATCAGCAACCCCGGTATGGAAGCGCTCCAGTCCGCGATCAGCCCCGCGGACGGCCCGTGGTACTACTTCGTCTCGATCAACGAGGACAAGACCGTCTTCTCCGTGACGAACGAGGAGCACAACCGGAACGTGGCGGAGTACGAGAAGCAGCGGAAGCAGGGACAGTGAGCAGGCAGTACCGCGCGGCCGTCCTGGGATCGCCCATCGCCCACTCCCTCTCCCCGGTCCTGCACCGCGCCGCGTACGCCGAACTCGGGCTCCGCGACCGGTCGTACGAGCGCTTCGAGGTGGACGAGGCGGCGCTGCCCGGGTTCATGGGCGGACTGGACGGCAGCTGGGCCGGGCTCTCGCTGACCATGCCGCTCAAGCGGGCGGTCATCCCGCTGCTCGACGAGGTCAGCGACACGGCCGCGTCCGTGGAGGCCGTCAACACCGTCGTCCTCGGCGAGGACGGACGCCGGGTCGGCGACAACACCGACATCCCCGGCATGATCGCCGCCCTGCGCGAGCGCGGCGTCGAGAAGGTGGAGGCCGCCGCCGTCCTCGGTGCCGGCGCCACCGCCTCCTCCGCGCTCGCCGCCCTCGCCCGCATCTGCGCGGGCCCCGTCACCGCGTACGTACGGAGCGAGGCCCGCGCGGAGGAGATGCGCGGCTGGGGCGAACGGCTCGGCGTGGACGTGCGGACCGCCGACTGGGAGCGCGCGGCGGAGGCCTTCGAGGCCCCGCTGGTGATCGCCACCACCCCCGCCGGTACGACGAACGCCCTGGCCACCGCCGTCCCCGACCGCGTCGGCACCCTCTTCGACGTCCTCTACGACCCCTGGCCGACCCCGCTGGCCGCCGCCTGGTCCGAGCGAGGCGGCAAGGTCGTCGGCGGCCTCGACCTCCTCGTCCACCAGGCCGTCCTCCAGGTCGAGCGGATGACGGGCGTCCCGCAGGCGCCGCTCGCGGCCATGAGGGCGGCGGGGGAGCGGGCGCTGGCGGCCCGGTAGGCTCCCGTCGGCGCCGGGGACCAGCCGGCGCCGAACAGGGGGATACGGGAACATGGGCGGGGACATGCTGCTGGCGTCCAAGTGGGACACGGCCTTCGACGTGGCGCGCTTTCTGTACGTGGGGTTCTTCAGCGATCTGCCCGCGTGGGTGCGGTACACCGTGCTCGGGCTCGGCGGTTCGACCGTCGTGTACGGCTTCCTCTCCTGGCTGCGGAACAGGTCCGCCACCGGCCGGGACGACGAGGAAACCGTCCCGGAGCCCGAGACGCCCGTCCGATAGCTGGACGGGAGTCCAAAGGGGCGCTCCGGACGTGGGAGGATCGGGGGTGGCGGGCCAGGGCCGCGCACCCGGGCGCGCCGTCGCAGTGCCAGGCGCGAGCATGAGGAGCATCGTTGAGCAGGTTGCGTTGGCTGACGGCCGGCGAATCCCACGGACCCGCGCTGGTCGCGACCCTTGAGGGTCTGCCCGCCGGTGTCCCGGTCACCACGGAGCTGGTGGCGGACCACCTCGCGCGGCGACGCCTCGGCTACGGACGCGGCGCCCGCATGAAGTTCGAGCAGGACGAGATCACCTTCCTCGGCGGCGTCCGGCACGGTCTCTCCCTCGGCTCCCCGATCGCCGTCATGGTCGGCAACACCGAGTGGCCCAAGTGGGAGAAGGTCATGTCGGCCGACCCGGTCGACCCCTCGGAGCTCAAGGAGACGGGCCGCAACGCGCCCCTGACCCGGCCCCGCCCCGGCCACGCCGACCTCGCCGGCATGCAGAAGTACGGCTTCGACGAGGCCCGGCCGATCCTGGAGCGCGCCAGCGCCCGCGAGACCGCCGCCCGCGTCGCCCTCGGCGCCGTCGCCCGCTCCTTCCTCAAGGAGGCCGCGGGCATCGAGATCGTCTCCCACGTGGTCGAACTGGCCGCCGCCAAGGCCCCGTACGGCGTCCACCCGACCCCCGCCGACGTCGAGAAGCTCGACGCCGATCCGGTCCGCTGCCTCGACGCCGACGCGTCGAAGGCGATGGTCGCCGAGATCGACCAGGCCCACAAGGACGGCGACACCCTCGGTGGCGTGGTCGAGGTCCTGGCGTACGGCGTGCCCGTCGGCCTCGGCTCGCACGTCCACTGGGACCGGCGCCTCGACGCCCGGCTCGCCGCCGCCCTCATGGGCATCCAGGCCATCAAGGGCGTCGAGGTCGGCGACGGCTTCGAGCTCGCCCGCGTGCCCGGCTCCCAGGCCCACGACGAGATCGTCAGGACCGACGAGGGCATCCGCCGTTCCTCCGGCCGCTCCGGCGGCACCGAGGGCGGCCTCACCACCGGCGAACTGCTGCGCGTCCGCGCCGCGATGAAGCCGATCGCGACCGTCCCGCGCGCCCTCGCCACCGTCGACGTCGCCACCGGCGAGGCCGCCGCCGCCCACCACCAGCGCTCCGACGTCTGCGCCGTCCCCGCCGCCGGCATCGTCGCCGAGGCCATGGTCGCGCTCGTCCTCGCGGACGCTGTCCTGGAGAAGTTCGGCGGCGACAGCGTCCCCGAGACCCGGCGCAACGTGCGCTCGTACCTCGACAACCTGCACATCCGGTGACCGGCGGACCCCTGGTCGTCCTCGTCGGACCGATGGGATCCGGCAAGTCCACGGTGGGCGCGCTCCTGGCCGAACGGCTCGGCGCGCCCTACCGGGACACCGACGCCGACATCGTCGCCGCCGAGGGACGTGAGATCTCCGACATCTTCGTCGAGGACGGCGAGGAGCACTTCCGCGCCCTGGAGCGGGACGCCGTCGCCCGGGCCGTCGCCGAGCACGAGGGCGTCCTCGCCCTCGGCGGCGGCGCGGTCCTCGACGCCGGCACCCGCGAACTGCTCGCCGGGCTGCCCGTCGCGTACCTCTCCATGGACGTCGAGGAGGCGGTCCGCCGCGTCGGCCTCAACACCGCGCGGCCGCTGCTCGCCGTCAACCCGCGCCGCCAGTGGCGCGAGCTGATGGAGGCGCGCCGGCACCTCTACAACGAAGTCGCCCGGGTCGTCGTCGCCACCGACGACCGCACCCCCGAAGAGGTCGCGGACGCGGTCCTCTCGGCACTGGAAATCGAGAAGGACGCATGACGACGGACCAGGACGTGACCCGCATCCACGTGGCCGGCAGCGCGGGCACGGATCCGTACGAGGTACTGGTCGGCCGGCAGCTCCTCGGCGAGCTGCCCGGCCTGATCGGCGACCGGGCCAAGCGGGTCGCCGTGATCCACCCGGAGGCGCTCGCCGACACCGGCGAGGCGCTGCGCGCCGACCTCGCCGAGCAGGGTTACGAGGCGGTCGCCATCCAGGTGCCGAACGCCGAGGAGGCCAAGACCGCCGAGGTCGCCGCCTACTGCTGGAAGGCCCTGGGCCAGACCGGCTTCACCCGCACCGACGTCGTCGTCGGCGTCGGCGGCGGCGCCACCACCGACCTGGCCGGCTTCGTCGCCGCGACCTGGCTGCGGGGCGTGCGCTGGATCGCCGTGCCCACCACCGTCCTGGCGATGGTCGACGCGGCCGTCGGCGGCAAGACCGGCATCAACACCGCCGAGGGCAAGAACCTCGTCGGCGCCTTCCACCCGCCCGCCGGGGTCCTCTGCGACCTCGCGGCCCTCGACTCGCTCCCGGTCCACGACTACGTCAGCGGCCTCGCGGAGATCATCAAGGCCGGCTTCATCGCCGACCCGGTGATCCTCGACCTCATCGAGGCCGACCCGCAGGCCGCCCGCACCCCGGCCGGACCGCACACCGCCGAGCTGCTCGTCCGCTCGATCGAGGTCAAGGCCGAGGTCGTCTCCGGCGACCTCAAGGAGTCCGGCCGCCGCGAGATCCTCAACTACGGCCACACCCTCGCCCACGCCATCGAGAAGAACGAGCGCTACAAGTGGCGCCACGGCGCCGCCGTCTCCGTCGGCATGGTCTTCGCCGCCGAACTCGGCCGCCTCGCCGGGCGCCTGGACGACGCCACCGCCGACCGGCACCGCGCGGTCCTGGAGTCCGTCGGCCTGCCGCTCACCTACCGCGGCGACCAGTGGCCCAAGCTCCTGGAGACCATGAAGGTCGACAAGAAGTCCCGCGGCGACCTGCTGCGGTTCATCGTGCTCGACGGCCTCGCCAAGCCCACCGTCCTGGAGGGCCCCGACCCGGCCGTCCTGATCGCGGCGTACGGCGAGGTGTCGGCGTGAGCGGGCCGCGTCCGGTACTGGTGCTCAACGGCCCCAACCTGGGCCGGCTCGGCTCCCGCGAGCCCGACATCTACGGCGCCACCTCGTACAAGGGGCTCGTCGAGTCCTGCCGCACCCTCGGCGCGGAGCTCGGCTTCGACGTCGAGGTGCGGGAGACCAACGACGAGGGCGAGATGATCCGCTGGCTCCACGAGGCGGCGGACGGCTCGGTCCCGGTGGTCGTCAATCCCGGGGCGTTCACGCACTACTCGTACGGGATGCGGGACGCGGCCGCCCAGCGGACCGCGCCGCTGATCGAGGTGCACATCTCGAACCCGTACGCCCGCGAGGAGTTCCGGCACACCTCGGTGATCGCGGCCGTGGCGACCGGGACGGTCGCCGGGTTCGGCATCGGCTCCTACCGGCTGGCCCTGCGGGCGCTCGCCGAGGAACTGCCCGACCGACCCGACTGAGCGGGGCCCCGGCCGGGACCGAACGGGTTCCGGCCGGTCGGGCACCCGAAAGCGCCCCCGGCCGTTCCCCCTGCGGGGGCCGGGAGCGGTAACGTTCCGCCGTCCGGGTACACGACCGGTCCCGGATGACGACAGGCGTACGAGACGGAGTGGCACCGGATGCAGCACGCAGTGGGGGGTCCGCTGCCACCGCACGAGCGGTCGGGCGGGACGCCCGGCCCCGTTCCCGGGGCGGGAGAAGCCGGCCGGCCGGCCGGACCGGGAGGCGGTCCCTACCCGGGAGCGGCGCCGGACACGGGACCGGGCGCCGGTTCCCGCCTCGGCGTCCACCCCGCCGTCCCGGGCGGCACTCCCGCCCGGCCCCCGGCCGCGCCTGCGACGCCCCCGCACCCGCCGGCACCGGTTTCCCCGGGGCAGAGCCCGCGGGGATGGGGCGCGGGCGGCCCCGGCGGCATACCCGGGCACCAAGGAACGGGCCACCAAGGGACCGGCCACCAAGGAACGGGCCACCAAGGGACGGGTCACCAAGGGACGGGTCACCAGGGGCCCGGGCGCCCCCCGGCCCCGCACCCCCCGGC